>NZ_JBFAUZ010000001.1:0-363648 GCF_040679555.1 Spirillospora sp. NPDC052242
GGTGAAGTTCAGCTCCTCGGCGACCGCGACGAAATACCGCAGATCGCGCAGATGACCGTCCATGGCCAACGGCTATCACGGCGGGTATTGGACGGCGTGGCCGGACGCCCGGCGGTGCGTCCTGCGGGACGTCCCGGCGGGCGCCCGGCGGTGCGTCTCCCCGGCCGGGAGGATGCTCGGGTCGGGCGTCACGCTCCCGCACCGTGGGCGATCTCGACGGACTCCAGCATCGCGAGCGCGTCCGGCACGAGGACGGCCGTCGAGTAGTAGGCGCTGACGAGGTACTTGATGAGCGCCTTCTCGTCGATGCCCATGAACCGGACCGACAGCCCCGGCTGGTACTCGTCCGGCAGGCCGGTCTGGTGCAGGCCGACGACGCCCTGGGCGGCCTCGCCGGTCCGCATCAGCAGGATCGAGCTGGTGCGGCGCGCGCTCACCGGGATCTTGTCGCACGGGAAGATCGGCACGCCGCGCCAGGCGGGGACCCGCTGGCCGAGGACGTCGACGTGGTCGGGGTACACGCCGCGGGTGCTGCACTCGCGGCCGAACGCGGAGATCGCCTTCGGGTGCGCGAGGAAGAACGCCGGCTCCTTCCAGACGAGCGCGAGCAGCTCGTCCATGTCGTCCGGGGTGGGCGGGCCGCTGCGGGTGTGGATGCGCTGCGAGAGAGCCGAGTTGTGCAGCAGCCCGAACTCCCGGTTGTTGACCATCTCGTTCTCCTGGCGCTCCCGGAGCGCCTCGATGGTCAGCCGGAGCTGCTGCTCCACCTGGTCCATCGGGTGGTTGTACAGGTCGGCGACGCGGGTGTGGACGCGCAGGACCGTCTGCGCGACGCTCAGCTCGTACTCGCGCGGCGAGGCCTCGTAGTCGACGAACGTGCCGGGCAGCGTCGGCTCGCCGGCGTGACCGGCCGACAGGTCGATCGCCGCTTCGCCGTGCTGGTTGTGCGCGCGCGCCGGTGCGTTGCGGTACTCCTCCAGGTGGGCCTGGAGCGTCGGCGACTGCCCGAGCGTCTCCTGGAAGTCGCTGACGCTCATGGTGAGCAGCGTGCAGGACGTCACGGCCTTCACCGTGCTGTCCCACTCGGGGGCCTCCTCCTCGCCGAGGAGGGCCTGGTCGCCGAAGAAGTCGCCGTCGGCGAGCGTGCCGTGCACCGCCTCGGTGCCGTACTCGCCGGCGGTGATGCGGCTGAGCTTGCCGTGCGCGACGAGGACGACCTTGTCGACGGGGCGGCCCTCCTCGACGATGACCTCGCCGGGCTCGTACTCGTGCTGGACGAACCGTCCGGCGAGGGCGTCGAGGGCCAGGTCGTCGTCGTAGCCGCGCAGCGGCGGCAGCTCGCAGAGCTCGCGGGGGATGACGCGGACGTCGGCGCCCGTCGTCACGAAGGTGACCCGGCCGTCGCCGAGCGTGTAGGTGAGCCGGCGGTTGACCCGGTAGGCGCCGCCCTTCGCCTCCACCCAGGGCAGCAGCCGCAGCAGCCACCGGGAGGTGATGCCCTGCATCTGGGGGACGGTCTTGGTCGTGGTCGCCAGGTTCCGTGCCGCCGAGGTACCGAGGCTCAACTGCTGTTCCGTCACGTGCACACCACCGATTCGTCGCCGTTCGCTTCGGGAATGGTCGATCGGGCACGGAAAGAAAGGGCCGGTGTTCGACCCGCCCGTTCCCGCCGCGCCGTCCGCTCGGCCAACCGTGACGCTACAGACGGTAATTACTTGGGCGCAACGTGCGATCACCTTCACCCTTGCTTTACCCCGGGGTCACAGGACTAGAACCCTCCCGTGATGGCGCCCCGGCGGACGGACGTCCGGACGTCCGGGCGCGCGGCGCGACGACCACCGGTTTTTACCGTCGGGTGAGGTTTCGTCGCAGGTCAGAGCGGTGCAAAGTGATACAAATCACCGGTTTCGGCGGGCGCGGCACGGAAACATCGGCCGCATAGTGGTGTTGTGCCTGATGCGCGACGGGTCCCGGGAGGCGGGACCCGGTCGGACCCGAGAGGAGGCCCCCAGTGATCGTGTGGACCGCACTCGCGATCGAGACCGTCGCCGGACTGGTGATCGCCGGAACGCTGGTGGGCTGGGCCCGCCGGCATTTCGCCCGCTGACCGCGGCGACCGCTCGCCCCGGGGATCGCCGGACAACGATCCCCGGGACCGAATAACCGGATATCAGCAGATAATCGTCATTTCGCCCCGGAACCCGCGAGTTCCGGGGTGTCCTCGTTCCCGACCCGGTCGATCGGCACCCGCGCCGTCTCCGGAATCTTCAGGATCGGGATGAACGCCACCAGCGCCGCCAGCATCAGGTAGAAGGCGGGCACGTAGTTCGAGTCCGTCACGCTGATCAGCGAACCGACCACGACCGCCGTCGTCCCGCCGAACAGCGACGTCGAGATGTTGTAGCCGATCGCGAACGCCCCGTACCGCACGTTCGTCGGGAAGATCGCCGGGAACGTCGACCCGATCACCGCCAGCATCAGCACCAGCAGCCCGCCGACGATCGCGTACCCGGCCAGCACGCCCAGCGTGTCGTTCGTCTGCATCAGCGCGAACGCCGGCCACGACAGCAGGAAGAACCCGATCGCCGCCGCGATCAGCAGCGGCTTGCGGCCGATCCGGTCCGACAGGGCGCCCAGCGGCACGATGAACAGGATCATCACCGCCTCCACCCCGATCGTGACGAGCTGCGACGACGTGTCGTCGTAGTCGAGGTAGTCGATGAGGTAGGACGGCATGAACGTCAGCATCGTGTAGTCCGCGATGTTCAGCAGGAACACGATGCCGATCAGCAGCAGGATCCGCCGCTTGTAGTGGACCAGCGTCTCCCTCAGCGGCGAGGCCGCCTTCTTGCCCGCCTCCTCCATCTTCTGGAACGTCGGCGTGTCCTCGATGCGGGTCCGGACGTAGAGCCCGACGATGCCGAGCGGCAGCGCGATCAGGAACGGGATCCGCCAGCCCCAGTCGCGCATCGCCTCGTCGCCGAGCACCACCGTCATCAGCAGCACCAGCCCGGCGCCCAGGATGTAGCCGACCAGCGTGCCGAGCTCCAGGAAGCTGCCGTAGAACCCGCGCTTGTTCGTCGGCGCGTACTCGGCGATCATCGTCGCCGCGCCGCCGTACTCACCGCCCGTCGAGAAGCCCTGGATCAGCCGGACCGCCAGCAGCACCAGCGGCGCCGCGATGCCGATCACCGCGTAGCTCGGCAGGATGCCGATCACGAACGTCGCGCCCGACATCAGGATGATCGTGGTCGCCAGGACCCGCTTGCGGCCCAGCTTGTCGCCCATCGGCCCGAAGAACAGCCCGCCGAACGGCCGGGCGAGGAACGCCGCCGCGATCAGCGCGAACGACCGCAGCGTCGCACTGCCCGCCGAATCCTCGGGGAAGAAGACGTCCCCGATGATCGCGGTCATCACCCCGGCGCTGAACACGCCGAAGTCGAACCATTCGATGCAGTTCCCCATCGCGGAGGCGATCACGGCCTTGCGCACCGCCGCCTCGTCGACCTCCGCCTCGCCGCCCGCCGGTTCCGCGGCCGCTCCGGACTGTGAGCTCATCGGCACCTCCCGGCCCTGGCCCTGCCCGAAGATCGACAAAGCTAACGCCGGGGTGCGAAGCGGTCACCCTCTGCGGGACTCCTCGACGGCCTCCCCGAGGTCGGCGGTGTCCCCCGCGGGACCGCCGTCCCGGCCCGCGCGCCCGTCCGTCCCGTCGGCGTCGTCCTCGCCCATGCCGAGCAGCTCGTCGGTCAGCTCGGGCAGGCTCATGGTCCGCTGCGGATCGTCGGACGCGTCCAGCAGATCGTCCTCGGGGATCGGGACGATCGCCTGCGTCTCCTGCGCCTCCCGGGTGATCACCCCGCTGGCCAGCACGTTGTACCGGTGCCGCAGCGCCCCGTTCTCGCGCAGCAGGTCGTCCGCCTCCCGGCGGACCCGCGCCACCCGCCGCGCCATCCGCGCGTGCATCATGTAGCCGCCGGCGGACGCGCCGAGGACGAACCCCGCGACCGGCAGGCCCACCGCGGGCGGGACCAGCGCCGTCACCAAGGCCACCAGGACGGCCACCAGCACGACCAGCACGAACACCACCGCAAGCGCCCGCGTGTGCTGCTCCATCCAGTCCAGGACGGCGTTGACGCGCTTGGGGATCCGCACTCGTCTTCTCCTCCGGGTTCCGGGCGGGACGGGGACATCTGCCGACAACGACCGGGCGGGCTCGCCCTGTTCCACCGCCCGTGGGGACAACAGTACGTGACCGCGCGGGTCGCTCGGCGAGGTCTCCCGCACCTCCCCCGGGCCGCCTCCCCCGGACCTCCCGCGCGACCAGGATGCGAGCACCGGCCGCGGCGGAATATCGTCACTGGATATGAGCGAACACTTTGATGTCGTGGTCCTGGGCGCGGGCCCGGGTGGATATGTCGCCGCGATCCGGTCGGCACAGCTCGGGCTGAAGACGGCGATCATCGAGGAGAAGTACTGGGGCGGGGTCTGCCTCAACGTCGGCTGCATCCCCTCGAAGGCGCTGCTGCGCAACGCCGAGCTCGCCCACATCTTCACCCAGGAGCAGAAGACCTACGGGATCAACGTCGAGGGGCAGGTGTCCTTCGACTACGGCGTCGCCTTCCAGCGGAGCCGCCAGGTCTCGGACAAGCTCGTCAAGGGCGTCCAGTTCCTGATGAAGAAGAACAAGATCACCTCCTACGAGGGCCGGGGCACGTTCACCGACTCCAACACCCTGCAGGTGGCGAAGGCCGACGGTTCGTCCGACACCGTCACCTTCGACAACTGCATCATCGCCGCGGGCGCGCACACCAAGCTGCTGCCCGGGACGTCCCTTTCCGAGCGGGTCGTCACCTACGAGGAGCAGATCCTCAGCTCGGAGCTGCCCGAGAGCATCGTCATCGCGGGCGCCGGGGCCATCGGCGTCGAGTTCGCCTACGTCCTGCACAACTACGGCGTCAAGGTCACGATCGTCGAGTTCCTCGACCGCATGGTGCCGAACGAGGACGCCGACGTCTCCAAGGAGCTCGCCAAGCGGTACCGCAAGCTCGGCATCGACGTCCTGACCTCCACCCGCGTCGACTCCATCGACGACTCCGGCCCGAAGGTCAAGGTCACCGTCACCGGCAAGGCCGGCGAGCAGCAGGTCATCGAGACCGACAAGGTCCTGCAGGCCATCGGCTTCCAGCCGAACGTGGACGGCTACGGCCTCGACAAGACCGGCGTGCGGCTGACCGAGCGCGGCGCGATCGACGTCGACGGCCGCTGCCGCACGTCCGTCCCGCACATCTACGCGATCGGGGACGTCACCGCCAAGCTGATGCTCGCGCACGCCGCCGAGGCCATGGGCATCGTCGCCGCCGAGACCATCGCGGACGCCGAGACGATGGAGCTCGACTACGTGATGATCCCGCGCGCCACCTACTGCCAGCCGCAGGTCGCGTCGTTCGGCTGGACGGAGGCGCAGGCCAAGGAGCAGGGCTTCGACGTCAAGGTCGCCAAGTTCCCCTACAGCGCCAACGGCAAGGCGCTCGGGATGGGCGAGGGCGACGGCTTCGTCAAGGTGATCAGCGACGCCAAGTACGGCGAGATCCTCGGCGCCCACCTGATCGGCCCCGAGGTGACCGAGCTGCTGCCGCAGCTCACCCTCGCCCAGCAGTGGGACCTCACCGTCCACGAGGTGGCCCGCAACGTCCACGCCCACCCGACCCTGGGCGAGGCCGTCAAGGAGGCCGTGCACGGCCTCGCCGGCCACATGATCAACCTCTGAGCGCGAGGGCGTGCCCGCCCGCCGGGCACGCCCCGCTCACGCGATTCACTCAAGCGGCGCGCGGGTCGCCGCGGAAGACCTCCCGGCCGTGCCAGGCGACCCGCTCGACGGCCACGGCCGGGAACGCGCGCTGCGGCGGCTCGACCGGACGCCCCGCCAGCTCGAGCACCTGCGCCCGCGCGGCGTCCCCGCGCCCCACGAACATCGTCGACACGGTGATCCGGCGGTCCCGCGTCATGCCGAGCACGCCCTTGTCGAACAGCTTGTGGTGCATGACGCACAGGCAAATCCCGTTCGCCACCTCGTCGGGCCCGTTGAACGCCCACCACTGGACGTGCGCGGCGTCCAGCCCGACGGCCGTCCCGTCGAGCACGCCGTCGAACCCGCAGAACGCGCACCGGTACTCGTAGGCGATCAGCACGTCCCGGCGGAACTCCCGATCGCGCCGGCGGGCCCCGGCGAGCCCGTCCACGGCGAGGCCCACGGCCGCGCACAGCTCGTCGTGCAGCGACGGCTCGAAGTTCGCGTCGAGGATCGCCCGGCCGAGGCGTGCCGCGAGCCCCGGGTCGTCCCGCAGGTCGCGCGCGAGGTCGTCCGCGAACCGCCCGGCGGCGCCCGAACGCCGCAGCGGCCCGACGTTCGGTCCCGGGCTCCCGCCGCCGTCGGCCGTCCGGACGTCCCACAGGCCGTCGCTCGTCAGGTGGTGGAAGGGGTAGGCGGGGCTGCTGCCCTTCCGCCAGAACTCGTCGAGCAGGCGCCGCAGCCGGTCCTCGGCGTCGCGGTAGACGATCGGCTCGTCCCCGTGGTTCTGGAAGTGCCCGAGCGCGTACAGCAGCAGCAGCGGCTTGTGCGGCGCGCGCTTGTCGCCGCGCCGCCACTGGTTGACCGTCGTGACCCGTTCCGCCCAGTCCACGCCGGAACCCTACTGCCGGGGCGCCGGTAGTGGGCCGGGACCATGCCGGGGGCGGGGGTCAGGCCGGGGCCTCCCGGGAGGTCACGCCGAGGTAGTCGCGGGCGTAGGGGCGGTAGAGGGCGGCCGAGGCGAGGCCGTTCGCGGCGGTGAGCAGGACCGTGGTGACCAGGAGGCCGTACTGCAGGCCGAACCGGTCGCCGAGGTGGCCCGTGAGCAGCGCGTAGCCGCCGATGGCGACGGACTCGACGACGTACACGGAGACGGCGAACGCGATGGCGCGCAGATGCGGCGGCACCACGGCCATCACCAGCGGCCGGTGCACGACGGGAACCTGCCCCTGGCACAGCCCGACGAGGGCGAACAGCCCGATGTACGGCGCGATGCCGTCCACCGAGACGAACAGCGCGACGCAGGCGATGGCGGCGAACGCGAGCTGGCTGGCCTGGAGCATCACCACGCGTCCGCTGCGCGGCATGACCCGTTGCAGGCGGTCCAGGAGCCGCCCGCCGAGCAGGGTGCCCACGATGTAGCCGAGCGCGAACGGCAGCGCGATGACGGAGGCCGTCGCCGTCGAGAACCCGCGCTCGTCGACCAGGAACACGATGCTGAAGGACATCATCACGTTCTGGCCGGAGAAGAGCCGCTGCACCAGCATGTAGCGGAAGGTGCGGATGCGCAGCAGTTCGCGCAGGTCGTGTCCCGCCTTCCGCGCGTCGAACCCGGCGCGCCGCGGCGTGCTCTCGACGGTCCGCCGGGGATCGTCCAGGAGCGTCAGGAGCAGCACCCCGATCAGGAGGCAGATCGCGCCGGAGATGACGTACCCGTAGCGCCAGCCGTTGTCGAGGTGCGACAGGATCCCGAACAGCGGCGCGCTGCCCCCGGTGATGATCGCGACCCCGGCGTACAGGATGCCGGTGGCGCGGCCCCGGTGGTGATCGTCGTAGACGTCGCCGAGGATCTCGAGCGCGATGGCGCCCGAGCCGGCGAAGCCGGCGGCGCCGATCCCGTAGAGCACGAGGAACACGGCGAAGTTCGGGGACAGCCCCGCCGCGATGATCCACAGGCCCCAGAACCCCGAGCAGACCGCCAGCACCGTCCGCCGCGGGTACCGGCGCGCGAGCATCGCCCAGGGGACGCTGGTGAGCGCGCCGGCGACCTTGGTGACCGCCGTGATCAGGCCCAGCGCCGCCCCCGACAGCCCGAAGGCGTCCCGCATCAGCGGGAACATCACCGTGGTGAGTCCGGCCTCGGTGTTGTCCATCGAGGTCGACGTGGTGAGCAGCGCGAGGTTCTTGCCGCGCGACAGCCGTCCGCCGCGCCCGGCCGTCGCGGGCGCGGCCGTCTCGACGGGGGCGCTCATCGCGCGTCCCCGGCGAGCGTCCCGGCGGCCAGCAGCGCGAGCGCGGCGGCCTGATCGCCGAGGACGCCGTCGTCGAACACCGCGCGGGGGGAATGGTTCGGCGCGGGCGGTCCGTCGAGGTCCGGCGGGCTCGCCAGCAGCATCAGCATGGTCCCCGGCACGTTCCGCGTGACGTACGAGAAGTCCTCGGCGCCCATGGTCGGGTTCGGCGCCTCGACGACCCGGGCGTCCCCGAAGGACGCGCGGAGCACGTCCAGCGCGCGGGCGGTCGTGACCCGGTCGTTGACGACGCTCGGGTAGCCGGTGACGATCTCGGTGCGCGCCGTCGCGCCGTGCGCCTCGGCGATCCCGGTGACGAACGCCGGCAGTTCCGCCTCGGCCCTGGTCAGGGCCTCGGGGGACATCGTCCGGATCGTCCCGCCGAGGGTCGCGGAACCGGGGATGACGTTCGCGGCGCCCGTCCCCGCGGCCAGGTTGGTCACCGACAGCACCACGGGGTCGAAGACGTTGAACCGGCGGGTGACGAAACTCTGCAGGGCCAGCACGATCTCCGCCAGCACCGGCACCGGGTCGACGCCCTCGTGCGGACGGGATCCGTGCCCGCCCCGCCCCGACACCTCGACCTCGAACGTGGTCGAACTCGCGGTGACGGTGCCCGGCCGGGTCACGAACGTGCCGCGCGGACCGGGCCCGACGTGCACGGCGTACGCCGCGACCGGACGTTCGCCGGTCACTTCGAGCAACCCCTCGTCCAGCATCAGCGGCGCGCCGCCGAACCCCTCCTCGCCGGGCTGGAACATGAACAGGACGTCGCCCGCGAGTTCGTCCCGGTGCTCGTGCAGGAGGCGCGCGGCGCCCACCAGGCCCGCGACGTGCATGTCGTGCCCGCACGCGTGCATCGCGCCGTTCGTCGACCGGAAGGGCACGTCGGCGTCCTCCCGCAGGGGCAGGGCGTCCATGTCGGCGCGCAGCAGGACGGTCGGGCCGGGACGTCCGCCCCGCAGGACCGCGACCACCGAGGTCAGCGCCGTCCCGGTGCGCACCTCGAGCCCGAGCGGCGCGAGCGCGTCCAGCACTTTGCGCTGCGTCTCCGGCAGGTGCAGTCCCAGCTCGGGCTCGGCGTGGATCGCCCGCCGAAGCGCCACCAACTCGGGCAGCAACGCCGCCCCGCGGGAGAGGAACCGTTCGCCCGGCTCGGTTCCGGCACGGTTCGCAGCGATCTCCAAGACGCGACCTCCATAACTGAACACTCCGTATGTTTTCGCTCAAGGTGTACGCGAGCGTAAGAGGTCACACCAGGTCCGTCAACGGTTGACTATCTGGTGAACATTCGCTACACGGCAGCAGAGGGGCGCGTCTTTATACAAGCTAGATGTTATTGAACGTGATGTTCAGGAACTCGCGGCCTCGCCCCTAGCCCGCCACGGAGGGAACCGTCATACCGTTTCATGCCTTAAACTTCCCTATCAATCCGTCGACGAGTACTGATAGAGATGTTTACATGAGGAGGATGCGACATGAGCGTGATCTACAAGTCCCCAGCGGGCGAGCGTGAGCTGCTGCGGCTGTACCGGGAGAACCTGGACGGCTGGCCGGTTCCCGCCGAGCATGTGCGGGTGCCCACGCGGGAGGGCGAGACGTTCGCCGTCGTCTCCGGCCGGGCGGACGCGCCGCCGGTGGTGCTGCTGCACGGGTCGGGGGCGAACGCGACGATGTGGCGGGACGACGTCGCCGCGTGGTCGCGGGACTTCCGCGTGCACGCCGTCGACCTCGTCGGGGAGCCGGGGCTGAGCGCGCCGTCGCGTCCGGTGCTGGGGACGGACGCGCCCGCGCTGTGGCTGGACGACGTGCTGGACGGGCTCGGCCTGGCGGACGCCGCGTTCGTCGGGGCGTCGCTCGGCGGGTGGATCGCCCTGGACTACGCCGTCCGGCGCCCAGAGCGGGTGCGGCGGCTGGGGCTGCTGTGCCCCGGCGGGCTGGGCCGGCAGAAGGTCGGCTGGCTCGCCAAGGCGCTGGTCATGCGCGCGATGGGGCGCGGCGGCGTGCGCCGGACGGCGGCGGAGGTCACCGGCCTGGCGGACGGGCCCGTCCTGGACGGGCTCGTGCTGACGTTCGAGCAGTTCCGGCCCCGGACGGAGCGGCTGCCGGTGTTCCCGGACGACGCGCTGCGGGGGCTGCGCATGCCCGTGCTGGTGATCGTCGGCGGGCGCGACGTCATGTTCGACTCGCACGGGACGGCCCGGCGCGTGCGCGAGTGCGTCCCGGACGCGTCCGTGGTGCTGCTGCCGGAGACCGGGCACGCGATCCTCGGGCAGACCGCGCCCATCGCCGATTTCCTCAAGGCGTGAGGGCGCACGGGCCAGGGATTTCCGCCCGGGACTGCCAACGAAGTTCGCGAGAAGGCTCATAGACCTCGATACCGGGCGTGAACGGCCGTCGTCATCATTCCTCCCATCGGGGTGCCCATAAGTACCTTTGAAGGGAGTCCTCATGAGACTCAGGCGCAGGCTGGCGGCCCTGGTCGTCGGGGTGGCCGCGCTGCTGCCGGGGACGGTCGTCGCGACCCCGGCGCACGCGCTGCCACCGGAGATCGTCCCCGAGGTGGGCGTGGACACCGGACGGTTCAAGCTGCCGATCGGCTGCACGATCACGCTGGCCGGCATTCCGGTGTTCTACCTCCCGACGGACGTCGACGTGCAGGGCGTCGCGCCCGTCCAGCTCGGCCCCGGCCAGGAGTTCTGGCTGACGCAGGGGTCGGGCAGCATCACGTTCCCGTCGTGGCTGACGTCGCTCGCGCCCATCCTGGGCCTGACGTCGGCGGACGCGCGGGTGACGAACCTCAGCATCGGCGCGGCGAACGCGACGCCCGAGTCGATCAACATCGCGGAGGGCGACCCGTTCGTCATCGACGACATCCCGATCGAGGCGGGGCAGCCGCTGAAGGTGGGGCTGCCGCTGGACGGCACGTTCGACGTCGGGCCGTACACGGCGCCGGACGGCGGCGCGGTGACGTTCAAGTTCGACGGGGCGGTCGCGGAGGTCGACCTGAAGTCGTCCGTCGGGTTCAGCATCCCGATCAAGGCCGACTGCAAGGCGACGCAGGGCAACGCGCTGCTGCGGGTCGCGGTCGGCGGGCCGGCGGGGCAGCCGCCGGCGAAGATCCAGGGCGCGCCGCTCGACTTCCCGGAGCCGGACTCGAACGAGGTCGTCGGCATCATCAACGCGCCGTACGAGTGCAGCCTCGGCGGGACGCCGCTGGACGTCGGCATCGCGGTGGGCGGCAACTTCCCGCTGTCGATGAGGCGCGGGTCGAGCTTCTCGTTCACCGACGCGTCCGGGGCGCTGACCATCCCGGCGGGAACGGTGAACAAGCTGATCGACATGGGCTACACGAGCGCGTCCGGTGAGGTGACGAAACTCGATCTGAACGTGGAGGGCGGGTCCCCCGCGATCGACAACGTGGCGGACGACGGGATCGAGATCCCGACCGTGCAGCTCGTCCGCGACCAGAAGATCGTCCTGTCGCTGCCCGCGAACGGCACGCTGACCGCGGGCCCGTACTCGGCGAACGCGGGCGCGGAGTCGGTGGCGGTGTCGATGGGCGACGCGGCCGCGACCTTCACGTTCAACGGCTCCACGCGGGCCTCGGCCACGTGCGAGACCCCGTCCCCGAAGGTGTACCTCGTCGACACCCCGGTGACCTGACGATCACCTGACGACGGTGCGCGCCTCCCTCCGCGAGGGGAGGCGCGTCCGTATTTCGCGGGTTTCGCCGACGGGCGCAACGATTCACCCGGCGCGGGGCTGAAGTAGCAACGAAGTGGTAGGTGAGAGCAAGGTTCGCGCATTGGTTCGGGGCGGTTCGGTTCTTAGGCTTTCGATCAGTCGAATCCCTCCTCGGAAAGCCTGGAGACACGCATGACCGTCATGCCGGCGATGGAGCCTGCACCTGCGCGGACGGCGTTGCGGCGGCGCTACCTGATGTGCCGTCCGGAGCACTTCGCCGTGACGTACGCGATCAACCCGTGGATGGACCCGGCGGCGGGCGCCGACGCGGGCCGGGCGGTCGCGCAGTGGGAGGCGCTGCGGGGCGCGTACCTCGCGCTGGGGCACGAGGTGAGCCTGATCGAGCCGGTTCCCGGGCTGCCGGACATGGTGTTCGCGGCGAACGGCGCGCTGGTCGTCGGGGGGCGCGTGTACGGGGCGCGGTTCACGCACGCGGAGCGGCGGGCGGAGGGTCCGGCGTACGCGGCGTGGTTGCGGGCGAACGGGTTCGCGGACGTGCTCGAGGCGGAGCACACGAACGAGGGCGAGGGCGACTTCCTCACGCTCGACCACGTGATCCTGGCCGGGACGGGCTTCCGGACGGAGATCGCCGCACACCAGGAGGCCCAGGAGTTCCTCGGACGTCCGGTGGTGACGCTCCGGCTGGTCGACCCGCGCTTCTACCACCTGGACACGGCGCTGTTCCCGCTGGGCGGCGACAACGTCGCCTACTACCCGGGCGCGTTCTCGCCCGGGAGCAGGGCGGTGCTGGAGCGGTTGTTCCCGGACGCCGTCCTGGCGGACGAGCGGGACGCGGCGGTGCTCGGGTTGAACGCCGTCTGCGACGGACGCAACGTGGTGATCAACGCCGAGGCCGAGGGGCTGATCGGCACGCTGCGGGCGCGGGGGTACGAGCCGGTTCCGGTGGATCTGTCGGAGCTGCGGAAGGCGGGCGGCGGCCCGAAGTGCTGCACGCTGGAGCTGCGCCGCTAGGGCCGGGGCCGCGCGGCTAGAGGTAGTCGGTGGCGGAGCGGAGCCACGTGACGTACGACTTGGTGGAGCGGGCGTCCGGGACGAGCCCGGTGAGCGGCCCCTGGCGGCTGGGCATCTCGGTCGCGACCATCCGGGCGACGCGGCGGACGGTCTTGGTGCGGGCGCGCTCGTAGGCGCGGGGGTCCTCGGGGGTGCGGCTCAGCGCCCAGGCGTCCTCGACGGCCTGGGCTGCGCCCATCGCCATCGCCGGGGGCATCGTGTGGACGGCGTCGCCGAGGAGGGTGGTCGGGCCCCGCCCCCAGGTGGACGGGACGCGGTGCAGGTGGTGCGGGTAGAAGCCGGCGGTCTCGGCGTGCTCGAGCACCGCGGGGAACGGGTCGGGCCAGCGGCCGAACCGCTCGCGCAGCCGGTCGAGGATGTCGGGCGCGTCGCCCCAGAATCGGCTTCCGGGTTTGGCGCGCAGGTCGAACCACCACAGCGCGCGGCCGTGCCCGGCGGGGGCGACGCTGCCGAGCGACCGCCCGTTGGAGACGAGCAGGGTCCGTCCCGCGTCGATGATGTCGGCGGGCAGGGTGGTGAACGCCTGCCAGGTGACCCAGCCGTTGAGCCGCGCCTCGCCGCCGCCGAGGGCCCGCCGGACGACCGAGCGGCGGCCGTCGGCGCCGACGAGCAGGTCGCCGCGGGCGGTCCGCCCGTCGGCGAAGACGATCTCCGCGCGGTCGGGGTCGACCTCTGCGATCTCGTGCCCGTAGCGGACGGGGACGCCGTCGGCGAGGCGCTCGACGAGTTCGCGGCGGGCGATGTGCAGGGCGGGCAGGCCGTCGAAGGCGCGCTCGACGGCGGTGAGGTCGATCGTGCCGAGGCGGCGGCCGCGCGGCGAGAGGCTCACCATCGCCTCCAGGCGGCGGCCCGCGCCGTCGAGGTCGACCTTGAGCTCGCGCAGGACGCCGACGGTCGCGGGCCAGATGGAGATCGAGCCGCCCTCGGTGCGGAGTTCGGGCGCCGCCTCGTACACCTCGACGTCGTGCCCGGCGAGGGCGAGGCCGCGCGCCGCGCTCAGCCCCGCGACGCCCGCGCCGACGATGAGTACTCTCATGTTCGGAACCCAATCTGAGACTTACAGTATCTGATACTAGGAGTATCACAATGACGGCTCGGGGACGCAAGCCCGATCCCGCGGTGGACGCGCGCATCAAGCGGGCGGCGGTGGAGCTGCTGGTGAGCAAGGGGCCGTCGTTCACCGTGGACGAGGTGGCCGCGGCCGCCGGGGTGGGCCGGGCCAGCGTCTTCCGCCGCTACGCGACGAAGCGCGACATGCTGCTCGACGCGCTCCGCGCCGCCATGGACGCCCAGGTCACGGCCGTCCCCGACACCGGCTCGCTCGAGGGGGACCTGCGGGTGATCGTCACCGAGACGCTCGCCGCCTGGAACGCCCCCGAGCTCGCGGAGCGGACGCGCGAGACGTTCGGCGAGGCGGGCCGCGACCCGGCGGTCGGCGAGATCCTGCGCACCGCCATGCGCGACCGGATGGCCCGGAGCTGGGCGATCTACGACCGGGCGATCGAGCGGGGCGAGCTGCGCGCGGACGCCGACCTGTGGCTGCTGTCGGACATGTTCGTCGGCCTGGTCGTCTACCGCGGCCTCATCGACGTGCCGCAGCCCGACCCGTCAGGCGTGGTCCGCGCGCTGCTGCACGGCTTCGCCCGCTGACCCGGCCGGCCCGACGCGGGCGAGGCGGGCGAGCTCGCGGCGGGCGAGGCGGCGGGTGCGCAGCACCCCGGCGAGGCCGACCGCCCAGACGAGCGCCTGCACGGTCCACGCGAGGCGGAACGCCTCGGGCGTGTACTCGCGGCCGGGCGACGCGGCGTCGAGCACCACCCCGATCAGCAGGATCGTGACGAGCGCGCCGACCGAGCCGCCGACGTTGACGATGCCGGTCGCGGCGCCGTGCCGTCCGGGCGGGTTGAAGGTGCGCGCGTAGTCGAACCCGACCATCGAGCCGGGGCCGCCGAGCGCGACGCACAGGACGAGGACCACCAGCAGCCACGCGGGCGCGGGCGGCGGCCACGCGAGGGTCGCGGCCCAGGCCCCGGCGTTGAGGCCGACGATGCCGAGGACGAGCCACGAACGGCGCAGCGGGTGCCGCGCCACGAGCCGTCCGATGTAGGGGCCGGACACCATGTTCGCCAGGACGAACACGGTGAGGAGCGTCGAGGCGGTCGCGGGCTCCATGCCCTGCCCGGACACCAGGTACGGGTAGCCCCACATCAGGGCGAAGGTGTTCGAGGTGAACTGGGTGACGAAGTGGCTCCAGAGGCCGAGGCGGGTGCCGGGCTGGCGCCACGCGGCGAGCAGGTCGCGGCCGACCTCCCGCGGAGTCGGAGACGACGCGGGACGCGCCCCGGGCGGGGCGTCGCGCAGCACCGCGAGCGCGAGCACGCCGACCAGGACGCCGAGGGCGGCGGCGGACCCGAAGGCGGTGCCCCAGCCGGGTCCGTGCAGCAGCGCGACCAGCGGGATCGCGCTGAGCACCTGGCCGAGCTGCCCGAGCAGGCCGGTGAGCTGGGTGACGACCGGGACGCGCGGCGGCGCGAACCACGCGCCGACGATGCCGAGCACGCTGATGAACGTCATGGCGTCCCCGGCCGCGACGACGACGCGGGCGGCGACGGCGAGCGGGACGAACGTCGCGACGGCCATCAGCGCCTGCCCGGCGGCCATCAGCAGCGCGCCGCCCGCGATCATCCGGCGCGGGCCGACGCGGTCGAGCAGCAGCCCGACGGGGACCTGCAGCCCCGCGTAGACGAGGAGCTGGACGACCGTGAACGTGGCGAGGATCCCGGCGGACGCGTCGAACCGGTGCAGGGCGTCCTCTCCGGTGACGCCGAACGACGTCCGGTGCAGGATCGCCACGACGTAGGCGGCGATGCCGACGCCCCACAGCACCCACGCGACGGGGGCGGTCCTGCGTTCTCCGACTTCCTGGGAATGCTGGGGGGTTCGGGCGTTCTGCACGGAAAACCAATGTATGTCACTTCCGTTTGGGTTGGGCGCGCATGTGCATGCGCTCACCCTGCGGCCCCATCAGGCACAGCACCTCGGCCGGACCGCCGACGCCCGCGAACCAGTGCGGCAGCCGGGTGTCGAACTCGGCGGCCTCCCCCGGCTCCAGGACCAGGTCGCGGTCGCCGAGGATGAGCCGCAGCCGCCCGTTCAGGACGTACAGCCACTCGTAGCCCTCGTGCGCCTTCGGCTCGGGCTTCCCCGGACGCTCCGGATGGATCATCTTGAACGCCTGGATGCCGCCCGGGCGGCGCGTCAGCGGCATGACGATCAGGTCGCCCCGCTTCTGGGGCCGCAGCCGGACGCGCGGGTCGCCGACCTCGGGCGCGCCCACCAGTTCGTCCAGCGGCACCTGGTACGCCTGCGCGAGCGGCAGCAGCAGCTCCAGGCTGGGCCGCCGCTTGCCCGACTCCAGCCGCGACAGCGTGCTCACCGAGATGCCGGTGGACTCCGCGAGCGCGGACAGCGTCACCTCCCGCTCCCTGCGCAGCCGCCGCAGCCGCTCCCCCACGCCCGCCAGCACGTCCTCGATCGGTTCGCTCATGCGTCCATTGCAGTTTCGGCAACGAAGTTTGTCAATCTCGCAGGGCGTCGCGCATCCTCGGGGACATGAGCGAACACCTGGGGAACGAGCAGCGAGAAGTACTGATCATCGGCGGCGGACCGGCCGGGCTGAGCGCGGCCCTGGTGCTGTCGCGGGCCCGCCGCCGCGTGACCGTCGTCGACTCCGGCGAGCCGCGCAACGCGACCGTCGCGCACATGCAGGGGTTCCTGACCCGGGACGGGATGCCGCCGGAGGAACTGCGCAAGATCGGCCGCACCGAGGTCCGCGGCTACGGCGGCGAGATCGTCGACGGCGTCGTCGAGCGCACCGAGCGGACCGCCGGCGGCTTCGCCGTCACCCTGCGGGACGGGACCGTCCTGCACGCCCGGCGGCTCCTGGTGACCACCGGCGTGACCGACGAGCTCCCGGACGTCCCCGGCCTGCGCGAGCGCTGGGGCCGCGAGGTGCAGATGTGCCCGTACTGCCACGGCTGGGAGGTCCGCGACCAGAAGATCGTCGTGCTGGCGACCGGCCCCATGTCGGTGCACCAGGCGCTGCTGATCACGCAGTGGTCGAAGGACGTCACCTTCGTCACCGCCGAGGCGCCGCAGGGCGCGGACGCCGACCGGCTGGACGCGCGCGGCGTCACCGTCGTCCAGGGCGAGGCGGCGCGGCTGGTCGTGGAGAACGACCGCGTCACCGGCCTCGAACTGGCCGGCGGGGAGACCGTCCCGTGCGACGCCGTCTTCCTCGGCCCGCGCATGGTCGCCCGCTCCGGCCCGCTGACCGACCTCGGCTGCGAGCTGACCGAGGACGGCCAGGTGAAGACCGACCAGTTCGGCCTGACCAGCGTCCCCGGCGTGTGGGCGGCCGGCAACGTCGTCAAGCCCGCCGGGCAGGTGATCACCGCGGCGGCCGACGCCGTCTGGAGCGCCGGGCTGATCAACATGGACCTCATCGAGGAGGACATCGAGCGCGAGCTCGCCGCCCGTGCGGCGTGACCCGGCCCGTCCCCCCGCTCCGTAGGGTGGCGTGCATGGACGACGCGGCGCGGTGGCGGGACGAACGGGCGGCGCTCAACGGCGCGCGGGCACGGCTCGGGGAGGTCGCGGACGGCCTGTACCCGGACGTCCCGCGCGGCGCGGGCACGCCGCTGCGGTGCGCGGACGGCTGGGTGCCGGACGCGCCGGTCCCGCTCGGCGACGTCCGGCTCGCGTGGGACCCGTCGCCCGCGCCGCCCGCCGTCGCCGACCCGCCGGACGGCCTGCCCGGCGGGTACCGGACGTACGCGCAGGCCCTCGGGGCGCTCGCGCCCCCGGCGGTGTTCGAGGACCGCCCGGCCTACCGGCTCGTCGCCGTCGAGCCGCCGGCGGAGCGGCCGACGCTGCGGCTGTCGCCCGCGTGGTACTTCGACGGGGTGAACGTCGGCGAGGCCGTCGCGCACGAGCTGGCGGCGGGGCGGCGCGGCCTGCGCGACCGGATCGGCGACCCGTGCGACCTCGCCCGCCGCACGGCGCTCCCGGCGATCACGACCGTGACGCTGACGGCGTCCGGGACGTACCTGCTGCACCGGCGCGACCCGGCGAAGGTCGCGCACGCGGGCGGCCTGTTCCAGGTGATGCCGGTCGGGGTGTTCCAGCCGCTCCGCGCGCGGGACGAGCGCCGCGACCTCGACCTCTGGCGCTGCATGGTCCGCGAGTACGCCGAGGAGGTGCTCGGCCGGGACGAGGACTACGGCCCCGGGTTCGACCAGGACGCGTGGCCCTTCCACCGCGCGCTCACCGCCGCCCGGACGGCCGGGCGGGCGCGCGCGTACCTCCTCGGCATCGGCGTCGACCCGCTGACGCTCGCGCTGGACGTGCTGACCGTCGTGGTGTTCAACGACGACGCGTTCGCCGAGCTGTTCGGGGACGCGGTCGAGGTCAACGCCGAGGGCGAGGTGACGCGCGCGCCGTTCGACGGGACCGTCCCGGCGCCGATGCAGCCCGCCGGCGCCGCCGCCCTGGAGCTGGCATGGCGGCACCGGGAGGCGCTCGGGGTCAGTCGGCGGCCAGCGCCTTGAGCTCGTCGAGGGCGTCCTCGAGGTGGTCGATGATCTCGGCCGGGTCGGGCACGAGGTCGCGGCAGGCGACGATGCCGATGTCGACCGTCCCGTCGTAGGAGAACACGGTGATGTTGAGGCCGCCGCTGACGTCCGTCACCACCGAGATCGGGTAGTAGCCGAGGACGCGCGCGCCGCACAGGTAGAGCGGGAACTGCGGGCCCGGCACGTTCGAGATCACCAGGTTGATGGGGCGGAGCGAGACGGCCGCGCCGGCCTGCAGGACGAGCCGCGTCAGCGGCCCCGCGACGGGCGCGGGGACGAGCCCGCTCAGCTCGCGCACCCAGCTTCCGGACGTGACGGCGAAGCGGCGCTTGACGAGGTCCATGTCGCGGCGGACGGCGGTGAACCGGACGGCGGGGTCGGGGATGTGGGTGGCGAGCGGCGCGGTCATGATCGACACCTGGTTGCACGCGTCGGTGGTCGACCGGCCGCCGCGCAGCGACACCGGGACGCCGGCGACGAGCGGGCGGTCGGGCAGCTCGCCGCGCTTGTCGAGCCACTGCCGCAGCGCGGTCGCGCACAGCGCCATGACGACGTCGTTGACGCTGCCGCCGAGCCCCCGGCCGATCTTCTTGATCTCGTCGAGCGGCAGCTCGCCGCAGGCGACGGCGCGGCGCGGGCCGATCGGCCGGTTGAACGGGGTGGGCGGCGCGCTGGACCGCGGGACGCGCGGCAGGCCCTCGCGGCGCAGCGCCCCCTGGACGAACGCGGACGCGAGGCCCACGCCGGGGATGGCGGCGACGCCCGGGATCTCGTCGGCGTGCGGGACGGCGCGGGCCATCGACAGCGCGGCCTTCACCGGGTGCAGCGCGGCCTTGAGCAGGCCGTTGCGGAGCATGTCGCCGAGGGCGGGGGCGCGTTCGGGGATCCGTTCGGCGTCGGGGTGCACCTCGCGGGGCTCGGGGGTGAGGTCGAGCAGCGCGGCGAGCGTCTCGGCGGCCATGACGCCGTCGGTCGCGGCGTGGTGCACCTTGGCGTAGACGGCGGTGAGGCCGCCCTCGAGACCCTGGACGATCACGATCTCCCAGAGCGGGCGGGCGCGGTCGAGGGGCCGTTCGTGGAGCATCGCGACGACCTCGGCGAGCTGCCGCCGGGTGCCGGGCGCGGGCAGCCCGATCTCCGAGATGTGCCGTTCGGGCCTGAAGTCGGGGTCGTCCTCCCAGTAGGGGTGGTCGAGGGAGAACGGGACCTGGACGAGCCGCTGCCGCAGCGGCGCGGCGAGGTGCGCCCGCTCGCGGATCAGCGACGCCACCAGCGGGACGGTGAGCCGCCCGCCGGGGCAGCCGGCCGGATCGATGACGCCGACCCCGGCTATGTGCGCGTGGGTGGTGCCGGTCTCGGCGTGGAGGAAGGTCGCGTCCACGGTGGTCAGCTGGCCCATGCTCTCGTCCCGTCCGCTCGTCGTGCGCCTGCCTACCCCTTGAGAGTTATGCGGTGGCCGGGCGGTGGGTCAACATTGTGAGCGAGAAGAAATGAGGACTTAACCGGGCATTCCCACCTGACCTCGGGTTATTTTGAGCATGTTTTCAAGAAGTTTTGATCATTTTCCGCGCGAACCGCGGTCAGGAAACCTCACCGGCCCCATCAAGCCGCGGCGTGTCAGATCATCTCGCTAGGGTGTGGCGCCATGACGGCACGCCCCCTCTCAGAGATCGTCGAAGCCGGCTGGGCGAACGCGCTGCAGCCCGTCGCCGGGACGATCGCCGCCGCCGGGGACTGGCTGCGCGCGGAAGTCGCGGCCGGGCGGCGCTACCTCCCCGCCGGGAACATGATCCTGCGCGCGTTCACCCAGCCCTTCGACGACGTCCGCGTCCTCATCGTCGGGCAGGACCCCTACCCCACCCCGGGGCACGCGGTCGGGCTCAGCTTCTCGGTCGCGCCGCACGTCCGGCCGCTGCCCGCGAGCCTGGTCAACATCTTCCGCGAGTACTGCGACGACCTCGGCCACCCCGAGCCGTCCACCGGCGACCTCACGCCGTGGACCGAGCAGGGCGTCCTGCTGCTCAACAGGGCGCTGACCGTGATGCCCGGCAAGATCGGCTCGCACCGCGGCAAGGGCTGGGAGCAGGTCACCGAGCAGGCCATCCGCGCGCTCGCCGGGCGCGGCCGGCCGCTCGTCGCGATCCTGTGGGGACGGGACGCCCGCGACCTCAAGCCGCTGCTCGGCGGCGTGCCCTGCATCGAGTCGCCGCACCCGAGCCCCCGCTCGGCCGACGGCGGCTTCTTCGGCTCGCGCCCGTTCAGCCGCGCCAACGAGATCCTGCAGAAGCAGGGCGCCCCGCCCGTCGACTGGAAGCTGCCGTAGGGACGCTCAGGTCTCGTCCCGCAGGGACGCTCAGGTCTCGTCGGGGAGGCGGCGCAGCAGCGCGGCGAACTCGTCCGACCCGGACGGCGCGACGTCCGGGTCCAGCGGGGTGAGGCGGCGCTCGCCGTGGCTCCAGTAGACGCCCGGCGCGCACGGGTCGTCGGCGTCGTCGTGCATCTCCCGGACGACGTCCGCGAACACCGGCAGCACCTCCAGCACCGCCGCCGACGTGATCGGGTACAGCAGCAGCGTGCTGTGGCACGGGACCCCGACGAGCGCGCCGTGCTCGTTCGGCCACGGCACGAACTGGTCGACCTCGCTGAGCAGCGCCGACACGTACCGGCTGCCGGGCTTGGAGACGACGCGGACGTCCCGGCCCGGCAGCAGCGGCTGCACCCGGACCTCGACGTCGGCGAGCTCGCGGTCGTGCGTGTTCGTCATCACGTACCCGAGCTTGTGCAGGCCGAGCAGCCCCGCCCGCGCCTTCGTGAGCGGCCCCCCGTAACGGGGATGCTCGATCATCACCATCGCGTCGAAGTGGTCGCCGGCCGGGACGACGACGAGCCCCTCGCGCTCGCGCGGCGCGAGCTTCGGCACGATCCGCAGCCGCAGCAGCTCGCGGACGTCCCCGAACAGCTCCATCTCCCCGACCGCGAGGAACGCGCGGTCGCCGACCTCGCGCACCCACTCGTCCACCACCTTCGGCCAGGCCGAACGGGGCTCGCGGGCGCAGCGCTCCAGCACCGTCCAGCTCGACGCCCGCGCCTCGGACCGGCCCACCGGCAGCACGACCTCCGAGGTGCCCGGGTCGAACCACGCGGTCGGCGCGAGGTCCGGCAGCACGTCGCGGATGAGCGCGTGCACGTCCGCCGCCGCGTCCAACGGTTCCATTGCTCATCCCCCTCCACGGGTCACGGGATCACGTCACACCACAACCTTCTCAGAGACGACCCCGGTTGTGCGATGCATCGCGGTTCCTCGCTCTCGGTCGCTGATCATGTTGCGCTCAAGTACGGTGCTGACATGGCCGAATACGTGTACCCGCCGGTGATCAAGACGGCTCTCGGTGTGTTCAAGGCGCTGAATCTCAAGTTCCGTCTGGAGGGGACCGAGCAGATCCCCCGTACCGGGGGCGCGGTGCTGGTCAGCAACCACGTCAGCTACCTGGACTTCATCTTCGCCGGGCTCGCCGTCCACCCCGCCGGGCGGCTCGCGCGCTTCATGGCGAAGAAGGAGATCTTCGACAACCGGATCGCCGGGCCGCTGATGCGCGGCATGCATCACATCCCGGTCGACCGGGAGGCGGGCGCCTCCTCGTACGCGGCCGCGCTCAAGGCGCTCAAGGGCGGCGAGATCGTCGGGGTCTTCGCCGAGGCGACGATCTCGCGCTCGTTCACCGTGAAGGAGATCAAGTCCGGCGCGGTGCGGATGGCGGTGGCGTCCAAGACCCCGCTGATCCCCATCGCGATCTGGGGCCCGCAGCGGCTCTGGACGAAGGGCCGCAAGCGCCGCCTGTTCCAGCGCAACGTGCCGGTCACCATCCTCATCGGCGAGCCGATGCACCCCAAGCGCGGCGACGACTACGAGGCGGTCACGGCCGAACTGCACCGCCGCATGTCGGAGCTGCTGGACCGGGCGCAGCGCGAGTACCCCGACATCCCGAAGGCGAACGAGCGCTGGTGGCAGCCCGCCCACCTCGGCGGGACCGCCCCGACGCCCGAGGAGGCCGAGAAGCTCGACCTCAAGGAGGCCGAGGACCGCAAGGCCGCCCGCGCGGCCCGCGAACTCCGCGACGGCTCCGCCTGACCGAGCCGTCCCGAGGCGCTCCCCCGGCCCCCGGACCCCCGCGAGGCGGACGAGCCGCACCCGGCGTGACGAACCCGTCCGGTTCGGCTAATTCGGTGGACGGCGTGCGCCGCGGGGCCTGATCATCGGAACCATGACCACGTCGCACGAGCCGTCGCAGGAGGTCGTCCACCTGATCACGCCGAGGGAGCCCGGGGAGAACGGGGAGAACGTCACCGAACCCGGCCCGGACGCGGCACTGCCCGTGGTCTTCAACCTCAACGACGGCAACTCCCCCGCCGACGTGATGGACGTGCTGTCGCTGCGGCCGTTCGCGTCCGGTGAGCAGCCCTGGTCGCGGTCGACGCGGCTGGCGCACGTCCGTCCGGAGGCGCCGCTGCGCCCGGACGGCGCCCGGCTGGTGCGCGTCGCGCACGAGAAGGGCAAGGAGTCGGTCCTCGCCGAGGGCGACGGGTGGACGCTGCTCAGCAACAAGTGGACGAGCGGCATCGCCTACATCGCGGTGTCGGCGGTGACCGACGAGCTGGCCGAGTCGGTCCTCGAGCAGGCGGTGCGGGACGCGACCGACCCGCCGAAGACCGACGAGACCAGCGTCGAGATGGGGTTCTGGCACCAGGCGCCGCACGGCCCGGTCCGGCAGGAGCGGGCCATCTCCGCCGACCCGTGGGACGAGATCCGCGCGAACTACACCGCGCGGGTCGCCGAGGAGCTCGACGCGGTGATGAAGCTCGGCGCGGACGACGTGTCCGGCCGGCTCCTGCTGCTGCACGGCCCGCCCGGCACCGGCAAGACGACCGCGCTGCGCGCCCTCGCCCGCGCGTGGAACGACTGGTGCGACGCCGACTGCGTGCTCGACCCCGAGTCGCTGTTCGGCACCCCGAGCTACCTGATGAAGGTCACCGTCGGCGAGGACGACGACGAGGGCCGCTGGCGGCTGCTCATCCTCGAGGACTGCGACGAGCTGATCCGCGGCGAGGCCAAGCAGTCCGCCGGCCAGGGCCTGTCCCGGCTGCTGAACCTCACCGACGGGATGCTCGGCCAGGGCCGCAACGTGCTCGTCGCGATCACGACCAACGAGGACCTCGCGAAGCTGCACCCCGCGGTCGTCCGTCCGGGCCGCTGCCTCGCGCAGATCGAGGTCGGGCGGCTCACCCGCGACGAGTCGGCCGAGTGGCTCGCCGGACCCGACGGCGCGGGCGACCCCGACGGCGCCCTCGCCGCGCAGGTCGGCCCGGACGGCGCGACGCTCGCCGAGGTCGCGGCGCTCCGCAAGGGCGAGCGCCGCACCCTCGACCAGGACGAGGACCCCGAGACCGACACGGGCTTCTACCTGTAGCTCCGACCCGGCGAGCGCCTGCTCAGTGCGCCTTGGCGGGCGCCCGCTCAGTGCGCCTTGGCGAGCGCCTGCTCAGTGCGCTTTGGCGAGCGCTTGCTCAGTGCGCTTTGGCGAGCGCCTGCTCGATGTCCTCCCACAGGTCGTCCGGCGCCTCCAGCCCGACCGACAGCCGCACCGTGCCCTCGCCGATGCCCGCGGCGGCGAGGGCGGCGGCGTCGAGCTGCCGGTGCGAGGTGCTCGCCGGGTGCATGACGAGCGACGCGACGTCCCCGAGCGACGGGCCGAGCGCGATGAGCCGCACCGCCTCGGCGAAGACGCGGCCCGCGTCCCGTCCGCCGGCGAGCTCGAACGACAGGACGCCGCCGTGCCCGTCCGGCAGGAGGCGCGCCGCCAGGTCGTGCTGCGGATGGTCCGGGACGCCCGGGTAGTGGACGCGCGTGACGGACGGGTGCGCGGCGAGGCGCCCGGCCAGGTCGAGGGCCGTCGCGCTCTGCCGGGCGATGCGCATCGGCAGGGTGGCGAGCCCGCGGACGGCGAGCCACGCCGCGAACGGGTCGGCGGTCGAGCCGAGCTCGACGGCGTGCTCCCACACGCGGCGGTGCACGTCCGCGTCGGCGAACACCGCGGCGCCGCCGAGGATGTCGCCGTGCCCGCCGATGTACTTGGTCGTCGAGTGCACCACCACGTCGGCGCCGTGCGCCAGCGGCGCGAACAGCAGCGGCGAGAAGGTGTTGTCGACGACGGTCAGCACGTCCGTGCCCGCGAGCGCGGCCGCGAGGGCGGGGACGTCCGTGACGTGCGTGGTCGGGTTGGAGATCGTCTCCAGGTAGAGCACCCGCGTGTTCGGGCGCAGCGCGTCCCGCACCTCGGCGGGGTCGTCGCCGCCGATCCGGGTGACCTCGACGCCCCACCGGTCGGCGAGGTCGGCCAGCAGCGCGTGCGTCCCGCCGTACAGGGACGCCTGCGCTACGACGTGGTCGCCGGACCGCAGCAGCCCCGTCAGCACGGCGTTGATCGCGCCCATCCCGGACGCGGTCGCCAGCGCGCGGGCGCCGCCCTCCAGGTCGGCGAGGGCCTCCTCCAGCGCGCGGACGGTCGGGTTGCCCATCCGCGAGTAGAAGAACGCCTCGTCCGGTCCCCCGAACGCGGCGGCGAGCGCGTCGGCCGAGTCGAAGCCGAACAGGTGCCCCTGGTAGATGGGGACGCCGAGGGGGCGGCTGCCCGCGGGGATCGGGACGGGCGGGTGGACGGCGCGGGTCTGCGGGTCGCGTGCGGTCATGGGTCCAGCGTGCGAGCCGCGCCCGCGACCGGGTAGAGCCAATCGGGGCGAGTGGCCCGGGCGATCGGCACGGAGGAGGGCCCGGTCGCGGGCGCGGCCGCGCCCTGGGGGTGCGGACGACCGTCGCCCGCCCACCCACCCCGCGAGGGCGGGCAGGCGATCGGATCCGCCCCGGCCGGGCCGTCGCGGCCCGCGACCGGTGCGACGAGCATCACCCGGCGCGGCCGTCCCCCGCATCCGGGAGACCACGGCCATCGGCGCGGTTTCGTGATGTACGGGTCGCCGCGCGCCTACGGGTTCGCGCGGGCGAACAGGGTGCGGTAGGCGCGGCGGAGGCCGTGGACGTCCCGGACCGGTTCGGGGAACGGGAGCCGGAGGTCGCAGGTCACCGCCCCGTCCGCGCAGGGCATGCGGCAGCGCAGCCACAGCCCGTGCCGGTCGAGGCCGAGCGGCCGCACGGCGTCGCACGTCCCGTCGCCGATGTCGGCCAGGACGGATTCGGGCAGCAGGCCCGTCAGCTCGGCGCGGTGCGCGGCGTCGAGGTGGGTGAGCATCCCGGCCTCGACGGCGACGAACGGGTCGGGCGCGGCGTCCGCGTACTCCTCGGGTTCGAGGGTGGCGCTGCCCCACGCGTCGTCGATCTCGACCTGCGCGACCTCGAGGGCGAGGATCGTCCACTGGCTGCCCTCGTCCGCCTCGCCGTCGCCCGCGCCGCGCGGCGGCGGGACGGGCGCGGCGAGGTCGAGCAGCTCTGGGCGCGGGTGGGGGCGGGACAGCCGCAGCGCGGCGGCGCGCAGCTCGGCGGCCGGGATCTCGGTGAGCCACCCGTGCAGCCAGGCGCGCCCCCGCACCCGGTCGGGCAGCGGGACGGGCGCGACGTCGCAGATCCGCAGCGTGGCGGGCAGGTCGGGCTCGCCGGCGAGCGCGGCGACGATCGGGGACGACGCGGGCAGGAGCAGCAGCGGCCGCCCGTCGAGGTCGGTGGTGTGCGCCGGGACCGGCGCGTAGGGGACGCCGGCCGCGACCAGCACGCCGTCCGCCATGCCGTAGGCGAGGGTCCGCGCCCGTTCCGCCGGCGTGGGCCCGGAGAGGGCCCCGGGGTCCGCGGCGCCGGCGAGGCGCGGGCCGCCGCTGTCCTGCTGGTCGGTCTCCGCTCGTCGCACCATGCCTCCTTGCTATGTTGGTTAGGCTTACCTAACTTAGGACCACCTAACCACTTGGAGCGTGCATGAACAAGTCCCGTCCGAAGGTCCGGCTGTCGCGGGCGCTCGGCATTCCGCTGACGCCCAAGTCCGTGAAGTACTTCGAGGCGCGCCCGTACCCGCCCGGCGTCCACGGGCGCGCGCGCAAGAACGAGTCGGACTACAAGGTGCGGCTGCGCGAGAAGCAGCGGCTGCGCGCGCAGTACAACATCCGCGAGGCGCAGCTCCGCAACGCGTTCGAGAAGGCCGCCAAGTCCGGCGGCAAGACCGGCGAGGCGCTCCTGGTCGACCTCGAACGCCGGCTGGACGCGCTCGTCCTGCGGGCGGGCCTCGCGCGGACGATCTACCAGGCGCGGCAGTTCGTCGTGCACCGGCACGTGCTGGTCAACGGGAGCCGCGTCGACCGGCCGTCCTACCGGCTGAAGCCCGGCGACGTCATCACGATCGCCGAGCGGAGCCGGAAGATGGACGCCTTCCAGATCGCCGCCGCGGGCGGGCACACCGAGAACGTCCCGCCGTACCTGGACGTCCGGCACGAGGCCCTCGCCGCACAACTCACCCGGCTGCCGGAGCGCAAGGAGATCCCGGTGATCTGCGACGAGCAGCTCGTGGTCGAGCACTACTCGCGCTGAACGTCAGCGCAGGTCGAGTTCCGCGCGGGCGTGCGCGCGGAGCGTGCGCAGCGACTCCACGAGGCGGCGGCGCCCCTCGTCGGTCAGCGGGCCCGCGAAGTGGCGCCGCAGCGTCTCCGCGTGCACCCGCATGGCCTCGTCCAGCTTCGCGCGGCCGGCGTCGGTCAGCTCGACGAGCCGGCCGCGCCGGTCCCCGGGGGCGGCGTGCCGCGCCACCAGGCCCGACTCCTCCATCCGGTCGATCAGCCGGGTCATCCCGCCGCTGGTGAGGATCAGCTCCCCGGCCAGCCCGCCCATCGACGTGGGCCGGTCGGGATCGGCGGCCGACAGCCGCAGCAGCACCTCGAACGCCGCGTGCCGGATGCCGCAGCGCCGCTCCAGCTCGCGGCCCGCGATGCGCTCCAGCAGCGTGACCGTGCTCAGCAGCGTCCCGAACTCGGCGATCACCTCGTCCGGCACCTCGGGCACGCCCGTCCGCTGTTCCGTCATCGCCGCCATCATGCCCGCCTTCGTCCGCTTTCTCAGCAGAACGCGCCGCGCCCCGCCCGGCTTCCGCCGGACGGGGCGCGATCGCGACCGAGACGCCCTAGTTCCCGGGCTTCTCGCTCGTCTCGGGCTTCGGCTGCTGCGACGCGCCGCCGCCGGACGTCCCGCCGGTGGGGGCGCCGCCGGTGGGGGTGCCCGCCGGGAGCTGGCCGGCGGTCGAGTCGTCGGTGCCCGAGGCGTACTGCTTGGTGACCTTCCACTCGCCGTCGATCTTGCCGAGGGACAGCCGCAGCAGCGTGCCGGGCGCGGACGTCGAGCCCTCGCTCGTCGTGACGTCGATGTCGACCATCACCACCGCGGTCGCGAACCGGCCGTTCACGCTGCCGACGAACGTCTGGTTCGTCTTGGACGACAGCGCCAGCTTCGGGTTCTCCTTGAAGGTGTTCCCGAGGTTCGGGAGCGTCGACTGCTTGAAGCTCTCCAGCAGGTCGCCGCCCATGAGCTTCTGCGCCTTGTCCATCTGCGCCTGGTAGTTGGACGCGTTGTAGTTCAGCGCCACGTCCCCGTACGCGGACGCGACCTCGGCGACGGCCTCGCGCTCGTCCGCGTCGGACGCCGCGCCGCTCGCGGCGCGCCACTGCCAGAGGGCGAGGCTCGCGAGCAGCGCCACGAGGACGACGACCACGATCAGCGCCGTCCGGTTCATGCCGAGGTACGTCGGCGCGGGCTCGGCGGCGGGCTCGCGGAGGCCCGGCTTCACCCGCGGCTTCGCGGGCTCCCCCTTCTCGGCGGTGCCGTCCTCGGCGGTCTCGTCCGCCTCGTCCGACTCGTCCTCTTCCTCCGGGGGCTCCAGGCGGGCGGGACGCGGCTTCGGCCTCGTCGCGGACGCCTTGGGCTTCGGAGGATCGGCGGGGGCCGCGTCGTCGGAGTCGTCCGCGGACGCCTCCGCGTCCTCGGCGTCGAGAGCCTCGAGCACCTCGTCGAGGTCCTCGTCGTCGATGACCTCGATGACCCGCACCCGCCGCTTGCGCTTGGCGGGCCGCGCCGCCGGACGCTCCGGCGTCGCCGCCTCCGCGGCCTCGTCCGTGTCGACCTCGTCGACGTCCCTG
This sequence comes from Spirillospora sp. NPDC052242, assembly GCF_040679555.1. Classification (NCBI taxonomy): domain Bacteria; kingdom Bacillati; phylum Actinomycetota; class Actinomycetes; order Streptosporangiales; family Thermomonosporaceae; genus Spirillospora; species Spirillospora sp. NPDC052242. The sequence goes on from NZ_JBFAUZ010000001.1 coordinate 28,668, forward strand.
CTGGACATATGGGGTAACTCCTTAGGCTCTCAGTCCTCGTCCCGGCGGCGCAGCCGGGACAGCCGGGACACCACGGGCACCGAGCCCGCCATGACCCTGATCAGCACCATCAGCGCGATCACCGGGGGCGCGTACATCAACCACGGCGGCGGACCGCCGCCGGTGTCCTCCTGCGCGGCGGCCCGCTGCGCCCGCAGTTCCTCCTCCCGCCCGATGGACGGATCGTGCGTCGGGATCGTGTCCCCCGGGTTCTTGGCCTTGTAGGGGGCCTGCTCGGTGTCCGCGGGCATCCGCCCGCCCGGGCAGGTCGGGACCTTGTTAACGGCGGGCTGCGGCAGCGGGTACTTGTACTCCAGCGTCGCCTGCTCGTGAACGGTGAGCATGAACACGACGTTCAGGACGGGCGAGCCCTCGGGCCCGCCGATGACGTTGTCCAGGACGACCCCGAGCTGCGGCGCCTTCGCGAGCGTCTCGTTCAGGTCGGCGAGGATGTCGGGGTTGTAGCGCTTCAAGCCCCAGTCGCCGAGCGACTGCATCGTGCACTCGAAGTCGGGGCCGGTCTTCTCCAGCAGCGTGTTGACGGTGTCGAGCAGCACCGGCCCGCGGTCGCGCAGCTCGGCGATGTCGCCCTTCACCTGGCCGAGCGCCGCGGTCAGCGCGGCGAGGTTGTCGACGCCCGCACCGAGGCTGCCCCGGTTCCGGTTGAGGACGTCGGTGATGCGGCCGAGGTCCTTGGTGAGCCCGTCGAGCAGTTCGGTGTTCTGCGCGAACGTGGCGGTGAGCTGGTCGGACCCGTTGATGATCTGCCGGAGCGAGTTCTCGCGGCCCTCCCAGCCCGCCGCGAGCTCCTGGGTGAGGACCTTCGCGTCCTGCGGGTCGACGGCCTTCAGCGTGTCGATGACCGAGGCGAACAGGTCGCTGTACTTGGGCGGCACGCTCGTGTGCGACACCGGGATCACCGCGCCCGCCTCCAGCGGCGGGGCGGCGGCGGCCTTCGGGCCGGGGGTCAGCTCGACGACCGGCTCGCCGACCGCCGACTTGCGGGCGGCCGCCGCCGTGACGCCCTCGGGGATGTCGACGCCGCGCTCGATGTCGAGCGTGACGACGACCTTGTCCTTCACCAGCTCCACCGAGTCGATCTTGCCGATCCGGACGCCGAGGTAGTCGACCTCGAAGCCCGGCTGCAGGCCCGGCGACGACTCGAACTCCACGGAGATGTGGTACGGCCGCTCGATGAAATCGAACTTCACGACGTTGCCGAACGCCCACACGACCATGACGACCGCGAGGACGCCGAACGCCAGCAGGTTGATCGTGACGCGGTCGAACGCGAACCGTCTCTTCATCGGCGCGGCTCCAGGATCTTCTCGAGGCCCGGCAGCAGGCCCTCCAGCTCCTTGGGGAGCTGCGGGGCGCCGGCGTCGCGCTGCTGCCCGCCGCCCCGGGCGGTCCCGCCGGCCCCGCCGCCGGTGCCGCCGCCGGTGGATTGGCCGACGCCCGGGATCACCGGCGTGCCGTCCGGCCAGACGACCTCCAGCAGCGGGTACAGCAGAAGCTGCCCGTCGTAGGTGGCGAGCGGGATCTTCGTCTCGAACTCGACCATGCCGTCCACCAGGTTCGTCAGCCGCTTGCGGCTGCTCCCCAGCTGGGCCAGCACGGGATCGATGTCCTGCAGCAGCCCGCGGAACCGCTCGATGCGCCCCGCGAGCACCTTGTTGTTCAGTTCGCGGGCGGCCTTCGTCAGCTCGTCCACCGCCCGGATGATCTTCTCTTTGTTCTCGTCCAGCAGCCGCGTCGTGCGCTCGATCTGCTCGGGCGCCGCGGCCAGGACGTCCTCGCGCTCGGCGAGGTCGCGGCCCAGCTTCGCGAACTGGTCCACCGACTCGGCGAGCGCCCGCCGCTGCTCGGCGAACACCCGCACCAGATCGGACGCCTTCGCGATCGTCGAGTTGAGCTTCTCGCCGTTGCCGTCGAGGGCCGTCGCGCCCGCGTTGACGACGGTCGCGAGGTCGTCCCCGGCGAGGGCCTGGATCAGCGGCCCGGCCTGCCCGACGACGTCCTCGAACGCCGGCTGCACCCGGGTGTCGGCGATCTTCCCGCCGTCGCCGATGAACGGCCCGGCGCTCATGCTCGCGCCGGGCGGCATCTGCAGGTCGACGAAGTTCTCACCGAGCAGGGACGTCACCTTGATCTCGGCGCGGGTGCCCTGCGGGACCCGGACGCCGTCCTCGATCGACAGCGTCACCTCCGCCCGGTACCCCTCGACCAGCTCGACCTTCATGACGCTGCCGACCTTGATGTCGGACATCTGCACGCTGTGCCCGGCGACCAGCCCCTGGACGTCGTCGAACGTCGCCGTCAGGGTCAGGTCGCCCTGCGGGGCGCCGGCCGTCCGGTAGGAGCAGCCGGACACCGCGACCGCGACGACCGCCGCGAGGGCGAGGATCAGCCCGCGCATCAGTTGCCTCCCTCGTCATCCCACGGACAGTTCGAGTTGGGCGCGGGAAGCGGGCAGCCGACCTCGTCGGTGTCCATCAGCCCCTTGAGCCAGGTCCGCAGGAACGCGTCCGTCGCGAACCGGATGTACAGCGACTTCGTCTCCGGGTCGTAGCCGCCGATGAGCGCGTCGCTGATGCCCGGCAGGACCTCCAGGAGCTGCGCGAGCTCCTTGGAGTTGCCCTTGAGGACGAGCGCGGCGCGCGTGAGCACCGCCAGGTCGTACGGGAGCTGCCCCTCGTACTTGTCGAGGAGTTCCTGGCCGTTGTCGGCGAGGACCAGCATCCCCTTGATGAGCTCCTGCAGCTCGCCGCGCTCGCTGCTGAGCACCCGCGTCGCCTCGCCGAAGTTGCGGATCAGCGTGCCGAGCACCTGCTCGCGCCCGCGCACGACCCCGGCGAGCCGGTCCAGGTTCTCGGCGACCTCGATCAGCTCCTGGTCCTGCCCGGCGACGTTCTCGACCAGCCGGGCGCTCTGCTCCAGCGTGGCGTTGAACTGGCGGCCGTTGCCCTGGACGGTCCCGGCCGCGGTGTCGAGCGCGCCCTGCATCTTCGTGGGGTCGAGCGCGTCCGCGAGGTTGGTGAAGGCGTTCAGCGCGTCGTCCACCTCGACGGGCACGTGGGTGCGCTCGATCGGGATCTCGTCGGCCTGCTCCTTCGGCTGCCCCGGCTTCCACGCCGGGTGCAGGACGAGGTTGCGTTCGCCGATCAGGTTCAGCGGGACGATCGACGCCTGCACCCCCTTGGGGAGCGGGACGTCGTCGCGGATCGTGAACGTCACCTTGATCTTGTCGCCGAGGTTCTGCACGGACTCGACGCGCCCGACGTCGGCGCCCATGACCTTCACCTTCGACTCGGGATAGAAGGAGCGGGCCTTCGGGAAGTAGACGGTCATCGTGCGGCCGTCGTCGGCCGCCGGGACGATCGAGCAGCCGCCGGCGGACGCGGCGAGGGTGAGGCCCAGCACGGCCGCGAGGGCGCGGCCCCGGGCGGCGAGGGCGTGCGGGAAGCGGCGCGTCATCAGTTGCCTCCCTGGCCCGCGGGGCGGCGGGTGGAGATCGGCCCCGGCGGCTGGATCGGGCCGAGGCCGGTGAGCAGCCCCTCGATCCACGGGCCGCGGCCCTTGAGGTTCGCGACCTGCTGGAACGTGGGGCCGAGCAGCGAGAAGTCGGTGTTCAGCGCGTCCATGTTGGGCGCGAGACGGGTGGTGAGCAGGTGCAGGTCGTCGAGGAGCTTGTCCAGTTCCTTCTGGTTGCTCTCGATGACGTTCGACAGGGTCCGCACGGTCCGGCTGCCCTGCCCGATCGTCGCGGCGAGCTCGTCGCGGCGCCGCACGAGCGTCTGCAGCAGCACCTGGCTCGAGTCGATGATCTCCCGGAGCTGCTGGTCCTTGCTGGCGAGCGTCCCGGAGATCTGCTTGCTGTTCTCGATCAGCTTCTCGATCTGCGGCGCCTGGTCGTTCAGCATCTGCGACACGTCCCGCAGGTTGACCAGGATGCGGTTCAGCTTCTTCGCGCCCGGCGACTCGATCTTGTTGATCTGGGTGAGCAGCTTGTCGATGTTCTCCTGGTCGAGCCGCCCGACGATGTCGTGCGCGCCCTCCAGGGCCTCCGGGACGGTGAACGGGACGCTCGTGCGCGCCAGCGGGATCCGCCGCCGCGACTCCGGCAGCGACGCCAGGTACGGCTCCGCGACCGGGCCCGACAGCTTCAGGTAGCGGCCGCCGAGCAGCGTCGTCGTGGTGACCTCCGCGCGGGTCTGCCGGCCGAGGTCGATCCCGGCGTCCACATGCCAGGTGATGATCACCTTGCCGGTGTCGAAGTCCGGTTCGACGCCGGTGACGCGGCCCGCCTTCACCCCGGCGACCCGCACGTCGTCGCCCGCCTTGATGCCGGACACGTCGGTGAACTCGCCGCTCATCGTGTAGCCGCGGTCGAACAGGTGGAGCTGCCCGACGGCGAACGCGAACGCCACGGACGCGCCGAGCACGGCGAGGGTCACGATCGCGACGAGCTTCTGGTTGACGTCGCGCAGCGACTTCAGCGCCATCACTCGCCCCCCTTCGTCAGCATCGCCCGCAGCTTGTCGAGCTCCTGCTGCGTGGGCTCGTCCGTCCCGGGCGCCTTCGGCAGCTCCATCTCGAACGGGCACGGCCCCTGGACGATGTTCAGGCAGAGCGCGTTGGTGCGCAGGAAGTGCCCGCCGTTCGCGGCCGAGAACAGCTGCCGCAGCGTCAGCGGGAGCCGCTGCACCATCTGCTCGAGCTGGTCGACGTTCAGCCGGAACGTCTCGCTCAGCTCCGCCAGGTTCCGGATGATCCGGGCGAGCTGCGCGTCGTTGCCGCCGAGCACCCGGTTCAGGTTCGTGGTGACGCCGGCGATCTGCACGGTCGCGTTCTCCAGCAGCTGCCGGTTGTCGACGAACACCTCGACGAGCGACTCGAGGTTGTCGATGCTCGCCGCGATCTGCTTGTCGCGCGTCGCGACCGCGCCGCTGACCGTCTCGTAGTCGTCGATCATCTTGCTGATCGTGTCCTTGCGGGACGCGAACGTCTGGAGCAGCACGTCCAGGTTGTTCGTCAGCACCGAGATGTTCTGCTCGTTGCCCTCGAGCGCCTGCGAGAACGAGAAGAGGATCTTGTTGAGCTGGTCGGGGTCGAGGTTGCGGGTCAGCGGCCCGAGGCTGTTGACGATGGCGCCGAGGTCCACGACCGACTGCGTGTGCGGCACCCGGTCGCCGTCGTCGAGCATCTCCTTGCTCGCCCCGGGCTCCAGGTAGACGACCCGCTGCCCCATCACGTTGCGCCAGCGGATCGCGGCGGTCGAGTCCTGCGGGATCTTCAGCTCGGTGTCGACGGCCATCTCCACGCGGGCCTTGCCGCGCACCACCTCGATGCCCTCGACCCGGCCCACCGGGGTGCCGGCGACCTTCACCAGGTCGCCCTCCACCAGCCCGGTGACGTCGTCGAACGTCGCGGTCAGCCGGTACCGGTCGGCGAACGACGTGCCGAGGATCTGCTGGCCGATGAAGAACGTCAGCAGGCCCGTCACCGCGACGAACACGACGAACTTCACCGTCGTCCGGTAGTCGGGACCGCGCGCGGCCTTGCCGCGCGGCCGCCGGCTCACGGCCGCCTCCCGTTCGTCCCGGTGGAGCGCGTGCCGTTCGTGCCGTTCGCGTTCGTGCCGTTCGCGTTCGCGCCGTTCCCGAAGGACGTCTCGAAGGACGTCGTCGGGCACAGGTCGCGGATGATGGCGCAGATGTCGAGCGGCAGCCGGTTGGACGCCTGCGCGACCATCGTGCCCTCGGGGCCCGGGATGCGGATGATCTGCGCGAGCAGCCGGAAGAACCCGTTCAGGCTGTCGATCAGGACCGGGACGTTGCGCAGCTGCCGGTTCGCCACGTCGGCGACGTCGGCGGCGCCGTCCACGACGTCGCCGAGGTTGCCGCCCTGCCGCTGCAGGGTGCCGCCGACCCGGTTCCCGAGCTCGCTCGCCTCGTCCAGCAGCAGCGACACCTTGTCGGGCTTCTCGTTGATCACCGCGGAGAGCTCGTTGAAGTCGCCGGCGAGGCCGGTGACCGTGTCGCCGCGGCTGCCGAGCGTCTGCGAGACGCCGGTGATGTCGTTCAGCAGCGACCGGATCACCTCCCGGTTCCGGTGGGTCGCGTCGATGACCTTCGCGCCGTTGTCGATCGTCCGGCGCAGCGCCGGGCCCTGCCCGGACAGGCCCGCGCCGAACGTGTGCAGCAGCGTCGCGACGTCGTCCGGGTTGATCGCCTGCGTCAGCTCGTAGGTGGGCCACGCCGTGTCGGCGAGCTCCTGCGGGTCCCGGGTCTTGGCGATGCGGCCGCCGTCGTCGAGGTAGGGGCCGCTCAGTTCGTGCGCGCCGAGGTCGAGGGTGAGGTCCTTCGGCCCGAACACCGACACCGGCTCGATGGACGCCACGGTCGTGTCGGGGATCCGGACGCCCTCGTCCAGGCGGAGCCGGACGCTCACCCGGCCGTCGTCGCGCAGTTCCAGCGAGGCCACGGTGCCGACCTCGATGCCGCGGATTTTCACCTCGGACTTCTCGGGGTCGAGGCCCTGCCCGGCCGTCCCGAACTGCGCGGTGTAGTAGGTGGAGCCGTCGTGGTCCTGCGTCGCGCCGACCGCGATCAGCGCCGCGGCCGCCGCCAGGACGCCCGCGCCGACCAGCCCGAAGATCGTCCGGGAGCGGGCGGAGAGTGTCTCGTCGCTCATCCGGTCAGCTCCACCGTGCTCCCGTGGCCCCAGAAGATGTACGACAGGACCAGGTTCATGAGGATCATCAGGATCGTGGACTCCCGGATCGCGCGGCCCGCGGCGACGCCGACGCCGACCGGGCCGCCGGCGGCGTAGTAGCCGCGGTAGCAATGGACGAACATGATGATGAAAGCGAAGATCGCCACCTTGATCACGCTGTAGAACACGTCGATCGGCGGCAGGTACAGGTGGAAGTAGTAGTCGTAGATGCCGGGCGACAGCCCGAAGTACTGGATCGTGATGAACCGCGTGGCGAAGAACGCCATGAACAGTGACACGAGGTAGAGCGGCACGAGCGCGATCACGCCCGCCGCGACCCGGGTGCACACCAGGTAGGCGAGGGAGTTGATCCCCATGACCTCCAGCGCGTCGATCTCCTCGGAGATCCGCATCGCGCCGATCTCGGCGGTGAAGCCGGTGCCGACCTGCGCGACCAGCGCGACCCCCGCGATGATCGGGGTGACCTCGCGGACGTTGGAGTAGCTGGAGATCAGCCCGGTGAACGCCTCGGCGCCGATGCGCTCCAGCCCGGGGTAGCCCTGCAGGCCGACCATCGCGCCGGTCGCCAGCGACATCGTGGCGATCACGAAGATCATGCCGCCGCCGATGACGAGCGCGCCGACGCCGACGGTGATGTCGCTGACCTGCTTGGCGAGCGTCTTGCCGTACTTGCGGCGGATGATGATGTCGAAGAACAGGTGGTAGAGGACCCGGCCGAGGAAGACCGGCAGGTTGGCGGAGGCCGCGAGGCCCGCCGTCCGCGTCTGCACGGCCCGGCCCAGCTTGCGTACGGGGGTAATGGCGACCATCTAGAACTTCCGGGGGACGAGGACCTGGTAGACCATCTCGACGACGTAGTTGATGGCGAACACCACGATCGAGGTGACCACCACCGCCCGGTTGACCGCGCGGCCGACGCCGACGGGTCCGTAGTCGCAGTTCATGCCCATGTAGCAGGCGACGGCGGCGGCGACGAAGCCGAACACCCACGCCTTGAACAGGGTCACAACGAGGTCCGAGAACTGCAGGAGGGTCGTGGCGCCGTCGAAGAAGGCGCCGGGGCTGACGCCCTGCTGGATGACGTTGAAGTAGAAGCCGCCGAGCACGCCGGCGAGGATCACCACCGAGCACAGCAGCGCGGAGACGGTGCTGGCCGCCCACAGCCGCGGGGTGACCAGGCGGTGCACGGGGTTGATCCCCATGACCTCCATGGCCGCCAGCTCGTCGCGGATGTTGCGGGCGCCCATGTCGGACGTCATCGCCGAGCCGCCCACGCCGGAGACCAGCAGCGCGGCCGCGAGCGGCGCGACCTGCTGGATCATCGCGGCGACGAGCAGCGCGCCGGTGCCGGACGCGGCGCCGAGCTGCCGCGCGATGTCGCCGACCTGCAGCGAGATCGTCGCGCCGAGGGGCACCGCGATCAGCATGACCGGGATGGCGGTGACCCGCGCGAGGAACCAGCACTGCTCGATGAACTCGCCCCACCACTGGCGCAGGTCCCAGGTGCGGCGCAGCCCCTCCAGGAGGGTCACGCACAGCAGCCCGGTCTCGTCGAGGGTGCGTTCGACTCGCCTGCGCGCCAGATCGGGGGCCCGGGACAGACTCAGGGCCATCAGCCGGCGACCTCCCCCTGGGGGGCGGGGCGAAGGGTCATACCAGCCTCCTTCGTTCTCGGACGTCGGCGCTCATCCGATACGCCGGCCCTCCGCCGTCCGGAAAAGGGCGCGCGACGTCCAGGTTTTCCTCGCGCGCCTTCCGGTCTCGGCCGAGATCCGGTACCACATGCGAAAGCCCCGGCTCGTCAGAGCACGCAGGCCTCGCCTGTGATCTGCCGCACTCTATTAGAAGAAGGTCTAAGAATCGAGTACTTACATGGACCTTTGTCCGAAGCTACGATCTCGGGGTGCGAACCCCGCCACAACGAACCACAGACGTGAACGGGAGTGACGGCGTGGACCCGCTGGTCACCGGCATCAAGGACCGCTGGGACGGACTGGGCCTGCGCGGCGACCCGGGTCCCTTCATGGCCATCTGCTCGGTGGGCCGCCTGAACCAGTTGCTGAAGAAGGCGCTGGAGGAGGAGCTCGGCCGGTTCGACCTCGGCCGCACCGGCTACGCCGTCCTCACCACCCTCGCCCTCATCCGCTCCGGGCAGGCCGGCCTCAGCACCCTCGGCCGCTGGCTGATGGTGCATCCGACGACGGTGACGCTCACCGTCGACCAGCTCCGGGCGGACGGCCTGGTGGAGCGGATCAAGCACCCCCGCGACCGGCGCGCCGCGCTCGTCCGGATCACCGCGAAGGGCCGGGAGCGCGTCAACGAGGCCAACCTCGCCCTGGAGGCGCCCGGCAGCCCCCTCGCCGGGCTCGCCGGCGCGGGCCACGACGGGCTGTTCGAGGCGCTCGAGGCGGCGCGGATCGCGGTCGGCGACCTGGAGTTCTTCGATTCCGCCGACAGCGGTGATCCGCACGGCGGTGCGCACCCCTAAAATCGGCGAACCGGACACAACTCCCGGCCGATAAGGCAGTCTTTCCCTATGCCCCAGAGTCACGGCAACCGCAGACGCCCCAAGAAGGCCTCCCGCTTCGCCCTCGGTGGGCGTGGCGAGCAGGCGCAGGCGGACGCCCCTCAGCACGAACTCCCGCACGCCGCCCAGGCCCCCGGCGACCCGAACGGCACCGGGGCCCCGTACGGAGCGGACGTCCCGTACGCCGCGGGCGACCCGTACGCCGACGGCGCCCAGGCGCCCGGTGCCCAGGCGCCCGGCGCGCCGTACCCGCCCGAGTACCCCTCGGACGTCCCGCACGAGGCCGGGCCGCCGCCCGGGCGGACGTCGCCCGCGCTGCGGGCCGCCGGGCGGTTCAAGCCGAACCGCGGCACGGCGCTGCGCGTCCTCACCAGCAACGTCACCATCACCGCGGTGGGCCTGGTCGTGCTCGCCGCCGTCCTGGTGCTCGTCCCCATCGGCGGCGGCGAGGACGACAGCGAGCCCCCGGCGATCGCGGCCGAGGGCATGTCCGCCAACGAGATGCTGGAGATCATGCGCGGGTCCGCGATGGACCCGGTGGCCGCCGACGCCGTCGCGACCGCCAAGAAGCGCGCCTACGAGAAGCAGCAGGCGCTGGCGAAGCAGGAGAAGGCGGAGAAGAACAGCGACGAGTCCGTCAAGAGCTCCTTCGACAAGCCCGAGCCGGAGACCCCGTCCGGCGGCGGCGCCATCCCGGACGCGCCCGCAGGCGGCGGCGACACGTCCGTGTCGCAGAACAAGGCCATGGGCCAGCGGATGAACGCGCTCAAGGGCTGGAGCGGCTGCTGGTCCGCCCTGGAGAGCCTCTGGACGAAGGAGAGCGGCTGGAACGAGCGGGCCCAGAACCCGTCCAGCGGCGCCTACGGCATCCCGCAGTCCCTCCCCGGCTCCAAGATGGCCAGCGCCGGGTCGGACTGGCAGACGAACGCCGCCACGCAGATCGCGTGGGGCCTCAGCTACATCGACGCCCGCTACGGCACCCCGTGCGAGGCGTGGGGCCACTCGCAGAGCGTCGGCTGGTACTGAGCCGTCCACCGACGGAACTCCGGGCATCGGCGCCCGTGCCGCGCGGCGGCGCGGGCGCCCGCCTGGCACCATGGTGGGATGCGGACGAGCAGGACGCGCCAGGCCGGTGAGGCGAACGGCGAGACCGCGGGCGGCGGCGGACGGCAGTGGGCGCGCGCCGACGCGACCCGCCAGGCGCTGCTGACGGCCGCCCAGGAGGTCTTCGCCGACCGCGGGTACGCCGACGCGGGCATCGCCGAGATCGTCGAGCGGTCCGGGATCAGCGTCGGCAGCCTCTACCACCACTACGGCGGCAAGGCCGGCCTGTACGTGGCGCTGTGGGAGGAGCTCACCGGGGAGCAGGAGCGGCGCGCGGCGCAGGCCGTCGCGGCCGCCCGCGAGGACGGCGAGCACGACCCGATCGCCCAGTTCATCGCGGGCGCCCGCGCGTACCTGCGGGTCTGCTGGGAGCGCCGGGAGGCGGCCCGGCTGTTCCTCGCCGGTGAAGGCCCGCCCGGGTCGTCGCTGATGCGGCGCAGCCGCACCCAGCGGTGGGTCGCCCGCAACACCAAGCTGCTGCGCGGCCGGAGCGAGGCCCGCGCGGCCGAGCCGCCCGCGACCGGACGCGCCGAGGAGGTGCTCGGGCTCGTCCTCACCACGGTGATCGGCGAGGCCGGGCGGGAGATCGCCACCGCCGAGAACGAGGCCGAGGCGGGCGAGATCCTCGAGGAGGTCTGCCGGATCCTGATCCGGCTCGCGCGCTGACCGGGGCGTCACTGCGGGCTCTCGGGGCGGGGTCTCGGGGGCGTGTCAGGGGCGGGGCCGGTAGGGCTCCGCGGGCAGCAGCGCGATCCGCACCCCGTGCCTGGACGGGCGGCCGCGGCGGTCGACGCGCCCGTACGTCCGGCCGTACACGCGGCGCGGCGGCGGGCCCGCGCGGCGCGCGAGGCGGATCCGCAGCAGCGCCAGGATCACCGCCGAGCCGAGCGCGGAGAGCACGCCCGCCTGCAGGGCGCCGAGCTCCTCGATGGGGGACGCGTCGTCGTGCAGCGCCCGCAGGCTCGACATCGGCACGACCGCGTTCGACAGCGGCGCGACCCGCGGGGCCGCGACCGGCGGCAGCGCGACCTGCGGCGCCCGGATGTCGCCGAGCAGCCCCGGCACCGACGACGGCAGCCCCGCCACGACGCCCGGCGGCGTCACCGGCGGGAGCGACCCGGAGGTCAGCGCGGCGAGGTCGTCGGGGACGTTGCCGGACGGGTCGGTGACGACGAGGTCGAACGAGCGCGACGCGGTCTTCATGCCGGGCGCGGAGAGCGTCACGGTCACCCGCACGGCGCGCGGCCCGGAGTCGGCCGGCACGGCGATGGTCGCGGTCGCGTTCCCGCCGCCCGAGCCCAGCGACCCGATGCTCCGCCGCGCCGGGCTGACGGACGCGCCCGGCGCGTCCACCCGCAGGGCGGCGCCCTTCGCGGTGGCGCCGAACGCCCAGTAGTGCGCCGTCACCCGGATCGACCCGCCGGGCCGCACGGTCGTCCCCGTCGCGGAGAGCTCCAGGGCCAGCCGCTTGGGGCCGGTGGGCTCGCCGGGGTCGGTGGGCGTGGGGGTCGGCGTGGGAGTCGGGGTGGGCGTCGGCGTGGGCGTGGGCGTGGGCGTCGGCGTCGGCGTGGGAGTCGGGGTCGGCGTCGGGGTGGGGGTCGGCGTGGGAGTCGGGGTGGGCGTCGGCGTCGGCGTCTCCACCGGCGGGGTGGGCGTGCCGGTGTCGGTCGGCGGCGGCGTCATGTCCGAGGACGTCGTGGTCGGCGTCGGCTCCGCCAGCGCGGGGGCCGCCCCCGACACCGTGAGGACGGCCGCCGCGCCCACTCCCGCGATCAGTGTTCCGCCGGTCGAACGTGAACGCACCTGTCCGCCTCCCCCGCCTAGTGACGATCGGTACAATTGTCCGAAACGAATCCAAGCACGGGGTGAATGGACCGGACAAGGGCGTCGAACGCCCGGCGGCCGATTGCTCACTTCGGCGGGTGATTTCTCCTTACGGATTGTCAGGATGTGCGCACGAACGCGCTCGTCAATCGCCGTCCCGGCCCATCCTGTTCAACTGGTCGATCCGCCGGATCCGGCCATCGGGCCCCAGCCGGCCGAACATCTGCGACTCCGTCACGAGCACGCCGCCCTTGCGCATCGTCGTGCGCATCGTGGTGTGGGCGGCGAACCGGTCGCCGTCCACGAGCACTCCGTGCACCTCGACGTCCCCTTCGAGCGCGTTCTTGCGCGCCGGGCGGGCGTGCTCGATGACGCGCCGGCGGTCGAGCACGACGTCGTCCGTCCGCCATTCGAAATCGGGCTCGAAGTAACGGTCGAGGACGTCGCCGGGGTCGTTGCCGGCGGCGACCATCTCGCGCGGATAGTCGCGCAGGAAGTCGGCGAGGTCGCGTTCGGTGGTGATGCCCATGTCGCCTCCTGTAGGCGTACGACGTACACGTACGAGGGCGTACGGTACCCCCGAGGGGTGAGTCCCCGTCAACGGTCAGCCGGCCGGGCGCAGGCGCTCGATCCGGTCGAGCCGGCCCGCGAGCAGGTCGTCGTGGGCGATCGCGAAGTCGCCGTTCGGCAGCGCGGAGCCGAAGTGCGCGCCCATCACCGCGTCCGGCAGGAAGTCGCGGACCTTCGCGCGCAGCGCGTGCGGGTAGGCCACCGGCGCGCCCCATCCGCCGGGCGCCTCGTCGCTGCCGAAGACGACCCAGTGGTCGGTCCCGACCGGCTCGCCCGGGACCGGCGGGCCGCCGGTGTGGGCGTCCAGTGCCGGGGCGACCAGGACGTCCGGGTCGAGCGGCTCGTACCACAGGAGCAGCGGCCTGGCGCGGCGCGCGTCGGCGTTGTCGAAGCAGCAGACCGCGATGGAGTGGCGCGGGTAGTGGACGGCGTAGAACTCCATCAGCGCGGGGTCGAGGCGCGGCCGTTTGCGCTCGGGCACGCGCGCCAGCGCGGCCGGGATCAGCGTCGCGTCGTCCGCCAGCAGGACGGTGTAGACGTCGTGCTCGAAGACCTGCACGGCCGGTTCGTCCTCCGACATCCAGTCCATGGTCGCGGCGCCCGCGCTCACCGACAGCGGCCGCACGGCGTCCACCATCGCCGCGAGGACGCGGCCGCCGCGCCGTCCGACCGGGACGAACCGGTCCGGCGACATCGCGCGGGCGGGCAGGTGCAGGAGCATCGCGTTGGGCCCCTCCGCGAGGTTCAGCGCGGTGTTCTCGTAGCCGAGCACCTCGATCGCGCCGTGGCGCGGATGCCGCCTGCGCCCGACGTACAGGGTCGTTCCGGTGAATTCGGCCTCGGCCATCGATACGCACATGTCCGGCGAAACTAGTCGAACCACCCCGAACATGGGGCCGGACCGGCGGAAACGTCCGGACGACGAGGACGTTCGGGTCACATGGGACGCCCGGGACCGTTATCCTGACCTTCGGGTTACCGCTCCCTGACGGAAAGTCGAAGAGGTCCATGCCGACGTCAACCTGGTTCCGCCTGAACGTCGCAAAGCGCGCGCGCGTGCTTGAAGTGGCGATGAAGGAGTTCGGGGAACACGGGTACTCGACCGGCAGCCTCAACACGATCGCCCGCGAGGCCGGCATCGCCAAGGGCTCGCTGTTCCAGTACTTCAACGACAAGCTGGAGTTCTTCGCGTTCGTCTGCGACGAGGCGTCCCGGCGCATCCGCGAGGAGATGGAGCGCCGCATGGCCGCCATCGACTTCGACCAGCAGTTCGACGAGTGGCTGTTCGACGTCATGTGCGACTGGTCGGAGTACATGGAGGCGCACCCGCTCGAGCGCGGCGTCACCGCGGCGACGAACTTCGAGCTCGACAACGCCGTCCGCTCGGTCGTCCGCGACACCGCCAACCAGCACTACCTGCAGGTCATCCACCCGACGCTGCAGTTGTGGCAGGAGCGGGGGCAGATCCGCGCGGACGCCGACCTCGAAGTCCTCGCCACGACGATCCTGGCGCTGCTGCCGTTCCTCGCGCTGGCCCCCTACTACGACGGCCTGGACCCGATCCACGGGCTGCGCGGCCGGACGCCGGCCCAGCAGCGTCCGGTGATCCGGCAGCTCATCGCCGGGTACCGGCCGATGTTCGCCCCCGAGAAATGACCGCGCGGGCGGGGGCCGGAGCGGCCCCCGCCGCCCCGGCCCGCCCCGGGTCACGGGATGAGGGTGTACTCCTCGGGCCGCGCCTTGCGGCTGCCCGCCCAGAACTCGAACGTGTGCCCCGGCCAGAGCGTCCGGTTGACGCCCTTGTCGTCCAGGTACCAGCTCTGGCAGCCGCCGTCGCTCCAGACCGCCTTGCGCAGCCGCCGGTGCATCCTGTCGTTGAACGCGCGCGCGGCCTCCGGCTTCGGCTCGATCGCGTCCGCGCCGCTCTCCTGGAGCAGCCGCAGGCAGCTCAGCACGTGCCGGATCTGCACCTCGATCATGAAGACGACCGAGTTGTGCCCAAGGCCGGTGTTCGGGCCGAGCAGCATGAAGAAGTTCGGCAGGCCCGGGATCGTCGTGCCGCGGTGCGCCTCGATGCCGTCCGCCCACAGCTCCTGGAGCTTGACGCCGCCGCGCCCGGTGACCCGCAGCTCGGCGAGCGCGTCGGTCACCTTGAAGCCGGTGCCGTAGATGATGCAGTCGACCTCGTACTCGCGGCCGTCCCGGGTGACGACCGAGTGCTCCCGCACCTCGGCGATGCCGGACGTCTCGACCTCGACGTTCGGCCTCGTCAGCGCCGGATAGTAGTCGTTGGACAGCAGCACCCGCTTGCAGCCGATCGTGTAGTCCGGCGTCACCTTCGCGCGCAGCTCGGGGTCGGGGATCTGCCGCTTCAGGTGCCGGCGGGCGAGCCACTCCATCGGGCCCGACAGCCGCGGGTCGGTCGTGAAGCTGACCGCGCGGGCCTCCAGCGTCCAGTAGATCCCGTTGCGGAACCCGCGCGCCGCGCCCGGCACCTTCTCGAACGCCTTGCGGACGGCCGCCGGGAACTCCCGGTCGGGCTTCGGCTGGATCCACGGCGGCGTCCGCTGGAACAGCGCGAGGTGCTCGACCTCCTTCGCGATCCGCGGGACGAACTGGATCGCGGACGCGCCCGTCCCGATGACGGCGACGCGCTTGCCCGCGAGGTCGTAGGAGTGGTCCCACTCGGCGGAGTGGAACGCGGCGCCCTGGAAGCGCTCGATGCCGGGCAGGTCGGGGAACGACGGGATGTGCAGGGCGCCGATGCCGGACACGATCGCCTTCGGCGTGAGGACCGTCCCGTCCGCGAGCGTCACGTTCCAGCGCTTGGCCGCGTCGTCGTACTCCATGCTCTCGACGGCCGCGCCGAACCGGATGTGCTCGCGCACCCGGTGCTTGTCGGCCGTCCGCTCCATGTACGAGCGGATCTCCGGCTGCGGCGCGAACATCCGCGACCAGCCGGGGTTGAGCTCGAACGAGAACGAGTACATGTGCGAGGGGACGTCGCAGGCGCACCCGGGGTAGGTGTTGTCGTGCCACGTGCCGCCGAGGGCTTCGCTCTTCTCCAGGATGACGAAGTCGTGGAATCCGGCCTTCTTGAGGCCGATCGCCATGCCGAGCCCCGCGAATCCGGAGCCGATGATGACGATCGCCGGTGCACGCTCGCTCATAACCGTCCTCTCCCGTTACCTACTCCGGGTAAGTTACCCGCAGTAGCTTACTGACGGTAGGTCCAACAGATAGGATTTCGCTGTGAGTGCCGCCACACCATCCCACCGACGCCGGATGTCCCGCGCCGAGCGCCGGCGGCAGATGCTGGACGTCGCGGAGCAGGTGTTCGGCGAACGCGGCTACCAGGCCACCTCGATGGACGAGATCGCCGACCGCTGCGGCGTCTCCAAGCCCATGCTCTACGAGCACTTCGGCTCCAAGGACGGCCTGCTCCTCGCCTGCATGCGCCGGTCCAAGACCGAGCTCTTCGAGGTCACGCAGAAGGCGATGGCCCAGGCGACCGACCCCGCCGACATCCTGTGGCGCGGCATGGTCGCCTACTTCGGGTTCGTCGAGTCGCACAGCGCGTCGTTCGCCATGATCCTGCGCGAGCCGATCGGCCCGCCCGAGACCATGAAGGCCCTGGACGAGGCGCGCGCGCAGCAGAGCGGGCTGATCGCGGGCGTCCTCACCACGTTCGTCCCGGACGCCCCCGCCGACGTCGTCGCGGCCTACACGCAGATCATCATGGGCGCGAGCGAGCGGCTCGCGCAGTGGCAGACCGGCCGTCCCGACGTCACCGCCGAGGACGCCGCGCGCTACATGACCGACTTCTGCTGGAGCGGGCTGAGCCCGTACATCGCCGACCGCAAGGGAACCGGCTGACCGCCGACGCCCGGGGACGGACGGGTCGCGCGGGCGGTCGCGCGGACCGGCTACCGCGCCGGACGCGCGCGGGGCAGCGCCTCCAGGGCGGCGATCAGGAGGTCGAGGCCGAACTCGAAGTCGGCCTCGGGGTCGTGCCGGGACAGTTCGGCCCCGAGCGCGATGACGTGCGGGAACTCGTCGGGGTCCAGCCTGGCGAAGTCGGCGGCCGGGCTCGTGTCGAGATGGTGCAGCCACTTGCCGAAGCCGATCTCGCGCATCTGCGTGCCGAGCGCGTACGCCATCAGCGCCCGCGTGATCCGGACGGCCGTCACGCCGTCGAACCCGGCCGCCTCGGCCAGCGCCAGGGCGCGCTCGGCGGGCCGCAGCCCGATCGTCGTGTCGAACTTCCGCGTCAGGACGACCGTCATGCAGCGCGGGTACTCGTGCGCGACCGTCCGGAACGCCCGCACGAGCGCGCGCGCACGGTCCTGCCAGGACGCGGACGGGTCGTCCTGCAGTTCCATCCCGGACACGACGTGCTCGGCGACGCCCTCCAGCAGCGCGTTCTTGTTCGGGACGTGGTTGTAGAGCGACATCACGGCGACGTCGAGCTCGGCCGCGACCCGCCGCATCGACAGGGCGTCCGCGCCCTCCCGCTCGATGAGCCCGATCGCCGCGCGGACGATCCGTCCCCGGGTCAGGGCCGGACGCCGCTCCGGCGCCGCGCGCCCGGGAGTGTCGGAGGTCACGTTCGCCGCCCCGTCCCTTCTCCATTGACAGCCCCGGTGGGCCGTGTCACGGTACGTACAGTGTACGTAAGACGTACACCGTACGTTGCGTCCTCGAGGGGGAACGCCGATGTCGACCCATGATCTCTACACCTCGCCCGTCGACACGTCCACCTGGAACGTCCCGATCACCGGAGACACCCGGTTCACGTGGGAGTACGACGACGGCCGCGACCGGCTCCTCGCCCTGTACCAGAAGGGCAAGGACAAGCAGTGGGACTCGGCCAAGCGCATCGACTGGGACCTGGAGGTCGATCCGCACGACGTCCTCGGCGTCCCCGACCAGTCCCTCGCCGTCTACGGGACGAGGCACTGGGACCGGATGACGGAGAAGGACCGCGGCGAGCTGCGCAGGCACTCGGCGTCCTGGCAGTTCTCCCAGTTCGTGCACGGCGAGCAGGGCGCGATGGTCACCGCCGCCCGCATCGTCGAGTCCGTCCCGGACCTGGACTCCAAGTTCTACTCCGCCACCCAGGCGATGGACGAGGCCCGCCACGTCGAGCTCTTCTCCAAGTTCCTGCAGGAGAAGATCGGCCTCGTCTACCCCATCAACACCAAGCTGCAGGAACTCCTCGACGAGACCCTCGCCGACTCCCGCTGGGACCTGCCCTACCTCGGCATGCAGGTGCTCATCGAGGGCCTCGCGCTCGCCGCGTTCGGCGTCATGCGCGACGTCACCACCAAACCGCTCCCGAAGCAGATCCTCGCCTACGTCATGCAGGACGAGGCGCGGCACGTCGCGTTCGGGCGGCTCGCCCTCCGCGACTACTACAAGCAGCTCTCCCCCGCCGAACTCCGCGAACGCGAGGACTTCGTCATCGAGGGCTGCCACCTCATGCGCGACCGCATCCGCGGCCGGGAGGTCTGGGAGAACTTCGGGATCCCGGCGGCCGAGATCGACGAGATGGTGAACAACTCGCCGTACATGCGGATGTTCCAGAGCCTGCTGTTCAGCCGGATCGTCCCGTGCGTCAAGGACATCGGGCTGTGGAGCGAGCGCATCCGGCGGACCTATGACGACATGGGCGTCCTCGAGATGGGGAAGGCCGATCTCGACGCCCTGATGAACCAGGACGAGGAGATCGCGGAACGGCTCGACGGCGAACGCTTCGCCGCCGAGGAGGCCGCGCGCAGGACCGAGGTCGACACCGTCATCGCGGAGGCGTCCTCCGGCTGAGTACCTTTAGAGCCCACTCATCGGGACGTTGTTCACGGAGGTTGGCATGCCCCTCGCGCACTTCGACGGCGCGCTCGCCGTCGTCACCGGAGCCGGCAGCGGGTTCGGCCGGGCGATCACGCTCGCCCTCGCCGAGCGGGGCGCCACGGTGATCGCGGCCGACATCGACCTGCCCGCCGCCGAACGGACGATCGAGCTCGCCAAGACGCTCGGTACCGGAGGCGCGTCCTACGAGGTCGACGTCGCCGACCGGGCCGCGATGGAGGCGTTCGCCGCCGAGGTGAAGGAGACCCACCGCGTCCCCGACATCGTCGTGAACAACGCCGGCATCATCGTCAGCGGCCCCTTCATGGACACCGGGGTCGAGGACTGGGAGCGCATCCTCGGCGTCAACCTGTGGGGCGTCGTGCACGGCTCCCGCCTGTTCGGCAAGCAGATGGTCGACCGCGTCGAAGCGCTGCCCAACAAGCCCGACAAGCCGAACTTCGGCGGCCACATCGTCAACATCGCGTCCGCCGCGGCGTTCGCCCCCTCCCGCGCCGTGCCCGCCTACTCCACCACGAAGTCGGCGGTCCTGATGCTCAGCCAGAGCCTGCGGGCCGAACTCGCCGGGCACCGCATCGGCGTCAGCGTCGTCTGCCCCGGATTCGCCAGCACCGGCATCGTCAAGAACGGCATCGTCGTCGGCGGGACCCCCGCCGAGCGCGAGCGCCTCAAGGAGCGCACCCAGAAGGCCATGCGGCTGCGCAACTACCCGCCCGAGAAGGTCGCCGAGCGGGTCGTCGACGCGATCATCAAGAACCGCGCCGTCGTCCCGGTCAACTTCGAGGGCCACCTCCTGCACACCCTCTCCCGGCTCTCCCCGGGAGCCATGCGCCTCATCGCCCGAATCCCCGCCCCCCGGTAGGCGCGGGCCCGGCCGGCCTCGGCGGCCGTCCGCTCGCACCGCGCACCCGGGACACGGGGACACGCCCCCTGCAACGCCCCCGCCCCGGTGAGAGGAGCCGGCCCCATGCCCCCCGAAGCCCTCGTACAGGACGGCCGTCCACGGACCCGGACCGCGCGGATCCGGTGCCGGGACGGCGACCACACGCTGGAGCTGACCGACCGCGAGGTCGTGGCCGAACGCCTCCTGCGGACGTCCCGCAAGCACTCGTTCGACCCCGAGGTCGACGTCGAGTGGGACGCCCCGCAGGATCCGGACGTCTTCTATCTGCCGCCGCGGCTGGTGTCGCTCTACGAGACGCCGCTGTGGGACGTCATGAGCCACCGGCAGCGGGTCGAGCTGTCGAAGCACGAGGTGTGCAGCATCGCCTCGTTCGGCATCTGGTCGGAGATGCTGCTGATGCAGTCGCTCGTCATGCACGCGTACCGCAAGCGGTACGACAGCGAGCACGTCGCGTACGCGCTGACGGAGATCGCCGACGAGTGCCGGCACTCCACGATGTTCGCCCGCATGGTGCGGACGTGCGGGCTGCGCACGCACCGCCCCCGCGCGGCCGAGTTCCAGGCCGCGAAGCTGTTCGGCGCCGTGTACGACCCGATGCCGATGTTCGCCGGGACGCTCGTCGTCGAGGAGTTCACCGACGCCTTCCAGCGGCTGACGTTCCCCGACGAGGACGTCCAGCCGATGGTGCGGCAGGTGACGCGGATCCACGTGATCGAGGAGGCGCGGCACATCAAGTACGCGCGGGAGGAGCTGAAGCGGCTCGTCGCGAGGGCCGCCCCGGTGCGGCGGCGCGCCGCCGCCTACGGGCTCGCGCAGGCGACCCGGTTCATGGCGTCCCAGGTGATCCATCCGTCCTGCTACACGGCCGTGGGGCTGGACCCGAAGGTCGCGCGGCGGGCCGCCGCGGAGAGCGCCCACCGGCGGGAGACGCTGGCGTGGGCGTTCCGCAAGTGCACCGCGTTCTTCGACGAGGTCGGCTTCCTGGACGGCCGCGCCCGCGGGGTCTGGGAGCGCACCGGACTCCTTACACCCATAACGCGTTCTCGTTGAGGCGCGCCATTTATCTCGACGTCGAGCGTGACATTACCGAATGGCACTCTAATCACGTGCAATGGTCCGGCCGGCGCAACAGAAAGGGCCGCGGAGTGTGGTCCACTCCGCGGCCCCTCGACGAGGACATGCTGCCGACCTGGGGTTCACACCCAGGACACTCCGTCCGATGGCCCGGCCACGTCGTCGACCTCCTCCTCCCCGAAGGCATCGCAGCACACCGATCGCGTCGTCGAACCGGGGAATCGACCGGCGAACTCCCTCCCCTTAACCTCACACCTTAGAAGGTACTGACAGTAAATATGCCATGATCGGCCGATTCAGGTCAGAATTGTAGAGACGTGAGAACTTCTCGCGCCACGGCGGCCGCCGCGTCGAGGCACTCCCGCTCCCGCGCGGCCCCCTCGCCCCGCTCGCTGTAGCTGACCGTGATCACCGCGTTCCGGGTCCGCGCGGTCACCTGCCCGACGACCGTCGGCTGGCCCTCGTCGCTCTTGAACCACCGGTACGCCTCGTCCCCGAGGCCCGGCTGCCGCTCCAGCGTCACCGTCCGGACGAGCGGCGCTTCGTGCGCCTGCCGCCACTGCGCATCGAAGTACCGCCGCGCGTCCTCCACCGGCGTGGCCGTGTTCGCGGGCGCGTACAGGTGCGCCTCCACCCGCAGCCAGCGGAACGCCGAACCGGTCGACGAGTACGTGCACGTGGTGAGCGTCGAGTTCGCGCTGTCCCGCTGCCGCGCGTCCGGGATCGTCCGCCGGACGGTCTCGTCGGTCACCATCCCGCACGGTTCGGGCAGCGCCGCGATCGGCTCCGCCGACGAGGGCACGGCCGACGACGGGGCGGCCGACGTGGGCGCGGCCGTCGAAGGAGCGGCCGTCCGCGGCACCGGCTCGTCCCCCGACCGCAGCAGCAGCACCCCGCCGCCCGCGACGCCCAGCACCACCACGACCGCCAGCACCGCCAGCAGGCCGGGACGGCGGGACGGCGACGGCGGATCGGGCGCCGAGTACACCCGCTCGAACGGCTCGGGCGGCCGCGGAAGGCCCGTGCCCTCCCGGCTCGCCGCGTCCGATCTCCCCACGCTCGTCAACGTAGTCAGGCACGCCCGGCCTGACCAGGTCCCCCGGCCGATCCATTTGTCAGACCGCCCGGTCACAATGGGAGGCGTGCGGATCATCGAGGTCGCCCGGACGTCGGCGGTCGTCGCGGAGACGTCCGGACGCAAGGCCAAGGTCGCGGCGCTGGCCGCGTGCCTCGGGCAGGCGGGGGCGCGCGAGGCGCCGATCGTCGTGGCCTACCTGTCCGGCGAGCTGCCGCAGCGGCAGATCGGCGTGGGCTACGCGGCGCTGCGCGACCTCCCGCCGCCCGCGGACGTCCCGGAGCTGACGGTCGCGGAGGTCGACGCGACGTTCACCGAGATCGGCGCCGTGTCCGGCAAGGGGTCGGTCGCCCGCCGCCGCGAGCTCGTCGCGGAGCTGATGGGCCGCGCCACGCGCGGCGAACAGGACTTCCTCGTCCGCCTCCTGTCCGGGGAGCTGCGGCAGGGCGCGCTGGACGGCCTGATGGCCGAGGCGATCGCGTCCGCCGCGGGCGTCCCGGCGGCGGACGTCCGGCGGGCGTTCATGCTGCGCGGCTCGCTCGGCCCGGTCGCGACCGCCGCCCTCGCCGACGGCGCCGCGGGACTGCGGGCCTTCACCCTCGAGGTCGGGCGCCCGGTGAAGCCGATGCTCGCCGCGGCGGCGCCGTCCATCGACGAGGCGTTCGGCAAGCTCGCCGCGGAGGCCGCCGTCGAGTGGAAGCTCGACGGCGTCCGCGCCCAGGTGCACGTGTCCGACGGCACCGTCCGCGTCTTCACCCGCACGCTCGACGAGATCACCGAGCGGCTGCCCGAGGTCGTCGCGGCCGTCCGGGAACTGCCGGTGCGCGACGCGGTCCTCGACGGCGAACTGATCGCGCTGCGGCCCGACGGGCGCCCGCACCCGTTCCAGGTGACCGGCGCCCGCACCGCCACCCGCACCGCGAAGGACACCGAGACCGTCCCGCTCACCCTCTACCTGTTCGACGTCCTGCACCTGGACGGCGCCGACCTGCTCGACGCGCCCGGCGCCGAACGCCACGCCGCGCTCGCCCGGATCGTCCCCGAACACCTGCGGATGCCCCGGCTCGTCACCGGCGACCCGGCCGCGGCGAAGGCGATGTTCGACGAGGCCGTCGCGCGCGGCCACGAGGGCGTCGTCGTCAAGTCCCTCGACTCCCCCTACACCGCGGGCCGCCGCGGCGCCGGCTGGATCAAGGTCAAGCCCCGCCACACGCTCGACCTCGTCGTCCTCGCCGTCGAATGGGGGCACGGCCGCCGCAGCGGGCTGCTGTCGAACCTGCACCTCGGCGCCCGCGACCCCGAGTCCGGCGGGTTCGTCATGCTCGGCAAGACCTTCAAGGGCCTCACGGACGAACTCCTCGCCTGGCAGACGCGCACGCTGCGCGAACTCGCGGTGCGCGAGGACGACTGGACGGTGCACGTCCGTCCCGAACTCGTCGTCGAGATCGCGTTCGACGGCGTCCAGCGCAGCACCCGCTACCCCGGCGGCATCGCCCTGCGCTTCGCCCGCGTCCTGCGCTACCGCCCCGACAAGTCCGCGAACGAGGCCGACACGATCGACACCGTCCGCGCCGTCGCCCCCGTCATGGACTGACCCGCCGCGTCACACGACCCGCGGCTGGTCCAGGACCCACAGCCAGGTCCCGTCCGGCTGCCGCCGGGCGACCTCGGCGGTGGCCCCGCCGCCCGGCAGCCGCACCGACGTCAGCGCCAGGTCGCCCTGCCGGAGGGTGGGCCGCTGCTCGCCGGGCGCGAACACGGGCCCGTCCGCGACGAGCCGCTCGTACGCGCGCCGGATCTCGGCGTGCCCGGTGGCGACGCCGCCGCCGGGCAGGGCGAGCACCGCGTCCGGCTCGTACAGCGCCACCAGTCCGTCCACGTCGCCCGCGTTCAGCCGCTCCACGACGAACCGGCTCAGATCCTCGGGCCGTCCGGCCCGCTCGTGCGCACGCGTGCCGCCTGCCATCCGCAGCCTCCCCAGAGTTCTTCCGCACCAACGCGATCGTGCCAGGCGGGTGCGACGCTCCGGGCGCTAACCGCGTTCCGCGGGCTCGGTTCCGCCGGCGTGGCCGGGGGCGGACTCGTCACCGCCGTTCGGGCGGCGGGCGGCGTACTCGGGGGCGGGCGCGTCCCGGGGGCGGGGGGCGCGGTTGCGGCCGAGGCGCAGGCGCGGGTTGCGGAACGCGTCGCCGCGGGCGGGCTCGGCGCGGCGGGGCCGGAGCCGGACCGTGGTGCGGGTCCGGACGCGGGCGACCGTGCGGCGCTGGGCGCGGGCGGCGGCGCGGCGCTGGTGGCGGGCGAGCCTGCGGCGGCGGGCGCCCTCGGCGGTGGTGCGGCGGTGCCGGAGTTCGGGCGGGATGAGGTCGTGGCGGCCGGCGATGAACTCCTGCACCCAGATCTTGCCGCGGATGAGCGGGCGGCGGATCCGCTTCTCGCGGCGGACGGCGCGCGCGTACTTGCGCGAGTCGGCGGCGTACCGCCAGCGGGACCAGGGGGAGCCCGGACGGGCGACGCGGACGGCGCCGACGAACAGGAGCGCGGGCACGAACAGGCCGATGAGGCCCGTCCAGATCTTGCCCTTCAGCAGCGTGATCACGGCGAAGACGAGGTTGACCGCGAGGGACGCCACGTAGAACCCGGAGATCAGCTCGACCTGCACGCCCGGGACGGACGGGAGCGGCGAGCCCTCGACGCCGAGCGGGTTGACGCCGAGCAGGAGCAGGCCGGTGACGGCGATCGCGACGAACACGGCGTCGACGGACGCGCGGCCCTTCTCGGTCCAGTAGACGTCGCTGAGGTGCAGGATCAGCGCGAACTCGTCGAGGACGAGCGCGGAGCCCATGCCGAAGACGATCGCGGCGGCGAGGTCGAACCCGACGCGGCCGTCCGGGACGGCGAGGCTCGCGACCCCGCCGACCAGCATGAGGACGACGCCGAACACGACGTGGTGGATGTGGACGTCGCCCGCCTTGACGTTGCGGAACCACCAGCGGACGTTCGCCCGGATCAGCCGGACGTTCACCCGGGTGAGGACGAACGTGACGATGAACGCGACGAAGAAGCCGAACAGCGGCAGGCGGCCGGTGTCGACGATGCGTTGCTCGAACAGATGGATCATGAGCCCCCCGTGGGCTCCATGATGCCCGGTGACTTGCACCGTTATCGTGGGAACCTGCCGATCATGGACGATCGAGGGGGAACCGTGGGCGGGATCGTGGATCGCTGTGACCCCGGCGGGCGCGCCTGGATCGCCGAGGCGATCCGGCTCGTGGAGGCGGACGCGAACCGCAGCGCGGACACGCACCTGCACGTGTTCCCGCTGCCGCCCGAGTGGGGCATCGACCTGTACCTGAAGGACGAGTCGGTCCATCCGACGGGCTCGCTGAAGCACCGGCTGGCGCGGTCGCTGTTCCTGTACGGGCTGGCGAACGGGTGGATCACCCGCGGCACGACGATCATCGAGGCGTCCAGCGGGTCGACGGCGGTGTCGGAGGCGTACTTCGCGCGGCTGCTGGGGCTGCCGTTCGTCGCGGTGATGCCGGCGTCGACGAGCCCGGAGAAGATCGCGCTGATCGAGTTCCACGGCGGGCGCTGCCATCTGGTGGACGAGCCGGGCGCGATCTACGACGAGTCGCGGCGGCTCGCGGCCGAGTGCGGCGGGCACTTCATGGACCAGTTCACGTTCGCCGAGCGGGCGACGGACTGGCGCGGCAACAACAACATCGCCGAGTCGATCTTCGAGCAGCTGCGGCTGGAGCGGTTCCCCGAGCCGTCCTGGGTGGTGGTGGGCGCCGGGACGGGCGGGACGTCCGCGACGATCGGCCGCTACGTCCGGTACCGGCGGTTCCAGACGCGGCTGGCGGTGGTCGATCCGGAGGGTTCGGCGTTCTACGGCTCGTTCGAGGACCAGGACCCGGGACGGACGGCCTGCGGTTCGCGGATCGAGGGCATCGGGCGCCCGCGCGTCGAGCCGTCCTTCCTGCCGACGGTGATCGACCGGATGATCCGGGTACCGGACGCGGCGTCGATCGCGGCGATGCGGTGGACGAGCGCGGTCGGCGGGCGCGGCGTGGGCGGGTCGACGGGCACGAACATGTGGGGCGTGGTGCGGCTGGTCGCGGAGATGCGGGCGCGCGGGGAGCGCGGCAGCGTGGTGACGCTGATCTGCGACGGCGGCGAGCGGTACGCGGGGACGTACGGGTCGGACGCGTGGCTGCGCGCGCAGGGGCTCGACATCGCGCCGTACCTGGTGGCGCTCGATCGGTTCCTCGAGACCGGCGTCCTGCCGGACGCCGAGCCGGGCGCGGCGGGCGGCGTCACATGAGCCGGATCGGGTTCACCAGGTCGGCGTAGATCAGCAGCCCGCCCATGACGATCAGCACGATCGCCATCGCGTACGTGACCGGCAGCGCCTTGGCGACGTCCACGTAGCCGGGGTCGGGCCTGCGGAAGATCTTCGCGAAGAACTTCTTGAGCGCCTCCAGCAGGGCGCCGGCGATGTGGCCGCCGTCCAGCGGGAGCAGCGGGACGAGGTTGAACAGCCCGACCGCGAGGTTCAGCGAGCCGAGCAGCATGACGAAGTAGGAGACCTTCTCCTGCCCGGTGAGCGCGTCGGACGCGGCGATCTCGCCGCCGAACCGGCTGACGCCGACGACGCCGACCGGCCCGTTCGGGTCGCGTTCCTCGCCGCCGAACGCCGCCTCCCACACGCCGACCATCTTCTGCGGCATGTTGATCAGCGCCTCGACCGTCCGGCCGGTGAGGTCGACCATGTGCTCGGCGACGGCCCCGGGCCCCTGCCGTTCGAGTTCGCGGGTGGGGGTGATGCCGAGGAAGCCGACGGTGACGACCTCGTCCGGGTCTTCGAGGCTGGCCAGCTCGTTGCGGGCGATCGGGACGGTCACCTGCCGGGTCCGCCCGTCGCGCTCGATCGTCATCGGGACGGTCTTGTTCGCCGAGTCGCGGATCAGGAGCTGGAGCTGCTCGTAGTCCTCGATGCGGGTGCCGTCGAAGGAGACGACGCGGTCGCCGGCCTGCAGGCCCGCCTGCCGCGCCGGGGTGGGCGTGGCGTTCGCGGGGCAGGTGTCGAGGTTCGCGGCCTGGCTCGCGGGGACGATGCAGTCGGTGACCTGGCTGATGACGGGCTTGCTCACGTACGTGCCGAGCCCCATGATCAGGATCGCGAAGAACACCACCGCGAGCAGCAGGTTCATCGCGGGGCCGCCGAACATGATCAGCAGCTTCTGCCACCAGGGCTTGGCGTAGAAGACGCGGTTCTCGTCACCGGGCCGGACCTCTTCGAGGGCCGCGCCGCGCGCCGATTCGATCAGCCCCTGCCACGGGCCGGTGCTGATCTGCCGGACCTCGCCGGGCTTGTCGCCCTTACGGGGCGGCAGCATGCCGATCATCCGGATGTAGCCGCCGAGCGGGATCCACTTGATCCCGTACTCGGTCTCGCCCTTGTGCCGCGACCACAGCGTGGGGCCGAAGCCGACCATGAACTGGGTCGTGCGCACCTTGAACAGCTTGGCGAAGGAGAAGTGCCCCAGTTCGTGCAGGGCGATGGACGCCATCAGGCCGAAGAAAAGGATCAGTACGCCGGCCAGCCAGCCCATGCGTCACGCCCCTCCGGTCGTCCGAACCCCCGCCCGGCGGGGTGATCTCCAGGAACCAACTCAGCGTACGTCATACGACGGGCCGTCCGGATGCCCCGGGAATCGCCCGATCCGACGGTCATTTTGCGCATGACGCCCAAATCCGGACGTGCCGGTTGGCAGGCGCGTCGATATCCGCACGCCCCCGGCGGCGCGCATCATGGCGCGGTCCCGTCCGTCCGCCGGAAGGAATCGCCGTGAAACGCACACTCGTCGCGCTGCCCGTCCTGACGATCGCGCTGGCCCTCGCCGGCTGCGGCGGGTCGGACGAGCGGCCGGACACGCGCGGCACGGGCGCGTCCGCCCCGGCCCCGGCCCCCGGCACGTCCGGGCCGTCCGGCACCGCGCAGGAACGGCCGGACGGCGGCGGCGCCCCGGCCACCGGCGGGGACGGGCTGCCGAGCGGCCCGCCCGCCACCTCGGCGGCGACGAAGGCGTTCAACGACTGCATGGCCGAGCAGGGCGTCCGGATCCCGACCCCGACACCGGGCACGACGCCGTCCAAGGAGCAGATCACCCGGGTCCGCGAGGCGATGGAGGCGTGCGTGAAGAAGTTCTCCACCGACCCGCCCGCCGGGTGACCCGGGGCTGGTCGGGGCGGCGACGCCGCTGCTAGCCTGACGCGAAGCCGTTGATCCCGTGCGGGAGAGTCCCCGGCAGCCGGCCCGGGACGCCGAAGGAGCAAATCCTCCCCGGAACCTCTCAGGCCCATGGACCGCACGGGCCAGGCGACCTCTGGAAAGCGGGGACCCCGGTCCCCCGCCGAAGGTGAAAGCCCGTGGCGCGCGCCGTCCGCCGCGGGTGAAGCTCTCAGGCTCCGATGACAGAGGGGGAGGCACCGAGACGCCCGGTGCGCGAGTGGGACGATGGACCCTGTCGACCCCGTCGACTCCGTCGACCCCGTCGCGCCCGTGACGAAGGAGCCGAACCCATGTCCGCCGATCCGAACGCGAAGAGAACACCGCTGCACGACGTCCACGCGGACCTCGGCGCGCACCTCGTCGACTTCGCCGGATACCTGATGCCGCTGCGCTACGCGAGCGAGACGGCCGAGCACCGGGCCGTCCGCACCGGCGCGGGGCTGTTCGACCTGTCCCACATGGGGGAGATCTTCCTCTCCGGGCCGGGCGCCGGTGAGGCGCTCGACCACGCGCTCGTCGGGAACCTGTCGCCGATGAAGGTCGGCAAGGCCCGCTACACGATGATCTGCGCCCCGGACGGCGGCGTGCTCGACGACCTGATCGTGTACCGGCTCGCGGACGAGACGTGGATGGTCGTCGCGAACGCCGCGAACGCGGACGTCGTCCACGACGCGCTCGTGGAGCGCGCGCGGGGGTTCGACGCCGCCGTCGAGGACCGCTCGGCGGCCTACGCGCTCGTCGCGCTGCAGGGCCCGCACGCGCAGGAGATCCTCGCGCGCTTCACCGGCGCCCCGCTGGACGACCTCAAGTACTACGCCGTGCTCGCCGACCGGGTCGCGGGGATCGACGCGCTCGTCGCCCGCACCGGCTACACCGGCGAGGACGGCTTCGAGCTGTTCGTCGACGCGGGCGACGCCGTCCGGCTGTGGCGGGAGCTCGCGGCCGTGGACGGCGTCGTCCCGTGCGGCCTCGCGGCGCGCGACAGCCTCCGGCTGGAGGCGGGGATGCCGCTGTACGGCAACGAGCTGACGGCCGAGACCACCCCGTTCGAGGCCGGGCTGGGCCGTGTCGTCAAACTGGACAAGCCCGTCGACTTCGTCGGGAAGTCCGCCCTGGCGGCGCAGGCGCAGACCCCCGCCGGCCGTAGGCTCGTGGGACTGGTGGCGCGGGGGCGTCGCGCGCCCCGCAAGGGGTATGCGGTCGTCACGTCCGATGGCGTTCCGTGCGGCGTCGTGACGAGCGGCGCGCCCTCGCCCACACTGGGCAAGCCGATCGCCATGGCGTACCTCGACACCGGTGTCGGGGAGTCCGGTCTGGCCGTGGACGTCCGCGGCCGGGCCGAACCGGTCGACGTGGTCGCCCTGCCGTTCTACAAGCGTTCCTGAAAGAGAGAGCAACAACGTGAGCGTTCCGGAGCAGCTCCGCTACAGCGAAGAGCACGAGTGGGTGGCCGGTCTCGACGACACCGGGCAGGCGCCCGAGGACGGGATCGTCACGGTCGGGATCACGTCCCACGCCGCCGAGGCCCTCGGTGAGATCGTCTACCTCGAGCTGCAGCCGTCCGAGGGCGACACCGTCGAGGCGGGCGAGCCCTGCGGCGAGGTGGAGTCGACCAAGTCGGTCAGCGACCTGTACTCCCCGGTCACGGGCGAGATCACCGCGATCAACACCGGCGTGGTGGACGAGCCGAGCGTGATCAACGACGACCCGTACGGGGAGGGCTGGATCTTCAAGGTGCGCATCTCCGAGGCGCCCGGCGACCTGCTGGACGCGGCCGCGTACGGCAAGCTCATCGAGGAGGCGTGAGCGTGTCCTCGTCCCTTTACGCATCGCTGGCCGAGGCCGACCCGCAGGTCGCCGAGGCCGTCGGCGCCGAGCTGCGGCGCCAGCAGTCGACGCTGGAGATGATCGCGTCGGAGAACTTCGCGCCGACGTCGGTGCTGGAGGCGCAGGGCTCGGTCCTGACGAACAAGTACGCCGAGGGCTACCCGGGCCGCCGGTACTACGGCGGCTGCGAGTACGTGGACGTCACCGAGCAGCTCGCGATCGACCGCGCCACGGAGCTGTTCGGCGCCGAGCACGCGAACGTCCAGCCGCACAGCGGCGCGCAGGCCAACACGGCCGTGTACTTCGCGCTGCTGCAGCACGGCGACACGATCCTCGGGCTGGACCTCGCGCACGGCGGGCACCTCACCCACGGGATGCGGCTGAACTACTCCGGCAAGGTGCTGAACGTGGTGCCCTACCACGTGCGCGCGGAGGACGGCCGAGTCGACATGGACGAGGTCGCCTCGCTGGCCGCCGAGCACCGGCCGAAGATGATCGTGGCCGGCTGGTCGGCGTACCCGCGCCAGCTCGACTTCGCGGCGTTCCGGGAGATCGCCGACTCGGTCGGGGCGCTGCTCATGGTCGACATGGCGCACTTCGCGGGGCTCGTCGCGGCGGGCCTGCACCCCTCGCCCGTCCCGCACGCGGACATCGTCACCACGACGACGCACAAGACGCTGGGCGGGCCGCGCGGCGGGCTGATCCTGTCCCGCGAGGAGTACGGCAAGAAGATCAACTCGGCGGTGTTCCCGGGCATGCAGGGCGGGCCGCTGGAGCACGTGATCGCCGCGAAGGCGGTGGCGCTGAAGATCGCCGGTTCGGACGAGTTCCGGGCGCGGCAGTCGCGCACCGTCGAGGGCGCGAAGATCCTCGCCGAGCGGCTGCTCGCCGAGGACACGGCGAAGGCCGGCGTGAAGGTGCTGACCGGCGGCACGGACGTCCACCTGGTCCTGGTCGACCTCGTCGACTCGGAGCTGACCGGGCGGGACGCCGAGGACCGGCTGCACGACGTCGGGATCACCGTCAACCGGAACGCGGTCCCGAACGACCCGCGCCCGCCGATGGTGACGTCCGGGCTGCGGATCGGCACCCCGGCGCTCGCCACCCGCGGGTTCACGACGGAGGACTTCGCCGAGGTCGCCGACGTGATCGCGCTGGCGCTGCAGCCGTCCTTCGACCGGGACGCGCTGGCCGCGCGGGTGAAGACCCTCGCGGACCGGCACCCGCTGTACCCGAACCTCTAGATCGGTTCCCCTCCGCCCGGGCGCCGGGCGGAGGGGAACGCGGGGGCATTCATGGCCATCAGCGTTTTCGACCTGTTCAAGATCGGCATCGGCCCCTCGTCCTCGCACACCGGCGGCCCGATGGCCGCCGCGCACCGGTTCGCCCGCGGCCTGGACCGGGACGGGCTGCTGGAGAAGACCGCGTCCGTCCGGGCCGTCCTGTACGGCTCACTCGGGCTCACGGGCAAGGGGCACGGCAGCGACAAGGCGGTGATCCTCGGCCTGGCGGGCGACAAGCCCGAGACGGTGGACGTCGACACGGCCGACGAGCGCGTCGCGGACGTCCGCGCCCGCGGGACGCTGCGGCTGTTCGGCGCCCGCGACGTCCCGTTCGAGGTCGGCGAGCACCTGGTGTTCGAGCGGAAGGAGTCGCTGCCCGGGCATCCGAACGGGATGCGGTTCACCGCGTTCGACGACGCGGGGAACGAGCTGCGCGCGAGGGTGTACTACTCCGTCGGCGGCGGGTTCATCGTGGACGAGAACGCGACCGGCGCCGACCGCATCAAGCCGGACGACACGGTCCTGCCGCACCGCTTCGACACGGCCGCGGAGCTGCTGGAGCGCTGCGCGGAGACGGGCCTGTCGGTGTCGGGCCTGATGCTGGAGAACGAGCGCGCGTTCGGCCGCTCGACCGCCGAGATCCGCGCGGGCCTCGTCGAGCTGTGGCAGGTCATGCGCGCGTGCGTGGCCCGCGGCTGCGACCGCGAGGGCCTGCTGCCCGGCGGCCTCAAGGTCCGCCGCCGCGCGCCCCAGCTGCACCGGCAGCTCATGGCGGAGAAGCCGGCCGATCCCCTGCACGCGATGGACTGGGTGACGCTGTTCGCGCTCGCCGTCAACGAGGAGAACGCGGCGGGCGGCCGGATCGTCACCGCCCCGACGAACGGGGCCGCGGGCATCATCCCGGCCGTCCTGCACTACTACGACCGTTTCGTCCCCGGACGGGACGACGACGGGATCGTCCGGTTCCTGCTGGCGGCCGGGGCGATGGGCGTGCTGTTCAAGCAGAACGCGTCCATCTCCGGCGCGGAGGTGGGCTGCCAGGGCGAGGTCGGCTCCGCGTGTTCGATGGCGGCCGCCGGGCTCACCGAGGTCCTCGGCGGAACGCCCGAGCAGGTGGAGAACGCGGCCGAGATCGGCATCGAGCACAACCTCGGGCTGACGTGCGACCCGGTGGGCGGGCTCGTCCAGGTGCCGTGCATCGAGCGGAACGCCGTCGGGGCCATCAAGGCCATCAGCGCCGCCCGCATCGCGCTCCGCGGCGACGGCCGCCACTTCGTGACGCTCGACAAGGCGATCAAGACCATGCGCGACACCGGCCGCGACATGCTCGACAAGTACAAGGAGACGTCCCGCGGCGGCCTCGCCGTCAACGTCATCGAATGCTGACGCTGAGTGGCCGTCCTTAGTCAGGTATCATTTTGGTATGACCACTCGCAGCGTCAGGATTCCGGACGAGCTCGACGCCAAGCTCGTCGAACTGGCTGCGGCCGACCACATATCCGTCAACTCCGCGATCGTGCGCGCGCTCGACGAGGTCGTCGCCCGCCGCACGCAGGAGTCGGCCATCGCAGAGGCCGCCGACCTGGTCTTCGAGGACCGCAAGGAGCTGTTCAGGCGACTGGCCGACACGTGATCTACCCGACCACCGAGCAGATCATCGCCTTGAACGCCCGCCACCTCGGCGGCCAGGCCGCCGTGCGCGACGCGGGACTGGTGGAGAGCGCCGTCGCGCGCCCTCAGACCATTGCGTTCGGCCTGGAGGCTTATCCGAGTCTCGCGGAGAAGGCGGCAGCGTTGCTCCACTCGGTCATCTGCAACCATCCCTTCGTCGACGGCAACAAACGCACGGCGTGGGCGGCCATGGAGATCATGCTCATCGTCAACGGCCACGGATCCGGGCTGAACGATGACGAGGCGTTCGACCTGGTCCTTCAGATCGCGTCGGACTGCTCGGAGATCGAGGTCAAGGACATCGCGGAGGCGTTGCGGGTCGCGCCCTGGCCCGCCCGCTGACACGGGCCGGCGGCGAGTCGCACACGAAAAGACCCGAGGGTCGCGGTGGAAATGGGAAGTGCCGCGCCCCCCGGGCCGGCGGGCCGCTCAGTGGAAGGGGCCCAGGCCGTGATCCGTGTGTTCCCTCCGTACGTCGAAGAGCCCCTCTGCGGAGCCGCCCGTGCGTGGGTGGTGGGACAAGCGCGCCTCCTCTTGTCGCTCTCGACGTCAGGTACTTATTCGGACGTTAGTCGCATATCCGGCACCATCGGCCCAACGGCGTTCCAAGGCGTCGTCAAGGCTTCGGACGACGCCCTATTTCGGACGGCGCCCGATCTCAGACGGCGCCCGATCTCAGACGACGGTCGTCGGTTCGTCCTTCGGCACCAGGCGCAGCCGGACGACCGTCGGCACCGTCTCGCGTTCGAGGGCGGCGCACAGGCGCGGGACGCCCTCCTCCTGGATGCGGCGGCGCAGGTCGGCGGCGTCCGCGCGGTGGCCGTAGGTGACGTTGAGGTGCAGTTCGGGGTCGCGGGACGAGCCGAGCAGCCGGGCGCGGACCCGGCGGACGCCCGGATACTCCTCGATCTCCCGCTCCAAGGCCCCGGTGACGGCCTTCGCCGACAGGCGCGTCTTGCCGCCGTCCGGGTCGGGCTCCATCGCGAGTTCGGGAACGCGGTGGGTGCGGATCTGCCCGATCAGCCACAGGACGCCGAGGAGGGCGAGGACGACGGCGACGGCCGCGATCGCGGGCCAGAACCACGCGTTGTCCTCGGCGAACCGCCGGACGTCCGAGGAGAGCACCCGCGCCGCCGGGTCGCCGAACAGGCCGGCGCCGCGGGCGAGGCCCGCCCCGCCGGCGGCGAGCAGGACGGCGCCCAGCACGATGAGGCCGGTGCGGTTCGTGCGGGCGGGGTGCCGGTCCATCAGTCTCCTTCGGCTCTGAGGCGGACCTTGACCGCGCGGGGCGGGAACGGCCGGAGCCGGTCGAGCCGCTCCTGGACGGACGTGGCGACGCCCTGCCCGAGGCCCGCGGGGTCGTGCACGGGCGTCTCGGCGAGCACCTTCACCTTGCGGCGGCGCAGCTTCACCTTGCGGACGCGCGAGACGCCCGGGGCGTCCTCGGCGGCGGCAGCGGCGGCGCGTTTCAGCCCGCGCCGGTTCACGCCCATCATCACGTTCGGGTCGTCGCCCTGCAGCGGGACCATGCGGGTGCGGCCGGGCAGCAGGCCCGCGAGGATGAAGATCAGGCCGAGCGCGGCGAGCGCGGCGGTGATGCCGAGGACCTTCGGGTCGTTCCAGGTTTCGTCCGAGACCCGCTCGTACGGGATCAAATGCCACGGCCGGTCGAGCAGGCCGGTGATCACCTCGATGGCGGTGAGGACGGCGGCGGCGGTCAGCAGGACCGCCGCGAGCGTCGCCATCCGGACGCGCCGCGACCGGAACGCGTGCCGGGCGGCCCGGTCGGCCTTGCGGGCCCGGACGGCCCGGTCGGCGTGCCCGGTGCGGGCCGGGCGGACGTGCCCCGCGTGCGTCGTCATCGGACCGTCCTCTCGCGCGCCGGCGGGTGCTCCAGCTCGGCGACGTCCACGTCCACCTGCCGGACGGTCAGCCCGGTCAGCGCCTCGACCCGTTCGCGCACCTTCTCGCGGACGCGGCGGGCCGTCTCCCGCACCGGCATCGGGTACGTCACCGACAGCGCGACCCGCGCGGTGACGATGTGGCCGTCCACCCGGACCTCGGTGCGGGCGGCGCGGCGCCCCGGGACGGACACGCCGAGCAGCGAGCGGCCGAGCCCGCCGGACTCCTCGACCTCGCCGGCGGCGCGCGCGACGATCCGCGCGACGGCCCGGTCGCTGATCCGCGTCTCGCCGCGTTCGTCCGGCGGCGCGTCCCGCCGGGCGCCGGACGGCGCCTCCGCGCGGACGCCGGGCGGCGCGGTCATCGCGGCCGCTTCCCGGTGTTCAGCGTGAACAGCTGCCGGATGTCCAGTTCGCCCTCGATGGCGCGGCCCACCAGGAAGCCGAACGCGCCCAGCAGCAGCACGATGAAGAACGCGCCGAAGCCGCCGAACGCGCCCGCGAACCCGAGCGCGATGCCGAACGCCAGGCCGACCAGCGGCCACAGCAGTCTCATGTCCATCCGGATCTCCCCCTCAGCTCGCCGCGTCGGCGAGGTCTGCGATCAGCACGTCGACCGCGCGCCCCTCGCACAGCGGACGGACGCGCCCGCGGACGTCCTCGGCGACCAGCGGCAGCGGCCGCCCGTACCGGGCGACGATCCCGACCTCGACCGTGCCGGCGCGGACGGCGACGCCCGCGAACGGGGCCCCCGCCCGGTAGGTCGCGACGCGGCCGTGCGGCCCGGCCGTCAGCGCCACGACGTCGTCGCAGGCCAGCACCCGTTCGGCGATGCGCTCGGCGAGGACCTCGGCCGGCGACGGCTCGACCGGCGCGGCCGCGACCGCGGGTTCCACCGCCGGTGCGGCGGCGCCCGCGCCGGCGGACGGCCCCGTCTGCCTCGGCACCGCGGACCGTTCCGGCGCGTTCGTCCAAGTGATCATCGGACCCGCGGCTCCTCGGGCTGCCGGTCCTCCTCCTCGGCGAGGTGCACGTCGTCGACGGCGATGTTCACCTCGACGACCTCCAGCCCGCACATGTGCTCGATCTCGTTGCTGACGTTGCGGCGGACCGCGTTCGCCAGGTCCGGGATGGAGACGCCGTACTCGACGACGACGTCGATGTCCACGGCGGCCTGCCGCTCCCCGACCTGTACCTGCACGCCCTGCGTGGAGTCGCCCGACATGCCGGGCATCCGTTCGCGCATCGAGCCGAGCGTGCGGCTCATCCCGGCGCCCATCGCGTACACGCCGCCGACCTGCCGGGCGGCCATCGACGCGATCTTGGCGACCACCACGTCGGCGATCGTCGTCTTTCCGCCCTGCGTGACCAGCTCGCTGCGGCCCCCCGACTCGGGCCGCCGCGACTGCTGCTGCGGCGGCTTGTGCATCGTCCCGGTCGTGCCCTGGCCGGTCCGCCCGTCGTCCTGACTCACGACGTCCCCCCAATGCATCGGTAACGTCAGTGTGATGCTCGCCACCGCCGAAGAAAAACCGAAAAAATGGACAAAGGCCAGGTCAACGCGGTTTTGCCGGGCATGCGAAGGGGCCGGTGGCACCCCACCGGCCCTCGCCACGAGAACGCCTCCGCCGAGCCGCCTACCCCTTGAACATCGCGCGCATCTTGCGCGCGGCGTCGCCCGGTTTCGGCGCCGCGCCCTTGCGGCGCGGCCCCGCGTCCCGCGCGGGCGCCCGCTCGCCGCCCTCCGCCGCGGCGTCGCGGGCCGCCTCGCCCTGGGTCCTGCGCTCGGTCTTGTCGTTCACGTCACCCACGACAACTCCCCCGATGTCGTTGCACCGACGAACCTTCGTCCCAGTGGTACCCCGAGTCGCGCCCGTTCTACCCGGCGGCCTGCGCGCGCTCCGGGTAGAAGCGCACCTCGGGCCGCCCGATCTGCCCGTAGTGGGGGCGGCGCGCGGCCAGCCCGTTGTCGGCGAGGTACTCCAGGTAGCGGCGCGCGGTGACGCGGGAGACGCCGGTCAGGTCGGCGACGGCCGCGGCCGACAGCCCGTCCGCGGCCCCCGACAGCGCCGCGCTGACCCGCTCCAGCGTGTCACCGCTCATCCCCTTCGGCAGCGCCGGCTGCCCGGGGGTGCGGAGCGCGGCGAGCATCCCGTCCACGTCGGCCTGCCCCGCGACCTCCCCGGCCCGCGCCGTCTGGTCGCGGAACCGCGCGTACCGTTCGAGCCGCTCCCGCAGCGACGCGAACGTGAACGGCTTCAGCAGGTACTGGACGATCCCGGACGACACCGCCGACCGGATGACGGTCAGGTCCCGCGCGGACGTCACGGCGATGACGTCCACGTCGCGGCCCTCGGCCCGCAGCGCCCGGCACACGGTGAGGCCGTGCGTGTCGGGCAGGTAGAAGTCCAGCAGGACGACGTCGACGGGCTCGCGGCGGCAGAACCGCAGGGCGTCCGCGCCCGAGTGGACGACGCCCGCCACCTCGAACCCGGGGACCCGCTCCACGTAGACGCGGTGCGCCTCCGCCGCGACGCGCTCGTCCTCCACCACCAGCACCCGGATCGCCGCGCCGCCGCCCGCGCCGCCCGCGCCGCCCGCGCCGCCCGCGCCGCCGTTCGCTTCGCTCATCGCGCCGTCTCCTCCGTCCGTTCGCGGACCGGCAGCCGGACGGTGAACTCCGCCCCCGACTCCCCGCCGTCCCTGTCCGTGCCCGCCGCGGTGCTCCCGCCGCCCACCTCGACGGTCCCGCCGTTGCGGCGGGCCGCCTGCCCGACCAGCGCGAGGCCGAGGCCGTGCCCCACCGGGTCGTCCCCGGCGTCCTTGGTCGTCCAGCCGCGCCGGAACAGGTCCGGGACGGCCGCCGGGTCGACGCCCGGGCCGCTGTCGGCGACCGTCAGCACCAGCGCGTCCGGCTCGGACCGCACGGTCACCGTCACCCGGGGCGGCCGCCGGTCGGCCCCGGCGATCGCCGCGTCCACCGCGTTGTCGATCAGGTTGCCGAGGATCGTGACGAGGTCGCGCGGCTCGATGCCGCCCGCCGGGCCGTCGAGCGCCGAGTCGGCGCCGAGGTCGAGCTCGACGCCGCGTTCGGCGGCCTCGGCGGACTTGCCGAGCAGCAGCGCCGCCAGCACCGGCTCGCTCACCGCGCCGACGACCCGGTCGGTGAGCCGCTGCGCCGCGGCCAGCTCCGACGTCGCGAACTCCACGGCCTGCTCCGGACGGCCGAGTTCCACCAGCGACACCACTGTATGCAGGCGGTTCGCCGCTTCGTGCGCCTGCGACCGCAGCGACTCCGCGAACCCGCGGACGGTGTCCAGCTCGCCGGTCAGCCCCTGCAGCTCCGTGTGGTCCCGCAGCGTCACGACGTTCCCCATCGCCCGGTCCCCGGACCGGACGGGCGAGGTGTTCACGACCAGGACCCGCGTGTCCCCCACGTGGATCTCGTCCGAGCGCGGCGCGGGCGACACGAGCGCCGCGGTCAGCGCGTCCGGCAGCCCGAGGTCGGCGGCGGGACGGCCGCGCGCCCGCCCGGCCGGCGGCAGCCCGAGCAGATCGCGGGCCGCGTCGTTGTACAGCACGACGCGCCCGGACCGGTCGGTCAGCAGCAGCCCCTCCCGGACGGCGTGCAGGATCGCCTCGTAGTAGTCGAACATCTCGCGCAGCTCGCGGGGCGCGGCGCCGCGCGTCTGGCGGCGCAGCCGCGCGGAGATCAGGTAGCTCCCGGTGATCCCGACGGCCAGCGCCGCGACCGCGATCAGGGCGAGCGACATGAGCCGCTCCTCGAACTCCGCGGAGATCTCCCGGACGGTGATGCCGACCGCGACCAGCGCCACCACCCGGCCCCGTTCGCCGGACGCGGCGTCGCCGAACACGGGCGCGACCGTCCGGACGGACGGGCCGAGGGTGCCGGTGTAGGTCTCGCTGAACGTCCGCCCCGCGAGCGCGGGCGCGGTGTTGCCGACGAACCGGCCGCCGATCCGCCCGGGCTCGGGGTGGGTGTAGCGGGTGCCGTCCGGCGCCATGATCGTGATGAAGTCGATCCCCGTGTCGTGCCTGATCAGCTCCGTGTAGGGCTGCAGGACGGACGTCGGGTCGGGCCGCTCGAGCGCGGCCCGCAGGTTCGGGGAGTCGGCGATGCTCTCCGCGACGGCCGTGACGGTCTGCTCGGCGCGGTCGTGCGCCGCGCGGCGGGCGTCCAGTCCGGCCAGGGCGGTGCCGAGGACGACGAGCAGCCCGACGACGACGGCCTGCAGCACGAGCAGCCGCCGCGCGAGGCTCCAGCGGCCGTAGGACGCCGCGGCCAGCGCCTTCACCTCCCGCAAACCTCCGGTCCCCGACACGTGAACGAAATGTACACAAACGTGACTGGGATCACAGGCCGCGCGCATAGTGTGCCCGCCGGATTAACAGAGGAGACGCACTTTGACCGCCACACCCACCCCAGCGGGCCGCAAGCGCAAGGACCGCATGCACTACCTGTATCTCGCGGTCATCGCGGCCGTGATCGCCGGCGTGGCCGTCGGAATCGCCGCGCCGGACTTCGCGCTCGAACTGAAGCCGATCGGCGAGGCCTTCGTCAAACTGATCAAGATGATGATCGCGCCGGTCATCTTCTGCACGATCGTCCTCGGCGTCGGCTCGGTCGCCCGCGCGGCCAGCGTCGGCAAGGTCGGCGTCATCACGATCGGCTACTTCCTGCTGATGTCGACGTTCGCGCTGACGATCGGCCTGGTCGTCGGCAACATGCTGCACCCGG
Source organism: Spirillospora sp. NPDC052242 (assembly GCF_040679555.1). Taxonomy (NCBI): domain Bacteria; kingdom Bacillati; phylum Actinomycetota; class Actinomycetes; order Streptosporangiales; family Thermomonosporaceae; genus Spirillospora; species Spirillospora sp. NPDC052242. Next base: position 68,127 of record NZ_JBFAUZ010000001.1, read on the forward strand.
GCGAGAACATGCACCTCGACCCGTCGAGCGTGTCGTCGGCGCACGAGCAGGCCGAGGGCGGCGAGGGCACCGTCGACTTCCTCCTCGGGATCATCCCCGACACGCTCGTGTCGGCGCTGACCACGGGCGAAGTCCTGCAGACGCTCCTGGTCGCGCTGCTGGTCGGTTTCGCGCTGCAGCAGCTCGGCCCGGCGGGCGCCCCGATCCTGCGCGGCATCGAGCACGTCCAGAAGCTCGTCTTCCGCGTGCTGTCCATGATCATGTGGGCCGCGCCGGTCGGCGCGTTCGGCGCGATCGCCGCCGTCGTCGGCTCCAGCGGCTGGGACGCGCTGCGCAGCCTCGCCGTCATCATGATCGGCTTCTACATCACCTGCGTCGTGTTCGTCTTCGTGATCCTCGGGGCCGTGCTGTGGCTGGTCGCGCGGATCAACGTGTTCACGCTGCTGCGCTACCTCGCCCGCGAGTTCCTGCTGATCCTGTCGACGTCCTCCTCGGAGTCGGCGCTGCCCCGCCTCATCGCGAAGATGGAGCACCTCGGGATCAGCCGCCCGGTCGTCGGCATCACCGTCCCGACCGGCTACTCGTTCAACCTCGACGGCACCGCCATCTACCTGACGATGGCGACACTGTTCATCGCGTCCGCGCAGGACCAGCCGCTGTCGGTCGGCGAGCAGATCCCGCTGCTGCTCTTCATGATCATCGCCTCGAAGGGCGCCGCGGGCGTCACCGGCGCCGGGCTCGCCACCCTCGCCGGCGGCCTCCAGTCGCACAAGCCCGAACTGGTGGACGGCGTCGGCTTCATCGTCGGCATCGACCGCTTCATGTCGGAGGCCCGCGCCCTCACCAACTTCGCGGGCAACGCCGTCGCGACCGTCGTCATCGGCATCTGGACCCGCGAGTTCGACCGGGACAAGGCCCGCCGCGTCCTCGCCGGCGAGGACCCGTTCGACGAGGCCACGATGCTGGACGACCACCACGGCGGCGCCGGCCCCGACCGTCCGGCCGACGCGGCGGGCGCAGACGGCGCGGACGCCCGCGAGGCCGACGGCACGGCCGACCGGGAACCGGCGTCCGCCGGCACCGCCAAGCCCTGACCCGTCAGGACGCGGCGGGCTCCCGGGCGGCGGCGAGGCCCCGGCCGCCGGGAGCCCGCCGCGGCGTCGCGCGGCTCAGGCGGTTTCGAGGCTGCGGCGGCGCCGGGCGGGGCGGGGGAACGTCAGCCGGAACCGGATCACGGCGGGCAGGTCGGGCATCCCGACCGCGCGCCGGTACCGCTCCACCGGCCCGGCGCCCAGCTCCCCGTACACCTCGCCCAGCACGGCGTCGCCCGCGCACACCACCGTCATCCGCAGCCGCGGCCGGTGCACGCCGCCGGTCAGCCGGATCCGCACGTCCGTCACGCCCGGCAGGCTCCGCGCGTCCCGGTCGAGATCGCCCGCGGCCTCCCGCGCGCGGTCGCGGGTGCGGGCGTCCAGGTCGGGCCGCCACTGCTGGACGGCCGACCGGATCTGCATGATCAGCCACAGCTGCCCGCTCAGCGCCGCGGCCTCCGCGAGGCCGGTCAGCACCGGCAGGAACCAGAGGCTCTCGGTGGCGAACGCCACCAGCGCCGGATGGAAGGGCGGCGCGTCCGCCAGGCCGAAGGCGCCGCGCCCGAGGGCGAGCGCCGCGGCGCCGCAGCCCGCCAGGGCGATCCCGGTCGCCGTGATCGCGATCCGCATGCGTCTCCCCTCAGCCCCGGCGGTAGCCGACGCGGACGTCCACCGGCGGCCGCCGCATCGGCTCGATCGCGTCCAGCCGCTCCCCGACGGCGTCCGCCACCAGGTCGGCCAGGTTGGCGGGGTTGTGGTACGGCGTCGCGACCCGCACGACCATCCGCCGCCGCAGCGCGCCGGGGCCGCGGACGCGCGCGCGTTCGATCCCGGGCACCCGCAGGGCCGCGTCCGCGACCGTCCGCCGCAGGTCGGCGCGGCCGAGCCCGCCGGCGAGCCGCGCGTCCGCCCCGGCCAGCGGGACGGCCCGCAGCCGCCCGGGCAGCCCGGCGAGGACGAGCGCGAGCCCGAGCGCGGCGGTCGCGGCGGCGCCGGCCGTGATGACCGGGTCGCTCCACGGGAGCCGGTGCAGGGCGTCCACGACGCGGTCCGCGCCGGGGATCGGGTGCACGCCGGAGCCGAGCGCCGCCGCCAGCAGCTCGACGGCGGCGACGCCGCCGAGCGCGGTGAGCAGCAGCGCGGCGGTCAGCCCGGCGAGCGCCCGGCGCGGCCGGAACTCGCGGACCGCCAGCCGCCGTGCCCGCCTCTCGTTCTGCGCTTCCCGAATCAGGTCCTTGACCAGCGTCTCGGTCACAGCCACCCCCGTGAGCCACGTCGGACGTCGTTGCCCATCGTGACCGAAAAGCACGGAGAGTGAAACACGCCATGCCGACATTTGCGCACGTCAGCGGAAGATCGCTGGGTGCGGGCGGCCGCCGTCAGCGGAAGATGACCGTCCGGTCGCCGTTGAGCAGGACGCGGTGCTCGGAGTGCCACCGGACGGCGCGGGCGAGCGCGAGGCACTCGACGTCGCGGCCCACGGCGACGAGCTCCTCGGGGCTGTGGGTGTGGTCGACCCGCGCGACCTCCTGCTCGATGATCGGGCCCTCGTCCAGGTCGGCGGTGACGTAGTGCGCGGTCGCGCCGATCACCTTGACGCCGCGCGCGTGGGCCTGGTGGTAGGGGCGGGCGCCCTTGAAGCTCGGCAGGAACGAGTGGTGGATGTTGATGATCTGCCCGGGGAGCTTGGCGCAGAAGTCGTCCGAGAGGATCTGCATGTAGCGGGCGAGGACGACCAGGTCGGCGCGGTAGTGCTCGACCAGCGCGAGGATCTCCGCCTCCTGCGCGGGCTTGCCGCCGGACCCGACCGGCAGGTGGTGGTAGTCGATCCCGTACGACTGGGTGAGCGGCCGCAGGTCGGGGTGGTTGGACGCGACCGCGACGACGTCGATGTCCAGCAGCCCGGAGCGGTGCCGGTACAGCAGGTCGTTCAGGCAGTGCCCGCCCTTCGACACCATGATCAGCACGCGCGGCCGCTCCGCGAGGTCGTGCAGCTTCCACTCCAGGCCCAGCTCGGGCACCAGCGAAGCGAACGCGCCGCGCAGCTCGTCCGGGTCGGTGTCGGCGAGGGCGGCGAACTGGACCCGCATGAAGAACGTGCCGCTCTCGGGGTCGCCGAACTGCTGGCTCTCCAAGATGTTGCACCCGCGCTCGGCGAGGAGCCCGGAGACCGCGGCGACGATTCCGGGACGGTCGGGGCACGACAGGGTCAGGACGTATTGCTTCACGATTTCTCTCTCGCCGCGGTCTGTGGTGTTCGGGAACGCCCGGGACCCGGGCTCCTCCGAGCTTACGCGCCGGGCCCCCGCCCGGGACGCCATTCCCGCCGGTCGGAGGCGTGTCAGGCCCGGGTGCGGCCGGAGAAACCTGAGCAGAACAGAGTGTTCCGTTCTGGTATGATGGGGTCGAATCGGGAGGACGGCACCGAATGGCACCACGACTCGACCTGCGTGCGCGCAACCGCGCACTGCTGGCCCGCCAGATGCTCCTCGAACGGGCCGCGATCCCCGTGGTCGAGGCCGTCGAGCGGCTCGCCGGGCTGCAGGCGCAGACGCCGCACTCCTGGTACGCCGGTCTCGGCGTCCGGCTGGACGGCGTGACGCCGGGCGGCATCGCGGACCTGCTCGTCGAACGGAAGATCGTCCGACTGGCGCTGATGCGGTCGACGATCCACCTGGTGAGCGCGCGGGACGCGCTGTGGATGCGGCCGCTGATCCAGCCCGTCCTGGACCGGGACCTGTTCCGGAACTTCACGCACGGCAAGCCCGTCGAGGGCCTGGACATGGACGAGCTCGTCGCCGCCGCCCGTCCGCTGCTGGAGGCCGGGCCGCTGACGGGAAAGCGGCTCGGTGCGGCGCTGGCGGAGCACGGGCGCGCGGCCGGGTGGGGCGAGCGGCCGCCCGCGTCGCTGGCGTACGCGGCCCGCAACCGGATGGCGCTGGTCCAGGTGCCGCCGCGCGGCGTGTGGGGGAAGAGCGGTCCGATCGCGCACACCACCGCCGAGGCGTGGCTGGGGCGGCCGCTCGCGGCTGACTCCTCCCTCGACGACCTGGTCCTGCGCTACCTCGCCGCCTTCGGCCCGGCGAGCGTGATGGACGTGCAGACGTGGTCGGGGCTCACCCGGCTGAAGGAGGTCGTGGAGCGGCTCCGGCCCCGGCTGGCGGTGTTCGAGGACGCGGCGACCGGGCGCGAGCTGTTCGACCTGCCCGACGCGCCGCGCCCGGACCCCGCGACGCCCGCGCCGCCGCGCCTGCTGTACGACTTCGACAACCTGCTGCTGTCGCACGCCGACCGGTCCCTGGTGATCACCGACGGGTACCGGGCGCGGAACTACGCGAAGCGCCGGCCGCTGCCGGGGATCGTCCTGCTCGACGGCTTCACCGCCGGCGAGTGGGAGCTCGAACGGGACCGGGACGCGGCCGTGCTGACCGTCCGGACGTACGCGGAGCCGCCGGCGGCCGAGCGGGCGGGGCTGGAGGCCGAGGCGCGGCGGCTGCTGGACTTCGCCGCGGCGGACGCGGCGACGCGCGACGTGCGCCTCGCCGGCGTTACTACCAGCGAGTAGTTTATTGCCGTCATTTGGGGTTACCTTGCCTGCCATGCGGCGAATCCGGCTCGTGGCGGCGGCGGTCTCCCTTCTCCTGGCGGGTCTCCTGGCGGGCTGCTCGGACGGCGGAGGCGGCGGCGAGCCCGGGAAGGGCGGGCGCCCGGCGAAGGTCGACGGGATCCCGACCGGCACGGGCACGCACAAGCAGAAGCTGAAGGTCGACGCGTTCGGCCACCGCGAGTACCTGCTGCACGTCCCGCCGCAGGTCGCCGACGGCGAGTGGGAGGACGGCCGGCCCGCCGAGCCGCCCGCGCTCGTCCTGGCCCTGCACGGCGGGCTGTCGAACATGGAGCAGGCCGAGGAGCGGACGGGCTTCAGCGGGCTGTCGGACGAGCACGGCTTCCTCGTCGCGTACCCCAACGGGTTCATGACGACGTGGAACGCGGGCGACTGCTGCGGCGCCGCGAAGATCGGCGGCATCGACGACGTCGAGTTCCTGTCCGAGCTGATCGGCAAGCTGACCGGGGCGGGGCTCGCCGACCCGGACCGGGTGTACGTGACCGGGTTCTCCAACGGCGCCGGGATGGCGTACAAGTTCGCGTGCCGCGAGCCGGGCAAGGTCGCGGCGATCGGCGCCGTGGAGGGGGCGCTCGTCACCGACTGCGAGCCGGAGAGGCCGGTGTCGGCGATGATCGTGCACGGCACCGCGGACGCGAACGTCCCGTTCCGCGGCGGCGGGGACCGCGACTTCAACGACAAGCGGCCGTTCCCGCCGGTGTCGCAGGCCGTCGACTTCTGGCGGAAGCGCGCCGGGCTGCCCGAGCTGAAGGAGGACGTCCCGGGCCTCGGGGAGAACGGGCGGTGCAGGAGCACCGGCAAGGGGCCGGAGGGCGTCGCGGTGACGCTGTGCACGATCGCCGGCGGGACGCACGAGTGGCCGTCCGGGGCGAGCGCGCGGCTGTGGGAGTTCTTCGCGGACCATCCGCGCGAGGGCTGACCAGCGCCCCCGACCCGATGTGAAGGGTTTTCACATTTGCCGCCGGATATGGCAGTGTGGGCCCCATGAACCTCCGGGACCGCTACGACGCCGCGACGGCCGGATTCGAGGCGCCGTTCGCCGTCGTCGACCTCGCGGCCTTCCGCGCCAACGCCGCCGACCTCGTCCGCCGCGCCGCCGGGAAGCCGATCCGGGTGGCGAGCAAGTCGGTCCGCTGCCGCGCCCTCCTGGAGGACGTCCTCGCGACGGACGGCTTCGCCGGCGTCATGGCGTTCACCCTGCCCGAGGCGCTGTGGCTCGCCGCCGAGGGCGTCAGCGACGACATCCTCGTCGCCTACCCGACCGCCGACCGCGCCGCGCTCGCCGAACTCGCCGCGAGCGACGCCGCCCGCACCGTCACGCTCATGGTGGACTGCCCCGAGCACCTCGACATGATCGAGCGCGCCGCCGGGGACCGCCGCATCCGCGTCTGCATCGACATCGACGCGTCGTACCGTCCGCTCGGCGGGCGGGTCCGGATCGGCGCGCTGCGCTCCCCGCTGCGCACCGCCGCCGAGGTCGGCGCGTTCGCCGAGCAGATCCTCAAGCGCCCCGCCCTCGACCTCGTCGGGCTCATGGCCTACGAGTCGCAGATCGCGGGCGTCGGCGACCTGCCGCCCGGGCGTCCCGCGCGCGCCCGCGTCATCCGCGCCATGCAGCAGCGGTCCCGGCTGGAGCTCGCGCGGCGGCGCGCGGCGATCGTCCGGGCCGTCCGGAACCTGACCGACCTGGAGTTCGTCAACGGCGGCGGCACCGGCAGCGTCGAGAAGACCGTCGCCGAGCGCGCCGTCACCGAGGTCGCCGCCGGGTCCGGGCTCTACCACCCGCACCTGTTCGACCAGTACTCCAACTTCGCCGGACGGCCCGCCGCGCTGTTCGCCCTCCCCGTGGTGCGGCGACCCGGGCCCGGCGTCGTGACCGTCCTCGGCGGCGGCTACCTCGCGTCCGGTCCCGGGGACGCGGTCCGGCTGCCCGTCCCCTACCTGCCGACCGGCCTCGCGTACGACTCCAACGAGGGCGCCGGGGAGGTGCAGACGCCGCTGCTCGGGTCCGCCGCCGACCGGCTGGAGATCGGCGACCGCGTCTGGTTCCGGCACACCAAGGCCGGCGAGCTGTGCGAGCGGTTCGACGCGGTCCACCTGATCGACGGCGACCGGTTCGTCCGGACCGTCCCGACCTATCGGGGCGAGGGCCGCACGTTCCTCTGAGGACCGGTTAGGTTGGCGGGTATGAGCGACGCACCCGTCATCAGTGTCCGCGGCGAGGCGGTGCTGGAGGTCGAGCCCGAGATCGCCCGGCTGTCGGTGCACGTCCAGTCGCAGGAGAGCGACCGCCGCCCGGCCCTCGACCGGCTCGTCGAGCGCAACGACCGCTGCCTGGAGCTGATCCGCTCCTACGGCGACGCGGTCGAGCGGCTCGAGACCGGCGGCCTGTCGATCACCCCGCTGCTGAAGTACCGGCGCCGGGAGGGCGACGTCCGCGCCTACCAGGGCACCGTCTGGATCAAGCTCGTCGTCGCCGACTTCGCCGTCCTCGGCGAGCTCGTCACCCGGCTCGGCGACCTCGAACGCACCTACGTCCACGGCCCCGAGTGGGACCTGCGGCGGGACAGCGAGGTGTACGCGCGCGCCGCCCGGCAGGCCGCGCAGGAGGCCGTGGCCCGCGCCCGCAGCTACGCCGACGCCCTCGGCGCCCGGCTCACCGGCCTGCTCGAACTGTCCGACGAGGGCCTCGGCCGCGCCGACGCCGACGGCCCGGTGCCGGTCCGGCTGGCCGCCGCGTACGGGGCCGCCGAGTCCGCCGCCGAACCCGAGCCGATCGACCTCGAACCCGCGCGGCGGACCGTCCGCGCCGCCGTCGAGGCCCGCTTCACCGCCACCGCCCCCGACCTGGACGCGTGACCGCGTGAAGATCGCCATCATCGGCGCCGGCAGCGGCTACATGCCCGGTGTCGTCCGGGGCGTGCTGCACCGCGCCGACGACCTCGCGGGCACCGAGCTCGCCTGCCACGACATCGACGCCCCCCACCTGGACGTCATGACGCGCCTCGCCCGCGCCATGTTCGCCGCGCGCGGCGCGTCCCTCACCGTCACCGCGCACACCGACCTCAAGGCGGCCCTCGACGGCGCCTCCTACGTGTTCACCACGTTCCGCCCCGGCGGGCTCGCGGCCCGGCACCTGGACGAGTCGATCCCGCTGAAGCACGGCGTCGTCGGGCAGGAGACCGCGGGGCCGGGCGGGTTCCTGATGGCCCTGCGCTCCGTGCCCGTCCTGCTGGAGATCGCGGCCGCCGCGCCCCCGGACGCGTGGATCGTCAACTACACCAACCCCACCAACGTCGTCACCGACGCCGTCGCCCGGACGACCGGCGCCCGCATCATCGGGCTCTGCGACCAGTTCGCGGGCGACACCGAGATGTGGGCCGATCTCCTCGGCCTCCCCGCCGACCGGCTCGAGGCCGACTGGATCGGGCTGAACCACGCGACGTGGGCGTCGCGCGTCCGGCTCGACGGCGCCGAACTCGACCTGCCGCGCCTCCTCGACGACCTGGAGGTCCCGGGCGGCGGCGCCACCCCGTGGCGCGACCCGTCCCGGATGGCGGAACTCGCGAAGGCCCTCGGCTTCCTGCCGAACTCCTACGCGAAGTACTACTTCTTCCACGACGACGTCGTCCGCGAACTCCGCGCCAAGGGCACCACCCGGGCGCAGGACATCCTCGCGATGCTCCCCGCCTACTACGAGCAGGTCGCCGCCGAGTCGCGCAGGCCCGACCCCGACCCGTCCCGCGAGCGCGGCGGCGGCGAGCACGGCGAGTTCGCCGTCGACGTCATCTGCGCCCTGCACCGCGACGAGAACCGCCGCATGATCGTCAACACGCGGAACGGCGGCGCCGTGTCGTCCCTGGACGACGACGCGATCGTCGAGACGCCCGCGATCGTCGGCCGCTCCGGGCCCGTCCCGCTCACGATGGGCGCGCTGCCCGCGCCCGTCCGGGGGCTCACGCAGGCGATCCACGCCTACGAGCGCCTCGCGTCCGACGCGGCCGTCACCGGCGACCGCCGCACCGCCCTGCAGGCGCTCATGGCGCACCCGTTCGTCCGGTCCAAGGACACGGCCGAGCGGATCCTCGACGAGGGCCTCGCCGCCCACCGCGCGCACCTGCCCCAGTTCGCCTGACGAACGCCGGAGGCGCCGGCCCGCGGATGCGGACCGGCGCCTCGGGGGGTCGGAGGCCGGGGGTTCAGCGGCGGCGCTTGCGGCTCCGCCGCCACAGGACGAGGGCGGTCAGCGCGACCGCCGCGCCGGCCCCGGCCAGCACGACGCGCTGATCGAGCCGCCCCGGTTCGCCGTCCTCCCCCTCGGCCGGGCGGACGAGCGACCCCATCGCCTGCGCGACGATCTGGGCCTCCTCCTTCAGCCGCTCGGTTCCCCGCTGGGCGACGTGCTTCGGGTTGAGCCGGTCCGCGAGCTCGTCGATGTTGCGCGCGAGCTCCTCGCGGGTGCGCTCGATCTCCCGCTCCACCGCCTCCGGGTCGCGGCTCCTGTCAGCCATGCCGTGTGTCCTCACCATGTCGGTCGACGCATGATCCGAACAGTCTTGCAGGTCTCGCCCGCGAACGCCCGACACACCCACCCGGTACGGTTGAAGGCATTTCCCGAGCGAAAGGCGGAACACGTGTCCGAGCGGCTGCAGCCGGGGGATCTCGCCCCCGAATTCGAGCTCCCCGACGCCGACGAGAACCCGGTGTCGCTGGCGTCGCTGCGCGGCAAGCGCGTGATCCTCTACTTCTACCCGGCCGCGATGACGCCCGGCTGCACCAAGGAGTCCGTCGACTTCCAGGGCAGCCTCGCGGAGCTGGAGCCCGCCGGCGTCACCGTCGTCGGCGTCTCCCCCGACAAGCCCGCCAAGCTGGCGAAGTTCCGCGAGAAGGAGGGCCTGACGTTCCCGCTGCTCTCCGACCCGGAGAACGAGGTGCTGAAGGCGTACGGCGCCTACGGGGAGAAGAAGCTGTACGGCAAGGTCGTCGTCGGGGTGATCCGCTCGACGTTCGTCATCGACCCCGAAGGCAAGATCGAGAAGGCGTACTACAACGTGAAGGCCACCGGCCACGTGGAGCGCCTCCGCCGCGACCTCGCGGTCTGACCCACCGGACGGCTCCGGCTAGGCGGCCGCGTACCCGAACAGCAGTCCCAGCCAGAGCCAGCCGACGATGATGGTCGCGCGCTGCACCAGGCCCGCGTACCGCGAATCGTTCTCCCACGCCTGCCCGAACGCCAGCAGGCCCGCGACGAGCGCGACGCCCGTCAGCACGGAGTAGCCCTTCCACACCGCATCCGGCACGGTGAACGCCGCGACGAACGCCGCCGCGGGCAGCGTCGTGAACACGGCCGCCCCCGCCCAGTCGTGGAGCCGATGGCGCATGGAGACGTCCTCCGGGGTCCCGTCCGGGGCTCCCGGGGGATAGCCGCGCATCGCGTCCATGGGCCAGACGCCGGACGCCGCGAGCGCGGCGCCGAACACCCCGATCGCGACCGCGAGGAGGGCGCTGCCGAGCGCCCCCGCGACGGCGACCGCGCCGCCCATGACCGCCAGGCCGCACAGCACGAAGTTCGCGGTCTGCACCCACCCGCGCGGGCCCAGCGCCAGCGCGCTGACCGCGTGCCGCACCGGCCGGTAGCCCGGCCGCGTCCAGCCGTCCAGCAGGAACGTCGCGACGAACCCCCAGGCGCCCGCCGCGCCCGTCCACAGCAGCGCGGTCACGTGCGGCGTCCCCGTGCCGTACGTCCGATCTCTTTTTTGTCCATACGGCCAGATTTTAGGCCGATCGGACTAGAATCCGACCATGAGTTCGGAAAACAGGCCGCCCGAGCGGAAACGGCGGTCGTTCATCGAGGAGGCCCGGCGGGCGCAGATCGTCGAGGCGGCGGCCCGGGTCGTCGCGGAGGCCGGGTACGCGAACGCCTCGCTCGCCCGGATCGCCGAGCGGGCCGACATCAGCAAGAGCGTGATCACCTACCACTTCAGCGGCAAGGACGAGATCCTGCGCTCGGTGGTGTCGGGGTTCTTCGAGCGGGCGTGGGCGCACATGGAGGGCCGGATATCGGCCGAGCCCACCGCGCTCGGCCAGGTCCGGGCGTGGATCGGCGCCCAGCTCGAGTACTTCGACGAGCACCGCACCGAATTCCTGGCCGTGATCGAGATCGTGGGCGGGCACCGCACGGCGGACGGCTCCCTCGCCTTCGCCGCCGAGATGGCCGAGGAGGTCGACGGGCTCGCCGAGATCCTCGCCCGCGGCCAGCGCGACGGCGAGTTCCGCGCGTTCGACCCGCGCACCGTCGCGAACATCATCCTGCGCTGCGCCGACGGCGTCCTCGGCTCCTGGACGACCAACGACGCCGTCGACCTGCCCGCGCAGTCGGCCGCGCTGCTCGACTTCATCGACCACGCGATCCGGAGCGGGCCGTGACCCGCGGGGCCGGGCCCGAACCGGGGACCCTCGCGCTCCGGCCGCCGCGCCACCGGGTCGAGCGCCGCGCCGTCGCCTGGTGGATGCTGCAGTCGCTCGTCCTGAGCGGGCCGCTGCTCGCCGGGACGATCACCGCGTACGCCCTCTGGACGTCCGCGCGCCCCTGGCTCGCCGCCCTCATCGCGGGCGCGGCGGTCCTCCTGCTCGCCGGGCTGCTCGTCGAACCGCTGTGGCGGTACCGGGTGCACCGCTGGGAGACCACCGACGAGGCCGTCTACGCCCTGACCGGCTGGCTGGTGCGCGAATGGCGGGTCGCGCCGCTCTCCCGGGTGCAGACCGTGGACGCCGTCCAGGGCCCCCTCGAACAGCTGCTCGGGCTCTCGACGCTGCGCGTCACCACGGCCTCGTCGCGCGGCGCCGTCGACATCGGCGGCCTGGACCGGGAGACCGCCGCCCGCACCGCCGAACGGCTGTCGCGGATCGCGCAGGCCACCCCCGGGGACGCGACATGACCCGGCCCGTCCTGCCGTCCGGGTGGCAGCGGCTGCACGTCCGGGTGACGTGGGTCGACCTCGCGCGGAGCGTGCTGTCGCTGCTGCCCGCCGCCCTCTCCGTCTGGGTGTTCGGGATCGACCCCGGCTCCGGCGGGACGTGGCCGCTGTTCGGCCTCGCCGCGGTCGGCCTGATCGGCGCCGCCGCCGACGCACTGCGCTGGACGTTCACCCGCTACCGGATCACCCTGACGCACGTCGAGCTCACGACCGGCGTGTTCCGGCGCGTGCACCGCTCGATCCGGCGCGACCGGATCCGCAGCGTCGACACCGAGGCGAGGCTCCGGCACCGGCTCGCCGGGCTGCGCGTGGTGAAGATCGGCGCCGGGCAGCAGGCGGCCGCCGGCGAGTCCGCGCTGCGGCTCGACGCGGTCTCCCGCGCCGACGCCCGCGCGCTGCGGCGCCTGCTCCTCCCCCCGGCCCCTGCCGTCCCCGCGCCCCGGGAGTCCCCGGAGTCCCCCGACACCCCCGACGGCACCAAGACGTCCGACGCTCCGCTCACTCAGCCCGATTCGCTCGCTCCGCTCACTCAGCCCGATTCGCACGCTCCGCTCGCTCAGCCCGATTCGCTCGCTCCGCTCGCCGTGTTCGCCCGGTTCGAGCCCCGCTGGGTCGTCTACAACATGTTCAACTTCTGGGCGTACGTTCTCGCCGCCGGTCTCGCCTGGGGCGGCTACTGGCTGCTGAGCGGCTTCGGCGTGGACGTCTCCGGCGCGGTGTCGGGCCTCCTCGACCGCGAGGGGACGGGCCGCGCGTGGGCCGTCGCCGCCGCGTTCGGCGCCGTCAGCGCCGTCGGCGTGCTCGGCCTCGCCGTCTCGTACTTCACCGAGTACTGGAACTTCGAGCTCGCCCGCGTCCCCGGACGGGACGGCACCCTCCTGCGGACCCGCCGGGGCCTGTTCACCACCCGCGAGGTCAACCGGGACGAGAACCGGATCCGCGGTGCGCAGATCTCCGAACCGGCCCTCTGGCGCTGGCTCGGCATCGCCGACACGCGCGTCATCACGACCGGCCTCTCCATGTGGGCGCCGTCCCAGCCGGCGGACATCCTGCCGCGCGGTCCCGTGACGGCGGCCAGGCGGGTGACCGGGCAGGTCCTCGGCGGCGCGGACAACCCGCTGGAGACCCCGCTCGCCCCGCATCCGCACGCCGCGCTGCGCCGCCGCCTCGTGTGGGCCACCGCCGTGCCGGGGGTCCTCGCGCTCGTCCTGTCCTGGCTCACCCTGGCCGGCGCCGTGCCCGCCGCGACGCTCTGGGGCCCCGCCGCGCTCTGGCCGTGCACGCTCGCCGCCGCCGCCGTCGCCTACCGGGCGCTCGGCCACGTGATCGCCGGTCCGTACCTCGTCACCCGCTCCGGGCTCGTCACCCGCTCCACCACGGCACTGCGGAGGTCGGCGGTGAGCACGATCGTGATCCGCGAGTCCCTGCTGCAGCGACGGCTCGGCCTGCGGACCGTCTCGGCGATGACCGCCGCCGGGGAGGGCGGCTACGACACCCCGGACATCGGGCGGGACGAGAGCCTGGCGTTCGCCGTCCAGGCCGCCCCGGGCCTCCTCGCCCCCTTCGTCGCGGCCGGAGCCGAGGGGGATTCCGGGTGCGGGCGGGGGGATTCGAACCCCCACGGTGTCGCCACCAACAGGACCTAAACCTGCCGCGTATACCAGGTTTCGCCACGCCCGCGCGCGCCCCCGCGAGGGGGCGCGCTCAGCTTAGCGGCTCGGCCGATCACACCGACATCGGGTTTCTTCCCGCGTGCTCCGCGGCGGGCCCGGGGGCCGCGGGGCCGCGCCGCCGTCCGGGGTTTTGAAAAAGGGGGCCTGCGCGGACGGGCCGGGCGTCCTACTCTTGAGGTGTCCGTGCGCTGCGCCGCGATCCGCGTGCGGACGGTGACGCCGTGATCGACAACTCGCTGGGGGCGCCGTGAGCGCGACCTTCACTCATCGCGTACTGCCGTACGACGGGGTGAACGAGTTCCTCGCCGGCGCCGTCCCGTTCCTCGGCGAGGGGCTGGAGGCGGGCGACCGCGTCCAGGTCGTCTGCGGGCTCGGACTCGAGGTGCTGCTGCGCGACGCCCTCGGCGCGGACGCCGGGGCGATCGAGTTCAACGACGCGGCCCGCTGGTACGCGCACCCCTCGCGGACCCTCGCCGACTGCCTCAGCGACGCCGAGGCCCTGGACGGCGAGGGGCGGCGGCTGCGGCTGCTCGGCGAGCCGGTGTGGGCCCGGCGGCGGCCGCTGGAGGTCCTCGAATGGCAGCGGGTCGAGGCGATCCTCAACATCGCGTTCCGCGAGACCGGCGCCGCGATCATGTGCCCGTACGCCGCGACGCTCCCGCCCGGCGTCGTCGCGGCGGGCCGCCGGACGCACCCCGAGACCGTCCGGGGCGAGCGCGCCGTGCCCAACCCCGGGTACGTCGACCCCGGCGCGTTCAACGCGCGGTGCGACCGCGACCCGCTGCCGCCGCCGCCCGCCCACGCGGACGAACTCAAGATCGACCGTCCGGACCTGTACTGGCTGCGCGCCTACGTCGCCGAATACGCGCGCCGCACCCCGCTGCCCGACGACGACCTGCAGCGGCTCCTGGTCGCCGTCACCGAGGTCGTCACGAACGCGGAACGGCACGGCGCACCGCCCATCATGCTGCGCCTGTGGACGGACCCGGCCGACGACGCGCACGGCGACCCGGCGTTCGTGTGCGAGGTCGCCGACGGGGGCCGCTGGCCGCCGGACGCCGGGTTCGGGCTCGTCCCGCCGCGCCGGTCCGAGGCGGGCGCCTGCGGACGGTTCGGGCTGTGGGCCGTGCGGCTGCTGTGCTCGCTCGTCCAGATCCGGACGGGACCGGCGGGGACCGTGGTGCGGTTGCGCCTGGCCCTGCCCGACCCCCCGCACGGCGCGGGCGACGGAGGGTGATGGAGTCCGTGCAACGAGCTTCCAAAAGCCGCCGGACGGCGTACTCTGGACCCATCCACGACGACCTCGATGGGCAGGCCATGGAAACACCCTGGTTCGCCAAGCGACACGTGAGCGAGATACGGCCGGGCGACCACGGCTGGCTGGCCTACACCGGCTTCGAGGAGCGCGACCGGGTGATCGGCCCGTTCGTGCGCGAGGGGCTGGCGACGAACGAGAAGGTCGTCTACGTCACCGACGCGCCCGCCGACCGGCTGCCCGGGCTCGGCGCCGGCGTCGACGCGGCGACCTTCCAGCGGACCGGCCAGCTGCGGGTGATCTCGCGGCGCGACGCGTGCCTCAACCGCGGCGGCGGCTTCGAACCCGCGATGATGCTCGACACGATCGCCGGCGAGGTGGAGTCCGCGTTCGGGCAGGGCTTCCGCGCCGTCCGCCTCACCACCGACTACAGCTGGCTGCTGAACGATCCCGGCGTCGCCGACCTCCCCGGCGTCCTGGGCTGCGAGCACCGCGTCGGCGACGCCGTCTCGCCCAGCACCATGGCGATGGCGGTGTGCCAGATCGACCGGCGCTCCTGCCCGCCCGACCAGCTCGCCGCGCTCCGCGACACCCACGAGGTCCTCGTCGAGGTCGACCCCGAGTACGAGGACAACGTCCTGCGGATCGTCCGCACCTTCGCACCGGACGGCCTGCGCATCGAGGGCGAACTGGACGCCGCGCGGCACAAGGCGTTCGAGGACAGGCTCGCGCGGGTCAGCGTCGGGCCGGACGGGCGGCACCGCGGCGTCCACCTGGACGTGTCCCGGCTCCGCTTCATCGACCTGCGCGGCCTGCACCTGCTGGTGCGGCACGCCGTGGCCCTCGACGGCGACGACGCGCTGATCCTGGACGGGCTGCAGCCCGAAGTCGAGAACGTGATCGAGATGGTCGGCTGGCACCGGCTGCCGGGCCTGGCCCGCGGCCGCGACCGGGTGCCCGAGACGGAGGACCTCGCCTGATGACGCTGGAGCACAGGGCGTTCGTGTACGCGGGCCCCGACGACTACCTGGAGGTCACCGTCCCGTTCCTGGAGGCGGGGCTGGAGGCCGGCCAGGCGGTCGTCGCCGTGGCGCGCGAACCCCATCTGACGGCGCTGCGCGACACGCTCGCCGAGCACGGCGACGCGATCACCTTCCGGGACTCCGCGGACTTCTACCGGCACCCCGTCCACACCCTGCGCGACTACCAGGAGATCGTGAAGGCCAGCGCCCCGCGCAGCGTGTGCGCCCTGGCCGAACCGGTGTGGGACGGCTGGGACGAGCGGCAGACCCGCGAGTGGATCCGCTACGAATCCCTGATCAACGTCGTGTTCGGCGGCTCCGGGGCGCGCGCGCTGTGCCCCTACGACGGGACGTCCCTGCCCGCCGAGGTCGTCCGGCAGGCGCGCCGCACGCACCCGATCGTCCTGCGGGACGGCCGTTCGGTGTCCAACGACGAGTACGTGCGGCCCGAGGCGTTCGGCGCCGAATGCGACCGGGCCCGCGGCTTCGCCCGTCCCGCCGGCGCCGACCACATGGTCATCGACGGCGCCGACCTGCACGCGCTCCGCACGTTCGTCGAGCGCCGCGCCGCCGCGCACGGCCTCGGCCGCACCCGCACGCTGAACCTCGTCACCGCCGTGAACGAGCTCGCCGCGAACGCCCTCCAGCACGGCACGCCCCCGGCGGGCCTGCGCATGTGGGCCGACGGCGACGACCTGGTCTGCGAGGTCGGCGACCACGGCTGCTGGCGCCCGGCGCCCAGCTCCCTGACCGGGTTCATCCCGCCCGACACCGCACTCCAGCCGGGCTTCGGCCTGTGGACCGTCCGCCTGCTGGTCGACCTGATGGAGCTGCGCACCGGGTGGGACGGCACGTTCGTCCGGATCCACACCCGCCGGGCCCCCTAGCGCCCGGGGGGGCGGTCAGGTGAGGCCGGCGGCGGCCAGGGCGTCGGGGAGGATGTCGGCGAGGGCGCGGAACGCGCGGCCGCGGTGGCTGATCGCGTCCTTCTCCTCCGGCGACAGCTCCGCCGTCGTGCGGGTCTCGCCCTCCGGGACGAACACCGGGTCGTAGCCGAACCCGCCGGTGCCGCGCGGGGCGCGCGCGACCGTCCCGCGCATCCGGCCCTCGACGCAGTGCTCGACGCCGCCGGGCAGGACGAGCGCCGCCGCGCACACGAACGCCCCGCCGCGCCGCTCGTCCGGGGTGTCGGCGAGCTGGTCGAGGACGAGCCGCAGGTTCGCCGCGTCCTTGTCGCCGGACGCGTCGCCGAAGCGGCCCGACCAGCGGGCCGACAGGACCCCGGGCATGCCGTTCAGCTCGTCCACGCACAGGCCGGAGTCGTCGGCGACGGCGGGCAGGCCGGTGTGCGCGCAGATCGCGCGGGCCTTCAGCAGCGCGTTGCCCTCGAACGTCGGCTCCGTCTCGGGGACGTCCGGCGCGTCCGGGAACTCGGCGAGGCCCGCGACGTCGATGCCTTCGAGGATGCGGTGCAGTTCGGCGATCTTGCCCTGGTTGCGGGTGGCGAGGACGATCCGGGTCATCGGCCGAGCGCCTCCATCTGCAGGCGGGTCAGCTCGGCGCAGCCGCCCGCCGCGAGGTCGAGCAGCGCGTCGAGTTCGGCGCGGTCGAACGGGGCGCCCTCGGCGGTGCCCTGCACCTCGACGAACTTGCCCTCGCCGGTGCAGACGACGTTCATGTCGGTCTCGGCGGCCGAGTCCTCCTCGTAGCAGAGGTCGAGCCGCGCCTCGCCGTGCACGACGCCGACGCTGACCGCCGCGATCGAGGTGGTGAACGGGTCGCGCTTGACGAGGCCGCGCTCGCGCATCCAGCTCACCGCGTCCGCCAGCGCGACGTACGCGCCGGTGATCGCGGCGGTGCGGGTGCCGCCGTCGGCCTGCAGGACGTCGCAGTCGAGCCGCACCGTGTTCTCGCCGAGCGCCTTGTAGTCGATGCAGGCCCGGATGGACCGGCCGATCAGCCGGGAGATCTCGTGGGTGCGGCCGCCGATCTTGCCCTTGACGGCCTCGCGGTCGTTGCGGGTGTTGGTGGCGCGGGGCAGCATCGCGTACTCGGCGGTGACCCAGCCGAGGCCGCTGTCGCGCCGCCACCGGGGCACCGAGTCCTCGACGGACGCCGCGCACAGCACCCGGGTGCCGCCGAACTCGACGAGCACCGAGCCCTCCGCGTGGTCGAGCCAGCCGCGCTGCAGGCGGACGGGACGGAGGCTGTCGGGCGCGCGATCATCGGGGCGAGACATGCGCACCACCCTAACGCCGTCCCGGGACCGCACCGCGGTGCGCCCGCCGCCCGGGGCGCGTCCGTCTCACAAGTCGTAGCGGGTGCCGACCTGCGCCAGCTCGATCTCCCCGCCGTAGCCGCCCGACTTGGCCTCCTTGAGCGACACGTCCGCGTCGTTCCACGGGACGAGGTGGGTGAGGACGAGCCGTCCCACATCGGCGCGCGCGGCGTGCTCGGCGGCCTCGCGGGCGGTCAGGTGCAGCTCGGACGGCAGCGCCGGGCCCTCCAGGAAGGACGCCTCGCACAGGAACAGGTCGGCGTCCCTGGCCAGGTCGACGAGCGTGTCGGACGGCCCGGTGTCGCCCGAGTAGGCGAGCGCCTTGCCGTCGTGCTCGATGCGGAACGCGTACGCCTCGACGGGGTGCGGCATCAGCGCGGTCGTCACCCGGAACGGGCCGATCTCGAACGGGCCGCGCCGCAGGGTCCGGAAGTCGAACGTCTCGGACATCCCGGGGTCGGGGTCGAGGTCGTAGGCGCGGGCCATGCGGGCGGCCGTGCCCTCGGGCCCGTGCACCGGGATGCGCGGCGGCGGGCCGCTCGGCCGGTACGTCCGCGCCACCCAGTACCCGCACAGGTCGAGGCAGTGGTCGGCGTGCAGGTGCGAGATGCACACGGCGTCGATCTCGTACAGGGAGTGGAAGCGCTGCAGCGAGCCGAGCGCACCGTTGCCGAGATCGAGGATCATGGCGAAGCCCTCGGCCTCGACGAGATAACTGGACGCGGGACTGTCCGGCCCAGGGTAACTGCCGGAGCAGCCGATCACAGTGACCCGCACGCTCACTCCTCCTTCTGCGTCCCCCGAGGAATCAGGTGGTCATCCGGTGGTCAGGGCCCGACCGAGGTCGCTCTCGACCGTGCCGATCTCCGGTCCGAGGAACCGGCGCCCAAGCTCGGCGAACACCTCGGGGTCGCCGGTCACCCGGAAGCGGTGCCGCGGCGGGGGCGTCCCCTCGGCGCGGGCCAGTCCCCGGTCGTGGAGCACTCGGTACACGTCCTTGGCGGTCTCGTCGGCGCTTGAGACCAGTGTGACCCCGTCACCGACGACATACGAGATGACGCCGGCAAGAAGGGGGTAATGCGTGCAGCCGAGGATGAGGGTGTCACATCCGGCGTCCACGATGGGCTTCAGGTACTCGCGCGCCGCGTCCAGCAGCCCGTCCCCGGCCGTCACTCCCGCCTCGACGAACTCGACGAAGCGCGGGCAGGCGGCGCTGACGAGCTCGATGTGCGGGGCCGCGGCGAACGAGTCCTCGTAGGCGCGGCTCTGCACGGTGGCGCGGGTCGCGATCAGCCCGACGCGTCCGTTGCGGGTGGCGCGGGCGGCGCGCCGGGTCGCCGGGTTGATCACCTCGACGACCGGGACGTCGTAGCGCTCGCGGGCGTCGCGCAGCATCGCCGAGCTGGCGCTGTTGCAGGCGATCACCAGCATCTTCACGCCCTCGTCGACGAGGCTGTCGAGCATCTCCAGCGCGAACGCGCGGACCTCGGCGATCGGCCGCGGCCCGTACGGCTGGCGGGCCGAGTCGCCCAGGTAGACGATCGGCTCGTTCGGGAGCTGGTCGAGGATCGCGCGGGCCACGGTGAGACCGCCGAACCCGCTGTCGAAGACCCCGATCGGGGCGTCCAGCGGAAACTCCCCGAGCGGATCCGGAGGCGCCTCCGCCGGGAGGAGCGAGGGGTCGTCCCCGCTCGGCGAACCGGCATCTGACATGGTCATCAAGGCTAGGCGACGTACGGACCCACAGGTACGTCATGCGTTGGACATCACACCGCCACCCGGCGGAAAACACACCCGCTCATGGGGCCGCGTCCGTTCTCCTGGAAATCTCAGGCGCAACACGCGGGAAATTCCAGGGCTACTTGAAGCCGCCCTTGGGGACGCGCGCGATCTGCCGGCTCTGCGCGACCAGCCGGCCCGCCGAGTCCCACACCTCGACCTCCTCGTCGAACCAGCCGCCGGTCAGCAGCCGTCCGGACCCGTGCAGGGCGAGCCAGCCGGGAGCGGGGACGGCCCGCATGTGCCAGGTGAGCTCGACGGTCGGGGCCCAGCCGTTCGCGCCGAGGTTGAGCGAGACGGGCGGCAGCGCGTCCACGGCCAGCGCGAGGACGAACGGGTCGGGCTCGTGCCCGTCGGGCAGCCGGAACCAGGCGCGGACCTCGGGACGGCCGCTGGGGTTGCCGTCGAGCCAGCCCATCGTGGTGCGGTCGAACCGCATGTCGACGTGGTCGGCGAAGCCGTTCTTGTCGCCGGGCGGACGGGCGCCGGTGCAGTCCTCCAGGGGCGGGAGCGGCACGGCGGGCGGGTCGCCGACCCAGTCGGGGTCGGCGCCGGGCTCCAGGGTGCCGGTGGTGACGAGCGCGTCCACGATGCGCTTGCCGTCCTGGACGAGGCTGACCAGGGACGTCGCCGCGGTGCGGCCCTCCTTGCGCGGCTCGACGACGATCTCCGCGGGGGCGCCGGCCTTGGCGACGCGCAGGAAGTTCGTCGCGGTCGAGACCGGGTGCGCGTGCGGGGAGGCGTCCACGGCGGCGCGGCCGAGCAGCGCCATCAGGTAGCCGCCGTTGGGCGCCGCGCCGATGCAGTAGCCGGGGTGGACGTCGACCGCGTAGCGGCCCTCGTCGACCTTCCGCACCGCGGTGGCGTCCGCGAACACGCTCATCTGCACTCCCTGCTCCACCGCGCGGCGGGCGCCCGCCCGGCCGGATTCTAGAACCATATTCGGAACCGAACCCTACCGTCCGCCGGGCGGACCGCCCATATGAGTAGCATCACGCCACTGACACGGCGCGGCCGAGAACCGGCCCCGGGCACATTTCACCCCGAACCGGCCCGGGCTCAACCCAGAGCCGGCCTCAGGCCCAGAGCTGGCCCTCCAGGGCCGCCTCGGCCTCCTCCAGCGTGCCGCCGTACGCGCCCGTCGACAGGTACTTCCACCCGCCGTCGGCCACGATGAACACGATGTCGGCCCGCTCCCCGGCCTTGACGGCCTTGCGCGCCATCCCGACCGCGGCGTGCAGCGCCCCGCCGGTCGAGATCCCGGCGAAGATGCCCTCCTGCTCCAGCAGCTCGCGGGTGCGGCGCAGCGCGTCCGCCGAGCCCACCGAGAACCGCGTCGTCAGCACCGAGTCGTCGTACAGCTCGGGGATGAACCCCTCGTCGATGTTGCGCAGCCCGTACACCAGCTCCCCGTACCGGGGCTCCGCCGCGACGATCTTCACGTCGGGCACCTGCTCGCGCAGGTAGCGGCCGACGCCCATCAGCGTGCCGGTGGTGCCGAGGCCCGCGACGAAGTGCGTCACGGTCGGCAGGTCGGCGAGGATCTCCGGGCCGGTCGTCTCGTAGTGCGCGAGCGCGTTCGCCTCGTTGCCGTACTGGTAGAGCATCACCCAGTCCGGGTGCTCCTCGGCCAGGCCCTTCGCGACGCGGACAGCCTCGTTCGACCCGCCCGCCGCGGGCGAGGAGATGATCTCCGCGCCCCACATCTCCAGCAGTTGCCGCCGCTCCGCCGAGGTGTTCTCCGGCATCACGCACACCATCCGGTAGCCGCGCAGCTTCGCGACCATGGCGAGCGAAATGCCGGTGTTGCCCGATGTCGGCTCCAGGATCGTGCAGCCCGGCGTCAGCAGCCCGTCCTTCTCCGCCTTGTCGATCATGTAGAAGGCGGGCCGGTCCTTCACCGAACCGGTCGGGTTGCGGTCCTCGAGCTTCGCCCAGATCCGGACGTCCTCGCTCGGCGACAGGCGCGGCAGCCCGACCAGCGGCGTGCCGCCGACCGAGTCCAGCAGCGACTCGAAACGCATGTCGTTCGTCGTCTCCGTAGTCGTCCGGCCGGGTCAGCCGCCGGCGACGGCCGGGAGGATGGTGACGCTGTCGCCGTCGGAGACCGCGGTCTCCAGCCCGCCGAGGAAGCGCACGTCCTCGTCGTTGAGGTAGACGTTCACGAACTTGCGCAGGCCCTTGTCGTCCACCAGGCGGGCGCGCAGCCCCTCGTGCCGCGAGTCCAAATCGGTGAACAGTTCGTCCAGCGTGCCGCCCTTGCCCTCCACGGACTTGGCGCCGTCGGTGAGATTGCGCAGGATCGTCGGGATCCGGACCTCGATCGCCATCGCGATGATCTCCTTTTGGTCGTACGGGGGCTCCCCGCCCAAGCCGTTGCAACAGGGCGGGGAACGCGGGAATTCCAGGTGAGGATCAGCGCGTCGGCGAACAGTCGTAGACGACTTCGGCGCGCGAGTGCCCGAACAGGAAGCTCTGCACGGGGGGCACCACGGCGGGCGGGACGCGGCGCCGCGCGCCCGTTCTGCTCCCGCTCGTCCACATGACGCCCACTTTACCTGTCCCGACCATCGCTCTCCGTAGCGCCCGTCACACCTGCGCGGAGTCCGGGCGGGAGTCCGGGTAGGAGTCGACGATCACGACCTCCTCCTCGGTCACCTCGCCGTCCAGGATCCGGTACGAGCGGAACTCCACGTCGTCCTCCTCGCGGGTGGAGACGAGGACGTAGTGCGCGTTCGGCTCCTGCGCGTACGAGATGTCGGTGCGCGACGGGTAGGCCTCCGTGGCCGTGTGCGAGTGGTAGATCACCACCGGCTCCTCGTCGCGGTCGTCCATCTCCCGCCACACCTTCAGCTGCTCCTGGGAGTCGAACCGGTAGAACGTCGGCGAGCGCTCGGCATTGACCATCTGGACGAACCGGACGGGACGGTCGGACCCGATCGGGCCGGCGATGACCCCGCAGGCCTCGTCGGGGTGGTCGGCGCGCGCGTGCGCGACGATCCTGTCGACCAGGGAACGCTCGATCGTCAGCATGTCCCGAAGGCTACCCGGACGGACGTCCGCGCTCCCCGCCGAGTCCGCACTGTGGACAACCCACCGCCGCGCCCGTCACCACAGCGCCTGGACGAGGCTCTCCTGCAGCATCGTGAGCCAGTCGTACGCCGCGAACAGCGGCGCGCGCGGATCGTCCCGATCGAGGCGCACGGCCTCGTCGTACCACTCCTCGCTGATCTCCAGCCGGGTGCCCAGCGCCAGCCGGACGTCGTTCAGCGCCCGCAGCCACACCTGCGCCTGCTCGTCGTCCAGCAGCGCGCTGCCGCCCCCGTCGGGGAGGGTCTTCAGCACCGTCGCGGCCGCGTCGCGCTTGCCGTCCCGCAGCCCCATCTCGGTGTAGCGGCGGAAGTCGTCGGCGGCCTCGGCCTCCTCGCGGCCCGCCGCGGCGCCCGGATCGCCGTACGCGTCGGGGAACAGCCGCGCGAGCACCGGATCGTCGGGCTTCTCCGCCTTCTCGGCGATGCCGATGGACGCCAGCGGATCGTCCGGCCCGCCCGCGCCGGGCGCGCCGCCCGCGTCCGGCGAGCCCTCGATCAGCGCGAGCATCTGCTCCATCAGCGAGGTCAGCAGCCCCGACTCCTCGGCCGCCAGCCGCACCCGCACGCCGGCCCGCGTCCGGCGGACGTCCGCCATCAGTCGTCCCGCTTCACGGTCGCCCACAGCCCGTAGGAGTGCAGAATCTCGACGTCCCGCTCCATCTCCTCGCGGGTGCCCTTGGCCACGACGGCCCGTCCCTTGTGGTGGACGTCCAGCATCAGTTTCTCCGCCTTGGGCTTCGCGTAGCCGAACACGGTCTGGAACACGTATGTGACGTACGACATGAGGTTGATCGGGTCGTTCCAGACGATCGCCAGCCAGGGCCGGTCGGCGCGCGACTCCTCCTCGACGTCCGGCCGCTCCAGCTCGACCGGTGCGGGCGCCGTGCTCATGGCGCTCATGGCCTGCGTCTCCCCCTCTCGCCCGCGAGATCGTGCCGCCCTCGCATCCGATGCTAGGTGCACCGGCCTCCAGGTCCATGGTGCCCGCACCGGGGCTTAGGCTGCCACCTGTGCACACAGGTGAAGGAACGGGCGGCACCGCGCTGCTGACCGACCGGTACGAGCTGACCATGCTCCAGGCGGCGCTGCGCAGCGGGACGGCCGACCGGCCCGCCGTGTTCGAGGTGTTCGCGCGCAGCCTCCCGGCCGGGCGCCGCTACGGCGTCGTCGCCGGGACCGGGCGCCTCCTCGACGCGATCGAGGCGTTCCGCTTCGGGACGGACGAGCTGGACTGGCTCACCGCGAACGGCGTCGTCGACGAACCCACGGCGCAATGGCTGGAGAAGTACCGCTTCACCGGGAACGTCTGGGGATACCCCGAAGGCGAGTGCTACTTCCCGGACTCGCCGATCCTGCGGGTCGAGGGGACGTTCGCCGAGGCCGTCCTGCTCGAGACCGTCGTGCTGTCGATCCTCAACCACGACTGCGCCATCGCGTCCGCCGCGTCCCGGATGGTGCAGGCCGCGCAGGGCCGCCCCCTCATCGAGATGGGCTCGCGGCGCGCACACGAAAACGCGGCCGTCGCGTCGGCGCGCGCAGCCTACATCTCGGGTTTCGCCACCACATCGAACCTCGAAGCCGGACGGCTTTACGGTGTGCCCACGGCGGGGACGAGCGCGCACTCGTTCACGCTCCTGCACGACAGCGAACGCCACGCGTTCCAAGCACAGCTCGCGTCCCTGGGCGAATCCACGACCCTCCTCGTCGACACGTACGACGTCGAACGCGCCGTCCGCACCGCCGTCGAACTCGCCGGGCCCGCGCTCGGCGCCGTCCGCATCGACTCCGGCGACCTCGCGGTCATGGCCCGCCGCGTCCGCGACCAGCTCGACTCCCTCGACGCCCGCGACACCCGCATCGTCGTCACCGGCGACCTGGACGAGTACGGCATCGCCGCCCTCGCCGCCGCGCCCGTCGACGGCTACGGCGTCGGCACGTCCCTCGTCACCGGGTCCGGCGCGCCCACCGCCTCGCTCGTCTACAAGCTCGTCGCCCGCGCCGACGGGCCGGACCCCGGCGCGCCGATGCGCCCGGTCGCCAAGCGGTCGACCGGCAAGCCCAGCCGCGGCGGGCGCAAGGCCGCCGTCCGGCGCGTCGACCCGCACGGCACCGCCTACGCCGAGACGATCACCACCGGGGAGCCCGCGCCCGGCCCACGCGACCGCGTCCTGCAGGTCCCGCTCGTCCGGGACGGCGAGATCGTCGGGCGCGAACCGCTGCGGGACGCCCGCGACCGGCACGCCCGCGCGGTCGCGGAACTGCCCGCGACGGCACTCCAGCTGTCCCGCGGCGAGCCCGCGCTGCCCACCGAGTTCATCGACGGCGGCCCGCGCCCCTGACCGGCCGGTTCCTCCACGCCGCGGACTGGGATAGCGTCCAAGGTGTCGGGGAAACGTCGGGGTGGACCCCGCGGAACCGAAACGGGAGCGGTCATGGGCAAGAAGGCTCTGATCATCGTGGACGTGCAGAACGACTTCTGCGAGGGCGGCTCGCTGGCCGTCGCCGGCGGCGCGGACGTCGCCACGGCCATCTCCGGGCACCTGTCGGCCAACCGCCCCGAATACGCGCACGTCGTCGCCACCCGCGACTTCCACCTCGACCCGGGCGCGCACTTCTCCGCCGAACCCGACTACGTCGACACCTGGCCGCCGCACTGCGTCATCGGCACCCCCGGCGCCGACTTCCACGAGAACCTCGCGCTCGCCGACATCGAGGCCGTGTTCAGCAAGGGCCGCGAGACGGCCGCCTACAGCGGCTTCGAGGGCGCCACCGACGACGACGTCCCGCTCGCCGACTGGCTCACCGCCCACGGCGTCGACACCGTCCACATCGTCGGCATCGCCACCGACCACTGCGTCCGCGCCACCGCCGTCGACGCCGCCCGCGGCGGCCTGCGCACGACCGTCCTGCTCGACCTGACGGCCGGGGTCGCCCGCGCGACCACCGACCGCGCCCTCGACGAACTCGCGCGGGAGGGCGTCGCGCTCTCCGGCGCCCCGGTGGTGAGATCCTGAACCGTGACCAATGACGTGAAGCCCCCCGAGATCATCCTGATCGGCGGCGTGTCCGGCAGCGGCAAGACGACCGTCGGCACGCTGCTCGCCGAACGCCTCGGCTGGGACTACGCCGAGGCCGACGACTTCCACTCCCCCGAGAACATCGCCAAGATGCGCTCCGGCGTCCCCCTCACCGACGCCGACCGCATGCCGTGGCTGCGCGCCATCGGCACCTGGATGGACGGGCGCATCCGCGCGGGCGAACCGGGCGTCGTCACCTGCTCCGCCCTCAAGCGCGCCTACCGCGGCATCCTCCTCGAGGGCCGCTCCGACCAGGTCCGGCTCGTCCTCCTGGACGGCGACCGCGACACGATCGCCGCACGGATGCGCGAACGCAAGGGCCACTTCTTCAAGGCCGACCTGCTCGACAGCCAGTTCGCCGACTACGAGCGCCCCGGCCCCGACGAGGACGTCCTCACCGTCCCCGCCGACGAGGCGCCCGAAGCGCTCGTCGACCGCATCCGGGCCGCCGTCGGCCGCTGACCCTCAGCCCCGGCGGCGCGCCGCCCACTCGCGGATCTTCGTGATCCGCGCCCGGATCTCCTCCGCGCTCGCCTGCGGCACCGCCGGGCCGCCGCACTGCCGCCGCAACTCGTTGTGGATCACGCCCTGCGGCTGGCCCGTCCGGTGGTTCCACGCGTTGACCAGGCCGTTCAGCTCCCGCCGCAGGGCCGCGATGTCCTCGGCGGCGGTCCGGTCGGCGCGCGGATCGCCCGTCTTCTTCTGCCGGGCCCCCGCGAGCTGCTCCGCCTGCCGCTTGCGCAGCAGCGCCGACACCTGGTCGGGCTCCAGCAGCCCCGGGATGCCGAGGTACTCCTCCTCCTCGGCCGACCCCGGCGTCGCGTGCATGCCGAACTCGCCGCCGTCGTACAGCACCCGGTCGAACGTCGCGGACGCCTCGACCGTCTCGAACGGCAGCTCCTCGCCGACGTCCGGCGTGTCCTGCCGCTTGTTCGCCTCGGCGATCAGATCGTCGTCCAGGCCGTCCTCACGGACCGGACGGTCGAGCACGTGGTCGCGCTCCTCCTCCAGCTCCGCCGCGTGCCCCATCAGCGTCGGCACCGACGGCAGGAACACCGACGCCGTCTCGCCCCGCTTGCGCGCCCGGACGAAACGCCCGATCGCCTGCGCGAAGAACAGCGGCGTGCTCGTCGACGTCGCGTACACGCCCACGCACAGCCGCGGGATGTCGACGCCCTCCGACACCATCCGGACCGCGACCATCCACCGGTCACCGGTCTCGCCGAACTGCTTGATCTTCTTCGACGCCGACGGATCGTCCGACAGCACGATCGTCGCGCCCTCGCCCGTCACCGCGCGCAGCATCTTCGCGTAGGCCCGCGCGGTCTCGTGATCGGTCGCGATCACCAGCCCGCCCGCGTCCGGGATCACCCGCCGCAGCTCGGTCAGCCGCCGGTCCGCCGCCGCGAGGACCTGCCTGATCCAGTCGCCCTTCGGGTCGAGCGCAGCCCGCCACGCCTGCGCCGTCTGGTCCTGCGTCAGGGGCTCGCCGAGCGTCGCGGTGATCTCGTCGCCCGCCCGCGTCCGCCACCGCATCTCCCCCGCGTACGCCAGGAAGATCACCGGACGCACGACGCCGTCGGCCAGCGCGGGCCCGTACCCGTAGGTGTAGTCCGCGCGGCTCCGCCGGACGCCGTCCGGGCCCTCCTCGTACTCCACGAACGGGATCGGATTGATGTCGGTCCGGAACGGCGTGCCCGACAGCGACAGCCGCCGCGCCGCCGGCTCGAACGCCTCCCGCACCGCGTCGCCCCACGACAGGCCGTCCCCCGCGTGGTGCACCTCGTCGAAGATCACGAGCGTCTTGCGGGACTCCGTCCGGTTCCGGTGCAGCGCCGGCCGCGCCGCCACCGTCGCGTACGTCACCGCGACGCCGTGGAAGTCCTTGCCGACGGGCCCGCTGCTGTTCTGCCACTCGGGGTCGAGCTTGATCCCCACCCGCGCCGCCGACTCGGCCCACTGCCGCTTCAGGTGCTCGGTCGGGCACACGACCGTCACCGCCACGACGGCCCGCCGCTCCATCAGCTCCCGCGCGAGCCGCAGCGCGAACGTCGTCTTACCGGCGCCGGGCGTCGCGACGGCGAGGAAGTCGCGCGGCCCCGGCTGCTGCCCGTCCGTCCCGAAGTAGGCCTCGAGCGCCTCCTGCTGCCAGGCGCGCAGGGACGACGCCGTCCCCCAGGCGGCCCGTTCGGGGAACGCGGGGGGCATGCTCGGTGCGGCGAAGGTGCTCACGGTCATAGCAGGCTACATACCGGGACCGACAGATCGTGCCCTCCGAGCCCAACCTGTGCCGCGATCCACACCGCGACCAGCCGACACGCCCGCGACATCGCCCGGGCGTGTCCGCCCCTTCCCCCACGGCACGCGAAAGCGACGGCCGGGCGCCCCGCGGCGCCTGGCCGTCCCGCACCGGCGGGTCAGCCGTCGTTCTTGTCGCCGCCCGGCTGCATGGACTCGTAGATCTCCTTGCACTCCGGGCACACGGGGTACTTCTTCGGGTCGCGGTTCGGCACCCACACCTTGCCGCAGAGGGCGATCACCGGCGTGCCGCTCACCGCGCTCTCGGTGATCTTCGCCTTCTTCACGTAGTGGGCGAACCGCTCGTGGTCGCCGTCACCGTGCGACAGATCCGGCCGTACATCTGTCTGGGTGTCGCCATCGGGAAGGATCTTCGTGCTCACGTCATCACACCTTAATTGAGCGTCGGGTCCTCAGGGTACGTGGAGACGAACGCCAGGTCGCCGCCCTGACGGCGCAGGACGTCCGACCAGAGCCGGTCGGGGTCGGGAGCGAACACGTCGCCCGCCTCGGCGGGCACCAGGTACCACGCCCCCTCCTCGATCTCCGTGCGCAGCTGCCCCGCGGACCAGCCGGCGTACCCCGCGAACACCCGGAACTGGAGAAGTTCGGCCGCGAGCAGGCCGGGCGGGGCCTCCAGGTCGACGAGCCCGACCCGCGACACCTCGGCCCCGCCCTCCAGGGCGCGCCAGCCGAGCGGTTCGTCCTCCCCGGGGAGGCGGGCCAGGGCGAGCGCGTTGTCGAGCGCCACGGGCCCGCCCTGGAACACCACGGACGGCCCGGTGACGAGCTCGGCCCACGGCGGCAGCACCCGGTCGACCGGAACCTCGGTCGGCCGGTTGAGGACGACACCGAGCGTCCCGCCGTCCATGTCGTGCTCGACCAGCAGGACCACGCTGCGCTTGAAGTTGGGATCCTCCAGCTGAGGGGTCGCGACGAGCAGTAGCCCCACCCTGATGCCGTCTTCCATGGGTTCCATCATGCGTTGCGCCGACCCTCGGCGGCACGCCCCCCTTCTCGTTACCTTGGTACGTACACCTATCGACGGGGATATCGGCAGCACAACAGCACAGGTTGAGAATGATCTCTCGGACCATCGGCCGCCCGCGCCCGCGGGCCCGGGGAGGACAGCGATGCAGTTGCCCAGGGTCGTCATCGCCGCCGTGTTCTTCGCCCTCGCGGCGTTCATCGCCATCCCGCCGCTGGTGGGAGGGGACGACTCCGAGGCGGCGACGCCCGCGTCGAACCGGACGACCGCGCCGTCCCCGTCGCCGTCCGGGTCCGGTTCCGGGTCGCCGCGCGAGTCGCGCGAGTCGCCCGAGCCGACGGCGTCGGGGCGGGCGGCGCTGACGGCGGAGATCGGGTCGGTGTCGTGCCCGGGGCGGACGGTGCCGGTGCGGATCCGGAACACCGGGTCGCGGCCCGCGGACTTCAGCATCGAGAAGAACGACGACACGGCCGCGATCCCCGGACGGCTGGGCGGCGGCGAGGCGCGCACGGTGGACGTCGAGGTGCGGGAGGACCGGCGCACGCGGGTGCAGGTCGCGTGGGCGAACGAGCGGATCGCGTCCGAGGCCGTCGAGGCGAACTGCGCCGGTGCGGGAGCGCCGGGCGACGACCCGTCTGAGCTGCCCTACACCGGCCAGGACGACGGGGTGCTGTGGGCGCGGGGCGCCACCGCCCTCGCCGCCCTGATCACCGGCGGGGTCATCTTCTGGTACGGGGGCGTGTGGCCGCGCCGCAAGGAGAAGATGCTGCAGAAGTGACGGTCACGCCTCCGTGCGGGGGCGGCCGCCGGCGGCCTCGCGGACGGCGCCCGCGACGCGGGAGCTGACGTCCGGGTGGAACACGCTCGGGACGATGTAGTTCGGGCCGATCTCTTCCGGGGTGACCACTTCGGCGAGCGCGGCGGCGGCCGCGGCGAGCATGTCGAGGGTGACGCCGTCCGCCTGGGCGTCGAGGAGGCCGCGGAACACGCCGGGGAACGCGAGGACGTTGTTGATCTGGTTCGGGTAGTCGCTGCGGCCGGTGGCGACGACGGCGGCGTGCTCGCGGGCCTCGTCCGGCGAGACCTCGGGCTCGGGGTTGGCGAGGGCGAAGACGATCGCGTCGTCGTTCATAGTGGCGATGTCGTCGCCGGTGAGGATGCCGGGGGCCGAGACGCCGATGAACACGTCGGCCTCCTTGACGGCGCCGCGCAGGTCGCCCGCGTAGCCGGCGGAGTTCGTGTGCTCGGCGATCCAGCGGAGCGAGTCGTCGAGGTCGTCGCGGCCCTGATGGACGGCGCCGCGGTAGTCGCAGACGATCAGGTCGCGGGCGCCCGCGTGCATGAGCAGCTTGAGGATCGCGCTGCCCGCGGCGCCCGCGCCCGCCATCGTGATGCGGACGGACGACAGGTCCTTGCCGACGACGCGGAGCGCGTTGGTGAGCGCGGCGAGGACGCAGATGGCGGTGCCGTGCTGGTCGTCGTGGAAGACGGGGATGTCGAGGAGTTCGCGGAGGCGGGCCTCGACCTCGAAGCAGCGGGGGGCGGAGATGTCCTCGAGGTTGATGCCGCCGAACGCGGGGGCGAGGATCTGGACGGTCCGGACGATCTCGTCGGTGTCCTGCGTGTCGAGGCAGATCGGCCAGGCGTCGATGCCGGCGAACCGCTTGAACAGCGCGGCCTTGCCCTCCATGACGGGCAGCGCGGCCTCGGGGCCGATGTTGCCGAGGCCGAGGACGGCGGAGCCGTCGGTGACGACGGCGACGCTGTTGCGTTTGATCGTCAGCCGCCGGACGTCCTCGGGGTTGCGGGCGATCGCGAGGGAGACGCGGGCGACGCCGGGCGTGTAGGCCATCGAGAGTTCGTCGCGGTTGCGCAGCGGGACCTTCGACGACATCTCGATCTTGCCGCCGAGGTGCATCAGGAACGTGCGGTCGCTGACCTTGTGGATCTTGATGGCGTCGAGCTGCTCCAGCGCCGCGGCGATGGCCTCGGCGTGCTGGGTGTCGCGGGTGGCGATCGTCACGTCGATGCGGAGCGTCTCGTGCCCGGCGGTGTTCACGTCGAGGGCGGTGACGATGCCGCCCGCGTTCTCCACCACGTGGGTGATCTGGCTTACGGCCTTGCCGCCGGCCGGGACCTCCAGCCGGACGGTGATGGAGTACGAAACGCTCGGCACGCTCGCCACGACAGATGCTCCCTCTGTAACCGGGTATGTCCGTGTCCCGGACGTGCGCGCGATCGGCGTGGCACGCCGGGGGCCGTGCCCGGACGGCCCCGCGGGCTCAGAGCGTCCCCGCCGCGGCGACGACGAGGTCGACGGCGGCGGGCACGGGCAGCCTCGTGGTGTCGATCACGAGGTGGTAGAGCCGCGGATCGGCGGGATCGGCCCCGTAGAAGTGCTTCACGTAGGCCGTTCGGGCGCGGTCGTTGTCCACGAGCATACGCTCCACTTCGCGGTACGGCGTCCCGCTCGGCCCACTCGCGTCCCAGTTCGCGGGCATCTCGGCGGCCGCGCGGACCATCCTGCGCTCGCGCGGCCCGTCCAGCCGGACGTGCAGCGCGTCCGGCCGGTCGCCGAGGACGAGCGCGGCGGCGCGGCCGAGGACGACGCAGCCGTCCTCGGCGGCGCGGCGGATCGCCTCCTCGGTGTGCGCGGTGAACTCCTCCGGCGGGACGGCGTCGCGGTTCGGCAGGTGGACCTCCATGCCGCTCAGCGACACGTTCGGCAGCCGCGCGGCGCCGGCGAGGATGCGGCCGAGGCCGCTCTCGGCGCGGCCGTCGTGGGCGAGGGCCTCCTCGAGGGTGCAGCCGATCTCGCTCGCGACGACCTCGGGAATCGCGCGGTCGACGAACGGCAGGCGGAGGCGCTCCGCCGCGGCGGGGCCGACGAGGGCGCCGGCCGCGCCGAACGCGGCGGAGATGGTGACGATCCGGGCGGTCACGGACAGTTCATGCCCATTTCGGGCGTCCGTCACCCTGCCCGGCCGCCGGATCGGCGGCGGGCCGGTGCCGGAGCGTCAGAACGTCCCGATCAGAACAGGGCCGACTGCAGCGAGCGGCGCGCCTTGCCCACGCGGGGGTCGTCCGGCGGGAGGAGGTCGAACAGCGACAGCAGGTGCTTGCGCGCCGCGTCGCGGTCGTCGCCCGCGCTGGCCCGGACGGCGGCGATCAGCCGCGCGAACGCCTCGTCGACGCGGCCCGACATCATCTCGACGTCGGCGGCGCCGATCTGCGCGGGCACGTCGCCGGGCTTGGCCTGGCCCTCCTGGAGCGCGCGCTGCGGGTCGCCGAGGGCCTGCACGCGCAGGCTCAGCTCGACGAGCCCGAGCCCCTGCTTCGCCTGCGGGTCGCGCGGGTTCTGCGCGAGCAGCCGCTCGAACGCCGCCTTGGCCGCGTCGAGGTCGCCGCGCTGGAGGGCGTCCTCGGCCTCGGCGAGCCCGGGGTCGATCTGCGGCTGGGCCGGCTGCTCCGCGCCCGGCTCGCCGGCGGGCGCGTCCGGGAGGATGCCCTCCTTGCGCAGCACGTCGAAGAGCTGGTCGATGGCCTGCCGGACCTGCGGCTCGGGCGCGGCGCCGTTGAGGAACGGCAGCAGCTGCCCGGCGACGACCGCGGCGACGAACGGGATGCCCTGGACGCCCATCTGCTGCATGTACGCGGCGAGCTGCGGGTTCGCGTCGACGTCGACCTTGGCGAGCACCCACTTGCCGGCCGCCTCGGCGGCGAGCTTCTCCAGGATGGGCCCGAGCTGCTTGCAGGGCCCGCACCACTCGGCCCAGAAGTCGACGAGGACGGGCACGCTCTGCGAGCGCTCCACGACGTCGGTGTTGAACGTCTCGTCGGTCACGTCGACGACGTACTGCCCGCCGGCCGCGCCCGCGGGCGCGGCCCCGCCGCCCGCCTGCGCCTGCGCCCGGCGTTCCTGCTGCTTCCTGACGGCCGCCTGGCGGGCGCCCAGGTCGATGGCCCCGTGCAACGAAAAGTCCCGAGAAGGCATGGCTCCATCCTGCCCCATCCCCGCACCACCTGTGCGCCCGTACGCTCCCAGCGGAGTGCGGGGACGGGTCGAGGAGGCGACCGGCCGGGGTCAGCCGAGCCGTTCGCCGTACACGCGGTCGACCGTCATGGTCATGAGCACCCTGCGGTCGGACACCATGACGGACCGGTACTCGGCCCAGTCGGGGTGCTCCCCTGCGGCGCGGCGGTAGTAGTCGACGAGCGCGTCGACCTCCGGCCCGTCCGGGTCGGCGCCGGGCCCGGTGAGCGTCACCGGGCCCTCGGCGGTGGCCCAGGCGCGGCCGTCCGGCGAGGTGACCTCCAGCGCGGCGCGCGGGTCGCGGCGCAGGTTGACGGTCTTGGCGCGCCCCTCGGTCATCGACACGTAGAGGACGCCCGCGTCCCGGTCGTAGTACGGCATGACGGGCGACAGCTGCGGGAGCCCGTCGGACTTGATCGTCGCGAGGACCCCGAGCCGGCTCTCGGCGAGCAGGGCGCGCGGGTCGAACTGCGTGGTGGTCATGGTCGTCCCTCCGAGGGCTTGCGGAACTGCTCGATCAGCGCGGCGTAGCCGTCGCCGCCGTGCCCGGCGGCCGCGGCCCGGTCGGCCAGGGCCGTGATGAGGGCGGGCAGCTCGGTGGACACGCCGAGCGCCGCGCTCTCGTCGACGAGCTGCCGCATCGCGACGCGCTGCTGGTCGATGGCGGCGTCCAGGACCGGGTACGCGCCGTCGTCGACCTGCCGCGCGTAGCCGGCGAACCAGCCGGCGACGGTCTCGGCGCCCGTCTTCGCCAGCGGGGCGAACGCGGCGGCGTCCATGCCCGCCGCGCCGAGCAGCGCGGTGGCGTGCAGGAAACCGTTCAGCACGTTCCACATCAGGCTCAGGACGGCCATCTCGTTCAGCGACGCCAGGCCGTGATCGCCGCCGAGGTGCGACGTTCCCTCGCCGAGGCTCCGCAAAACCGGTTCGTGCCGGTCGAAGGCCGCGCGGGGCCCGCTGTAGACGAAGACGGCGTCCGCGGTCCCGACCGCCTCGGGGATCGCCATGACGGCGCCGCCGAGGTAGTCGGCGCCGTGCCGGGCGGCCGCCGCGGCGGTCTCCCGGGCCTCGCCGGACGATCCGGACGTCAGATTCGCGACCGTGCGGCCGTCCAGGGCGGCGCCGGCCGCTTCGAGGACGGCGCGGACGGACGCCTGGTCGGTCAGGCAGACGACGACGAGCGGGGCGGCCGCGACGGCTTCGGCGGGCGTCGCGGCGAGGGTCGCGCCCCGGGCGGCGAGCGGCTCGGCCTTCGCGGCCGTCCGGTTCCAGACGGTCGTGGGGTGCCCGGCGCGCAGGAACGCCTCGGCGAGCGCGCTTCCCATCAGCCCGAGGCCGAGGACGGTCACAGGGGTGCGGGCGGTGCCGTCGTTATGCGTCGATGTCGTCTCTCGGGGCGATGTCGTCTTTTGGGGTGCATCAGTGGTCATGGCAGAATCCTGAACGTTCATACTGATATGAAGGTCAAGGGGCGAGCGCCATGCTGATCGGAGAGCTGAGCCGGCGGACCGGGGTCAACGCGCACCAGCTGCGCTACTACGAGTCGCAGGGGCTGCTGGAGGCCGGCCGGGGCGCCAACGGTTACCGCGAGTACGCGGACGACGCCGTCCTGACCGTCACGCAGATCCGCAGGCTTCTCGAGGCGGGGCTGTCGTCGAAGGAGATCGCGTACCTGCTTCCCTGTGCGAATGGGTCGGGCCCCGACTTCGAGCCGTGTCCCGAACTCTTGGACGCTCTGCGCGCGCGCCTGCGGAAGCTCGACGAGTGCATCGAGTCGGTCGTCCAGTCTCGGCAGGTGCTGAGCGACTTCATCGACGCGACCGAGCGCCGCGTGGCGACGTCCCCCTACCAGGAGTGCGACGAGTCCGAACCGGAGCCGGCGACCGTGTGATCGATCGCGTCATCCGGGGGCGGATAGCACCCGGCACGCGAAATGCCTTTTAGCAGGCATATGCCGATTGTCCATATATCTTATTTTGTTCCAGTCACGCTGCGAGGCAAAGATTCCAGCGGTCCCGCAGTAAAGGCAAAAAGATTGCTGACAGCCATCGCCAAGCCCGGTTATAGTCGCGATGTCGATGCATCGTTCCGCGGCAAAAGAGCTCCGGACGCCCTGGACACCGGTTCGGCCGGTGCCGGGAGCCGGGCGGGCGCCGCGTGGTGACGGGGGAGGCCACCGGCGCGCCAGACACGGCCGCAGCGAGCGCATGGCGAACAACGGGGGGAAACAGTGATCGCGGAGTATTCCGCGATCGTGGCCCGAGGAATGGGTGTCCGCCGCGGGGGGCGGTGGCTCCTGCGCCCGGTGACCTTCGGCCTTGCCGAAGGCGTGGTCGGCCTTGCCGGTCCACCTGGTGTCGGTAAATCCACTCTGCTGGCCACGTTCGCGACATTGCGCCGACCGAACGCCGGTGCGCTGCACATTCTCGGAAGGGACATATCGAACGGTACGGAGCTGCGCGCCGCGCGGGCCCGGATCGGCTACCTGCCGGCCCGGTTCTCCCGCGCGGGGAACATGACGGCGGGCGAGTTCGTCGAGTACGCCGCGTACTTCAAGCGGACGAGCACCGCCGCCGCGCGCGCCATGGTCAAGCGCCTCGACCTCACCGAGGCCGCCGGGACCGAGCTCGCGCTGCTGCCGCCGGACGTCCGGCTGCGCGCCGGCCTCGCCGCGGCGTGCGTCCACGAACCCGAGCTGGTGCTCCTCGACGAACCGTTCGGCGAGCTGTGCGCCGCCGCCGAGCCCTGGCCGACCGGCGCGGCCGGGCCGGGCGGCGACGCGTCCGCCGCGATCGCCGAGCTGATCCCGGTGCTGCGCGCCCTCGCTCCGACCGTGGTGATCACCGCGGACGGCTGCGACCCGCTCACCGGCTGGTGCGACCGGCTGTTCACGCTGACCCGCGGCAAGCTCACCGAACAGCCCACCCGTTCGGCCACGACCCGCCGGGGCCGCTCCGCCGCCGACCGCCGATGGCCCGACGCGGCCGGCGGACGGGACGCGGTGCCCGGCGATCACCGGCGCGGCGAAGGTCCGGTGCCGCGCCGGTGGCTGTGGCCGGCCCGTCCATGGTCCGCACTGCCCTGGACGGGCCGGCCGCGGCGCATCGGCCGCCGGCCGCCGCTGCCCGCGCTGCCGCAGCCGGTCCGGCCGCGGGCCCGCCGGACGCCCGTGCGGAGCGCCGCCGGTGTCTGACCTCGGTCGGGTGCTCCGGCTGGACGCCCGCCGCACGGCGCTGCTCGTCGCGGTGCCGCTGCTCACCGTCGTCGGCACCGCCGCGGCGGCGCTGTCGATGTGCCCGCCGCACGCCTACCGGGACAACACCGTCGTCGCCCTGGTGAACGCGGTGCGGCTGCTCGGCCCGGTCGCCGCCGCGCTCGCCGCGTGGACGGCCGTCCGGGAACGCCCCATGGACTACCTGCGCAACCTCACCGCCCGCTCCCCCGCCACCGGCGTGCTGTTCGACCTGCTGCTGCTGTCGGCCGCCGCGCTCGTCTCGTACGCCGCGGTCACCGCCGTGATCGTCGCCGTCACCCTCCTGCACGACGGCACCGGACGCTCGCACCCGCTCGGGTTCGCGGCGGGCGCGGGCGCGCTCGTCCTGCACGTCGTGGCCGGCTACCTGGCCGGACGGGTCGCGCCGCACCGGGCGACGGCGCCGCTCGTCCTCGCCGCCACCGGGCTGTGGGCGGCGCTGCGGGTGCCCGGGATGTCCTGGTGGAGCCTGCTGCCCCCGGCCGCGCTGAACCAGGTCGCGCTGTTCACCACGCTGCGCCCGCAGGTGCTCGCCGACCAGGTCGTGTGGGCGGTCGGCGCGACGGCCGCGCTGATCCTCGGATACGTGCTGTGGGCGACGCGCCGCGCGCTGATCGGCGTCCCGCTCGCCGTCGCGCTCGCGGCGTCCGCGGCGGCGACGCTCGGGCTGCACGGCACGGCGGGCGGGACGGTCGCGCCCGTCCGCACCGACCAGGTGTGTCAGGAGTGGCCGCTGACCGTGTGCGTGCATCCGGCGCTGCGCGACGCGCTGCCCGCGCTGACGGCCGCTGTGCTGCCGCTCGCCGCGCGGCTGGAGGGGACGCCCGGCGCGTTCACCCGCGTGGAGCAGCGGCCCGGGTGGGCGCCCGGCGGGGTGCGGGACGGCGTCGCGGGCGTCCATCTCGACGCCGCGCTGCCGCCGGGGTTCGAGGAGCGGGCCGTCCGGCGGATCCGGGACGGCCTGCGCGACGCCCGCGCGTGCCCGTCGCCGCACGGGTACGGGGCGCTGGTGGACGCGTGGCTCGTCGGGGAGGCGCCGCCCGCGATCGGGGACGAGCGCACGGCGCGGCTGTTCGGCTCGTGGAGCGAGGAGCGGCGCCGCGCGTGGCTGGCGCGGCACTTCGCGGACTACCGGACGTGCACGCTCGGCCCCCACGACTTCCGCACCGCGGCGGACGTCCGCACGGCGGACGCGGCGGACCGTCCGGGAACGACGACGCGCCGCCCTCCGCACGAGGCGGGGAACGGCGCGCAGGGTTCCCCTGCACGGCCGCACCGGGACCCCCAGCCCGGTGCGGCCGCGCAGGAGCCTTAAGCCCGGCCGGCCGGTTCGGTGACCGGCGCGGGCTTGGTCCAGTGGCGTTCGACGAAGAACGGGGCGATGGGCAGCACCGCGGCGCCCAGCGCGAGGATCGTCCGCGTCATGCTCCAGCCGAGCTGCTGCCGCACGATCACCGCCGCGCCGACGTAGGCGATGAACAGGACCCCGTGGATCGGGCCCACCAGCGACACGGCCGCGGGCATGTCCGCCATGTACTTCAGCGGCATGGCCACGAGCAGCAGCACCAGGAACGAGACCGCCTCCGCGATGGAGACGAGTCGGAAAGCACGAACGATGTCCACGTCCGGTCAACGGCCGTCGGGCGCGGGAGGTTTCAGGCCGGGGTATGGCCCTGATCACATCGCCCGGACAGCAACAAGTGGCGTGAACGTGCGGCGCGGCGGGGCATGCCGGGTGTATGGCGAGCGAAAAACCGAATACGGGCACCCCCCGATCCCTCCGCCCGCTCCGGTTCCTGCGCGGTCCGGTGCTGCTGGTCGTCGCGACGGCCGTCGTCGTGGTGCTGGGCCTGCAGTTGCTGCGCGGGCTGGGGCTGCCGGACTGGGCGAACCCGTTCGAGACGGAGACGAAGGACCGCAGCGGGCCCGTCCTGGTCAAGTCCATCCAGGACCTGCGGCGCTACGAGGCCGCGAGCGGGTCCTTCCAGGTCATCGTCGACCTGGAGCAGGACGCGAAGTTCCTGCCGGGTTCGCTGCGCGGGAAGCGGACCCTGTTCGTCGGCAACGGCACCGTGGACGCCTACGTCGACTTCTCGAAGTTCGGTGCGGGCGCGATCAGGGTGAACGCGGACCGGACGGCCGCGACGATCACGCTGCCGCCCGCGCAACTCGAGAAGACGAACCTCGACACGGAGAACAGTTACGTCCACGCCACCGACCGCGGCCTGTTCGACCGGTTCGGCGACTTCTTCAGCGACAACCCGAACGACCAACAACAGCTGTACGTCCTGGCGAGCCGGAAGATCCAGGACGCGGCCGCGAAGAGCGGCCTGCGCGAGCGCGCCGACGCCAACACGAGGTCGATGCTGACGAACATGCTGCAGGCCCTCGGCTTCACGTCCGTCAAGTTCACCGAACCGGCCCAGTGACCCCCGCGCCCGCCCGGCGGGCGCGGGGGCTCGCGTCACGCCTTGGGCACGCGGAGGACGAGCGCGTCGCCCTGGCCGCCGCCGCCGCAGAGGCCGGCGGCGCCGACGCCGCCGCCGCGGCGCTTCAGCTCGTAGGCCAGGTGGAGCGCGATGCGGGCGCCCGACATGCCGACCGGGTGGCCGAGGGCGATCGCGCCGCCGTTCACGTTGACCTTCTCCGGGCCGACGCCGAGGTCGCGCATCGACTGGATCCCGACCGCCGCGAACGCCTCGTTGATCTCGATGAGGTCGAGGTCGGCGACGTCCAGGCCCTCCTTGCCGAGCGCGTGCTTGATCGCGTTCGCGGGCTGCGACTGGAGCGAGTTGTCGGGGCCCGCGACGTTGCCGTGGGCGCCGATCTCGGCGAGCCACTCCAGCCCGAGCTCCTCGGCCTTCGCCTTCGACATCACCACGACCGCCGCGGCGCCGTCGCTGATCTGCGAGGACGAGCCCGCGGTGATCGTCCCGTCCTTGCTGAACGCCGGACGCAGCTTCGCGAGGCCCTCGGTCGTCGTGTCGCCCCGCACGCCCTCGTCGGTGCCGAACACGACCGGCTCGCCGCGGCGCTGCGGGATCTCGATCGGGGCGATCTCGTCGTCGAACACGCCGTTCTTGATCGCCTCGGCGGCACGCCGGTGCGACCGCGCGGAGAACTCGTCCTGCTCCTCGCGGGAGATGTCGAGCTTCGCGTTGTGCCGCTCGGTCGACTCGCCCATGGCGATGCCGTCGAACGCGTCGGTGAGCGCGTCGTAGGCCATGTGGTCGAGCATCTCGACCGACCCGTACTTGTAGCCGCCGCGCGACTTCGGCAGCAGGTGCGGCGCCTGCGTCATCGACTCCATGCCGCCCGCGACGACGATGTCGAACTCGCCCGCGCGGATCAGCTGGTCGGCGAGCGCGATGGCGTCCAGGCCGGACAGGCACACCTTGTTGATGGTGATCGACGGCACGTTCATCGGGATGCCGGCCTTCACGGCCGCCTGCCGCGACGGGATCTGCCCCGCGCCCGCCTGCAGCACCTGCCCGAGGATCACGTACTGGACCTGGTCGCCGGACACCCCGGCCCGCTCCAGCGCCGCCCGGATCGCGTGCGCGCCGAGGTCGGCCGCGGAGAAGTCCTTGAGCGAGCCCATCAGGCGGCCGATGGGCGTGCGCGCTCCGGCGACGATCACGGATGTGGCGGTCATGAGGGGGCCCTCCAGAGTGGTGCTGCGCCGACGTTTGCCACCATACCCAGGAGTATCGGCACGCCTTCGAGGGAGACCCGCCCATGCTGACCCGTATCGACCACATCGGAATCGCCTGCCACGACCTCGAGGCCACCGTCGAGTTCTACAAGGCCACCTACGGCTTCTCCGACGTGCACTTCGAGGTGAACGAGGAGCAGGGCGTCCGGGAGGCCATGCTCAAGATCAACGAGACGGGCGACGGCGCCGCGAGCTACCTCCAGCTGATCCAGCCGATCCGCGACGACTCGGCCGTCGCCAAATGGCTCGCCAAGAACGGCGAGGGGGTGCACCACATCGCGTTCGGCACCGACGCCACGGTCTCCGAGGAGGCCGCGAACATCGGGCAGAAGGGCGTCCGGGTCCTGTACGACGAGCCGCGCAAGGGCTCGATGGGCTCGCTGATCAACTTCCTGCACCCGAAGGACTGCCACGGCGTCCTGACCGAACTCGTGCAGAAGCGCTGACGGCGGCGGACGGCCGGTCACGGAGCGGCGCCGCACCGTGACCGGATCGTGACGCATTCGGGACCCCGGGACGGGGTAACGGGGTACAGACTGCCGCTCTGTGACCGTTCGGTCGCGTCTGGTGCATTTGTGGGGCCCGTACCTGGGCAGCCGCGACTTCACGGAGCGACATGCCAAAACGGGACAAAACACGCAGCGCGTCAAGATGAGCCCCCAACACGGCAGTGTCCGGAGTAGGCTTCATTCGCCGGAAGAGGTCTGGGGCGCTGCGCCGTTCCCGCCAGGCGATCAACCGGTCCCCGGAACCACCCGTAGCCCCGTCACATCAGGATTGAGCCACATGCAGTCCGACATCGACGCCCAGCTCACCAACTTCTTCGAAGACACGCCCCCACGCGAGTTCGACGTGGTGCTCCGCGGCTACGACCGGCACCAGGTCGACGAGCACATCAAACAGCTCGAGAGCGAGGTCCGGCAGACCCGCGAGTCGACCCAGGCCATGCAGCGGGAGCTGTCCGACGCGCATCGCCAGCTGCAGGAACAGGAGCGCCCCACCTACTCCGGCCTCGGCGCCCGCATCGAGCAGCTGCTCCGGCTCGCCGAGGAGCAGGCCACCGAGCTCGTCCAGGCCGCGCGTTCCGAGGCCAACGAGATCAAGGCCGCCGCGAAGGTCGACGCCGCCGAGCTGCGCGCCACCGCCGAGAACGACGCCGCCGAGCTGCGCGCCACCGCCCAGCGCGAGGGCGACGACATGCGCAACGCGGCCGAGCGCGAGGCCGAGGAGGTGCGCACGTCCGCCCGCCGCGAGGCCGACGAGCTGACCTCCACCACCGAGCGCGAGGTCGCCAAGCTCCGCGCCACCGCCGACCACGAGGTCGCCGAGAAGCGCGCCGCCGCCGAGCGGGAGATCGCCAAGCTCCGCACCACCACCGAGCGCGAGGTCGCGCAGCTGCGCGCGTCCACCAAGCGCGAGCGCGACGAGATCCTCACCACGGCCAAGCGGCAGGCCGACGAGATGCGCGCCCAGGCGCAGCGCATCCTGGAGGAGAGCGAGGCCCAGCGCGCCCAGGCCGAGGCCGAGTTCGAGATCCAGCT
The DNA here is from genome assembly GCF_040679555.1 of Spirillospora sp. NPDC052242. Taxonomy (NCBI): domain Bacteria; kingdom Bacillati; phylum Actinomycetota; class Actinomycetes; order Streptosporangiales; family Thermomonosporaceae; genus Spirillospora; species Spirillospora sp. NPDC052242. The sequence goes on from NZ_JBFAUZ010000001.1 coordinate 109,824, forward strand.
CGCCGCCCGCCGCGAGGAGGCCGACCGCCAGGACGCCGAGCGCCACGCCGCCGCCCAGGCCGCGACGCAGAAGCTCGTCGCCGAGGCCGAGCAGCGCGCCGCGTCCGCCGAGCAGCGCGCCGCCAAGGCCACCCAGCAGGCCGAGCAGACCCGCCGCGAGGCCGACTCGCACGCCAAGCAGCTCGTCGCGAACGCCCGCAAGAACAGCGACAACGTCATCGCCGAGGCCAAGGCGCAGGCCGAGCAGCTGCTCGCCGAGACCAAGGCCGAGGCCGACCGCGTCCGCACCAACGCGCAGCGCCAGGTCGACGAGCTCACCCGCCAGCGCGACAGCATCACCAGCCACCTCAACCAGCTGCGCCAGCTCATCGGCGGCGTCTCCCCGGGCATGGGCACCGACGAGATCGCCGCGCCGCCGGAGAAGCCCGCCATCCCCGCGGCCGAGCCCAAGGCGGAGCCGCCCGCTCCGAAGCCGGCCCCGAAGCCGGCCGCGGCGAAGGCCGCACCGGCCAAGGGCGGCGACGCCAAGAAGTCCGACGAGGACGACGAGGACTGGTGGCAGGAGTGACCACCTGACGCGTTCACCCGCGCGTCACCGACCGAAAGCCTAGAGGCCGAGTGAACGCCTCTAGGCTTTCGGTCGTCTGTACACGAGCAACACCCGAGGCCGGTGACGGCAGGAGACAGAGGAGACGCCGTGCCCGACGAGACCCCCCGCGAGGACGGTTCCGCCGCGCCGCCCGGCCCCGCCCGGATCCCTGCCCCCACCCCGCCCCCCGACGACACCCCCGAGCCCGCGGCGACGGACGAAGGTGCCGAGCCCGACCGTCCCGGCACCCCGGCAAGCGACGACACCGAGCCGGCCGCGGGCGACGCCGAGCGGGACACCGCCGAGGCGCCCCCCGGCCCCGGCGCGGCGGACGAGCGGGACGCGGCCGACGCGTCCAGCGCGCCCACCGCAGCCGACGCGGACGTCGACCCGGACGCGTCCGCTGCGGCCGACGCGGATGGGGACGGGAACGAAGACACCGACGGGCACGCTGCGCAGAGTGGGCCCACGGAGACGCGGCCGCAGGACACGGACGTCCTGGACGACTCGGCGCCCGACGACGGGGAGCGGGGCTCGGCGGCGAAGCCGGTGAAGGCAGGCGGGGCGCTCGTCGCCGAGAAGGGCGCGCCGCTGCAGGTGACGCCCGACCCCGCGATGGACGTCGAGCAGCGGCGCCGGGAGGCGGGCGTCGACCAGCGGTTCCCGTTCGGACGGCCGGGGGAGCCGCTCGGCCGGCATCACCCGTTCGTGTTCGGCTTCACCGCGGCCCTCGGGGTGATCACGGCGTGGCTGCTGGTGCAGGCGGCCACGAGTGCGCGGTCGACGATCGTGATGATCGTCGTGGCGCTGTTCCTCGCGATCGGGTTGAACCCGGCGGTGGAGCGGCTGCGGCGGATCGGCCTTCCCCGGGGGCTGGCGGTCGGGGCGGTGTTCTTCGGGGTCCTGCTGTTCTTCGCGGGGTTCGTCGCGTCGCTGGTGCAGCCGGTCACCGAGCAGGTCAACGAGCTCCGGGAGAGCATCCCGCAGTTCGTCGAGCAGCTGCAGAACAACAAGCAGCTCGTGGAGTGGGACAAGCGGTACGGGCTGCTGGAGCGGGCCGAGACGTTCGTGAACGGCGAGGACTTCCAGAAGCAGGTCACCGACGCCGCCACGGGGATCGGCCGGGTCGCCATAAACGGTGTGGTCCAGACGGTGACCATCCTGATCCTGACGCTGTACTTCCTGGGGTCGCTGCCGCAGATCAAGACGTTTTTCTACAAGCTCGCCCCGCGGACGCGGCGCGCGCGCGTGGCGCTGCTCGGCGACGAGATCCTGGACCGGATCGGCGGGTACGTCGCGGGCCAGTTCATGATCGGGTTCATCGCGGGCGCGATGTCGTACATCTTCCTGTCGATCGTGGGGGTGAAGTACGCGCTGGCGCTGTCGCTGATCGTGTCGGTGACGGCGCTGATCCCGCTGGTGGGCGCGACGATCGGCGCGGTGGTCGTGTGCCTGATCGCGTTCCTGACGGGGTCGCTGACGGACGTGATCGCCTGCGTGATCTTTTACGTGGCGTACCAGCAGGTGGAGAACTACCTGATCTATCCGCGGGTGATGAAGCGGACGGTGGACGTCCAGCCGGCGGTGACGATCGTGGCGGCGCTGGTGGGGGCGGCGCTGCTCGGGGTGGTGGGCGCGCTGCTGGCGATCCCGACGGCCGCGGCGGTGTCGCTGCTCATCCGCGAGGTCGTCCTGCCCCGTCAGGAGACTCTCTAGCCGTCCGGGCGAGGGCGGCGGTGAATTCGGCGACGGCCTGGTTGAACAGGTCGGGCTGCTCGACGGCGCACAGGTGCCCGGCGCGGGGGATGACGAGGAGTTCGGAGTCGGGGGCGGCGTCGGCCATGGCGCGGGCCTCGTCCTCGGTGGCGAGGGCGTCCTCGTCGCCGACCATGACGAGGGTGGGGACGCGCAGCTCGCGGAGGGTCGCGAAGGAGTCGGGGCGGGCGGCCATGGCGCGCTGCGCCCAGGCGGCGGCGTGCGGCGGGGTGGCCTGGACGAGCCCGCGGACGCGCCCGTAGACGAGGGCGCGCTGCCGCATGGTGGTGGGGCCGACGAGGCCGGGGAGCACCTCGTCGACGAGCACCTGGACGCTTCCGCCGTCGAGGGCGTCGGCCTGGCGGAGCCGGTTCGCGCGGGCGGTCTCGGTGTCGGCGGCGGCCCGGGTGGCGGCGAGGACGAGCCCGAGGACGAGGTCGGGGTGGCGGCGGCAGAGCGCCATGGCGACGTAGCCGCCCATGGACAGGCCGCCGACGACGGCGCGGCGGACGCCCTGGGCGCGGAACATGCGGGCGACGTCGTCGGCCATGGCGTCGATGGACGGTTCGTCGGTGCCGAGCAGGGACCCGCCGAAGCCGCGCAGGTCGGGGGTGATGACGCGGAACCGTCCGGCGAGGCCCTGCCGCTGCTCGAGCCACATCGCGGACGAGAGGGGGAAGGCGTGCAGCAGGACGAGCGGCGTGCCGGAACCGACGTCTCTGGCGTAGAGCTGCACGGTCATGCGGGTTCCTCACCTCGTGTCGGGTTACCGGTAATGGTTACCCGGATCGCGCCCGAGATGATCAGGTGTGGCCGTCATCGGCCGATCCTGGTTACGCGGCGGGTCCGTCCCATTCGGTGGGCAGCGGGTGGGCGGCGGGCGCGACGCGGCGGACGATCTCGTTCAGCACGGTGCGCACGTAGGGTTCGCCGACCCACAGGTGCTTGGCGTTGTCGACGCCGACGACCTCGGCCTGCGGGACGCGCTTGAACCGTTCGCGGGCCTCGTCGGGGCGGAGGTAGTCGTCGAACTCGGGGACGAGCGCGAGGACGGGACGTCCGTCGGCGCCCCACGCGTCGAGGTCGGCGTCGGTCGCGCGGTGCAGCGGGGGCGACAGGAGGATCGCGCCTTCGACGAGGGGGTCGCGGCCCCATTTGAGCGCGAGTTCGGTGCCGAACGACCAGCCGAGCAGCCAGGGGTGCGGGAGGTCGTGGTACTCGGTGTACTCGAGGGCGGCGGCGACGTCGAACCGTTCGGTCTCGCCTTCGCCGAACTCGCCCTGGCTGGTGCCGCGCGCCGAGGTGGTGCCGCGGGTGTTGAACCGCAGGACGGCGAGGTCGGCGAGCGCGGGCAGCCGGTAGGACGCCTTGCGCAGGACGTGGCTGTCCATCATGCCTTCGGCGGTGGGCAGCGGGTGCAGGCAGACGAGCGTGGCCGCCGGGGGGTTCTCGGGGGGCAGCGCGAGTTCGCCGACGAGTTCGAGCCCGTCGGACGTGTGCAGGGTGATGTCCTCGCGGCGCGCCGGCAGGACGGTCGCGGCCCGGATCTCCGCCATCGGTCTCCTTCGGTCAGTAGCGGGGCGCGTTGCGGCTCCGCTGGACGCGGGGCGCGCGGCGGGTGCGGGCCCGCCAGCAGGGCCGGTGCCAGTGCCGCCGCTCGTCGGCGCCGCCGCGCTCGTCGGCGGGCCAGGCGACGACGTGCCCGACGCCGGGCGGGATCTCCTGGTCGCAGCCGGGGCAGCGGTACGGTTTCGCCGCGTTCGTCCCGGCGACGTTGCGGACGATCCAGGTGCCGTCCGGCCCGTCTTCGGTGTCCTGAGCCCACATGCCGCCGCCGCCCCGCGGCGCTGGTCCGGGGGCGGAGCGGCGGTTCTTGCGGGGGCTCATGCCTTACAGGGTAGGGCCGGGTCTCAGCGGAGCGGACGCCCGGCGGTGACGTGCTCGACCAGCAGCGGGGCGGGGGCGAGGGCGGGTTCGCGGGTCTCGGCGTACAGGGCGCGCAGGACGCGGGCGGCGCGGCCCGCGCCGAGCCGGTCGAGGTCGGCGATGGGGCCGGTGGGGTAGCCGCAGCCGAGCGTCATGGCGGCGTCGATGGCGTCGGGGTCGGCGTATCCGGCGCCGAGCATGGCGGCGGCGTCGTTGAGGTAGGGGAAGCGGAGCGCGTCGACGATGAACCCGGCGCGGTCGCGGCAGCGGACGGTGGTGAGGCCGAGGGCGGCGAGGAGCGCGGCGGCGCGGTCGGCGACGCCGGGGGCGGTCGCGACGGTCGCGGCGATCTCGGCGAGGTCGCGGTCGGGTTCGGGGAGGCGCAGCCCGACGACGTCGCCGGGACGTCCGGACGCGACGGCGTGCTCGACGGCCTGGCCGGCGGCGGACGTGACGGCGAGGACGGCGCCGTCCTTGACGTTCGCGGACGCCTCGGCGAGCAGCGCGCGGCCGGTCTCGGCGTCCTGGGCGGCTTCGATGACGAGGTCGCAGTCGGCGAGCCCGTCGGCGGACGTGCGGACCCGCGCCCCGGCGCGGTCGGCGCGGGCGGCGAGGGCGTCGGCGAGCGGGCCGGTGCCGAGGACGCCGACGACGGGCGGGGCGGCCGCGGGCGCGTCCTCGGCGGGGGCGGCGGGGTTCTCGTGGTCGTAGAAGCCGCGGCCGGTCTTGCGGCCGAGCAGCCCGGCGGTGACGAGTTCACGGAGCAGCGGCGAGGGGGCGTGGCGGCGGTCGCGGGTCTCGGCGTGGATCGCCTCGAGGACCTCCAGGCAGGTGTCGAGGCCGATGAGGTCCATGAGGGTGAACGGGCCCATCGGCAGCCCGGCGCCGACGGTCATCGCGGTGTCGATGTCGTCGCGGGTGGCGTGCCCGGACTCGAGCATGCCGGCCGCCTGGTTGAGGTAGCCGAACAGCAGGCGGTTCGCGACGAACCCGGCGCGGTCGCCGATCGTGACGGGCGTCTTGCCGAGGTCCCGGACGAGCGCCGCGACGCGCTCGGCGGCCTGCGGCTCGGTGCGGACGGTGCGGATGACCTCGACCAGCTTCATCACCGGCGCGGGGTTGAAGAAGTGCACGCCGACGATCTTGTCGGGGCGTCCGGTGGTGACGGCGATGTCGGTGACCGACAGGGACGAGGTGTTGGTGGCGAGGACGGCGTCGGCGCGGCAGACGCGGTCGAGTTCGGCGAACACGGTCCGCTTGAGGTCGAGCCGCTCGGGGACGGCCTCGATGACGAGGTCGCAGTCGCCGAGGTCGGCGAAGTCGGTGGACAGCGCGATCCGGTCGAGGATCTCGCGCTGCGCGTCCTCGGTGAGCCGGCCGCGCTTGACCGCGCGTCCGGTCGAGGACTCCAGGTGCCCGCGCCCGCGCGCCAGCGCGTCCGCGTTGATCTCGATGCCGACGACGGCGAGGCCGCCGCGCGCCAGCACCTCGGCGATGCCCGCGCCCATGGTGCCCAGTCCGACGACCCCGACCCTGCTGAACGAACCACTCGTCATGGTTCGCAGTCTTGCAGAGGGCTCGTCCGCCCCCGATCCCGGGTACGACCGGGACGTGCGCTTCGGAATCTTCCTTCTCGCCGCCCGCTTCCCCGGTCAGGACGACGCCGCCGCCCTGGCCCGCACGGTCGACGCGGCGGTCGCCGCGGAACGGGCCGGCTTCGACGACGTGTGGCTGGCCGAGCACCATTTCATGACGTACGGGGTCGTGCCGTCCGCGACGGTGATGGCCGGGCATCTGCTGGGCGTGACGCGGCGCGTCCAGGTGGGGACGGCCGTCAGCGTGCTGTCCACGCAGCATCCGGTGGCTCTCGCCGAGCAGGCGGCGCTGCTGTCGCTGGTGTCGGGCGGCCGGTTCCGGCTCGGCGTCGGGCGCGGCGGCCCGTGGCGGGACCTGGAGGTGTTCGGCACGGGGCTCCCCCGCTACGAGCACGGGTTCGCCGAGTCTCTCGATCTCCTGCTGGAGTGGCTCCGTTCGGACCGGGTGTCGTGGACGGGCGAGCACTTCCGGTTCCGTGAGGTGCCGGTCGTCCCGCGCGCGCTTGCCCCGCCCCCGGTGGCCGTGGCTTGCACGTCGCCGGAGACCGAGCGGCTGGCGTCGTCCCGGGGGCTTCCCATGCTGCTGGGCATGCACGTCGGCGACGCGGAGAAGGCCGCGGCGGTCGAGCGCCACGGCGTCCCGGACGTCCCGCACATCTCCGTGCATCTCGCGCAGGTCGCGGACACGCGGGACGAGGCGGTGAAGACGCTCCTCGACGGGATGCCGCCGTGGCTCGGGCCCGGTCTGGACGGGTACGTCCCCGTGGACGATCGTCCGCGCCCGTCCCGCGATCCCGTCGGCTACACGCGCCGCATGTGCGACCTGCACCCGGTCGGTTCCCCGGACGACTGCGCGGCGGCGCTCGCGGCCACCGCGGAACGCACCGGCATCGACCACTTCGTCCTGCTCGTGGAGGCCGCCGGCTCGCACCGCGCGACCCTCGACAACATCGCGCGCCTGGGCGCCGAGGTCCTGCCCCGCCTCCGCTGAACGCGGACGGCCCCGCCCGCGGCGCCTGCGCGGGCGGGGCCGTCCGGACGGATCAGCAGTCGCGCAGTTCCGGCGACTGGTTGAGGATCTGCTCGCGCGCGGTGACGAACGTCGCGTACGCGGCCGGGTCGCCGTCCGCCGGGAACACGGCGACGCGGTGGCAGTTCTGGAACGCGAGCTTCACGCCGAAGTAGCGCTCCAGGGTGCCGCGCATGGCGTCGCTGGCCAGCACGCGCAGCAGCTGGCCGCGCGCCTGCTCGTCCGGCGGCGGCGTCAGGTTGTCGGCGAAGTCGCCGCCGTCGACCTGCAGCCGCGCCACCAGGCCGCTGATCATCTCCCACGCGTACGGGAGGGACGTCCTGATGCACTCGACGAACGCGGCGTCGTCGACTTCGCCGCGCTGTGCCGTCTCGAGGAGTTCCGGGGTCACGTCAAGGGACATTGTGGGGTCCTTTCGCGGACGGATGACACCGGTCCTCGACGCTAATCACGCGTTCCGGCATTTTCCAGGCTTGACAGCGGCACTGACTTGCGCGTCCCGGGCGATCAGCGCGCGGGCGCCGCGCCGCCCCGGCGCGTCGCGGCGGAGCGCGGGCGGCGGATCCGGCCGGGGACCGGCATCCGGTCCGCCCAGTACTCGCGGGCCCGGCGCACCGCCCGTCCGGCCCGCGCGCTCTCCCCCTCGGCCCGCATGTCCCGCGCCCGCTCCCGCATGAGCGCGTACATGATGTCGTTGTGGTACACGACGTTCCCTCCGTCCGCCGGGCCGCGTGTCCGGCCCGACATGGAAAAGGTTCGTCCTAAGGCGCCCGCCCCCACATCGGCACGACGCCTTACTTCCGTCCCGGCGGACGCCTTAGCGCTGTCCGGAACGCCGGAATCTCGTCGGTATCGCGCACTACGTTGATCGTCATGGTCGAAGCCCTGCCCTTGCCGACGGACGAAGACGCACTGATCATCCCGGCGGAGTGGCTCCCGCACGTCCGCCCGAGACGGGGCGGCGTCCCCGGGCCCGCGGTCGACCTCGAAGGGCCGGCCGGCGCGCTCCGGCTGCTGGAGGGCGCGGCCGAGCGCGTCCGGGAGCTGCGCGGCGGGAAGGCGGGGCCCGGCCTGGCCGAGGCCGCGCGCCGCCACCTGGACGGGGAGCCCGACCCGGCGGGCGCGGCGGCGGTCGCGGTCGTCGTGGCGCGCGACGACGACCGCGAGGGCGCCGACCGGTCCCACGTCGCCCGGCACCGCGTCGACCTCGACCAGATGCGGGCGTACCGGTCGTTCGTCGACCACTGGATCGCCGAGCACGGGCTCGTCTTCGCGGCGCTCGCGCTGCTCGAACTGTGCCGGACGGTCGACCATGACGGCTTCGGCAGGCCCGGCCCCGGCCATCCCGCCTACGACCACGTCATATGGGGCCAGACGGGGCCCGGCATGGCGCACCTCCTGCGGCGGGTGCGGACCCTCCTCGCGGCGGCCGGCGACGACGTGTACGCGGAGGCGGACCGGCGGCTGCCGGCCGTCCGCTGGACGTCCGGAACGCAGTGGTACCTGGACTGGCTCGTCGTCTACCTGCTGCCGACACGGCAGGACGACGTGGACCGGTGCCTGGCGCAGGGGCGCCACCCGGGCCTCGACGAGCTGGTGTACTGCTCGCTGGGCCGGGCGGGCCAGGCGGCCGCGGCCCCGGCCGCCTACGCGGCGTTCCACGAGGGGACCCTGGCCACCCTGTTCGACGGCCTCGGGGCGGACGCCCTGCGGCCCCTCGCCCGGCGGCTCAACGACCGGCCGTACCACGAGGAGCGCGACCTGCTCCTCGCCGCGATCTCGCTGGTCCCCACCGACGACGCGCTCCGGATCCTGCTGGACCGGCGCGCCCGTCCGGAGGCGAAGGGGCCGCTCGCGGCGGCGATGGCCCGCTTCCCGGTGCGGGCGGCGCGGCTGCTGGCGGGCCCGTACGCCGACGCCGCCGCGCTGCTGCTGCGCGAGCACGCGCGGTCCCACCGGGACGCGATCACCGCGGCCCTCCCCGGGCTCCCGGAGGCCGTGCGCGGCACCCTGGCCGCGGTCCTCGACCCGGCCCCGCCACTGCCGGACGCGGCCCCGGGCGAGGTGCCCCGGTTCCTCGCGGACGCACCGTGGGAGCGTCCGTCCCGCCCGGTGCGGACCGGCCTCGAGGCCCCGCCGCCCCGGGTCGTCTGGCGGGACGGCGAGCGCGCGGAGTGGCTGGCCGAGCAGCCCAAGGTGCTGCGGCCCGACCAGCCGGACTGGGAGGAGCTCACCGCGCACCGCAACGGGATGCGGTACCCGATGGGCCTCGGCCAGGTCGCGGTGTACGGACCGGAGGACGTCGTACGGTCGCGCATCGCGGACTGGGACGCCCCGGCCGCCCGCAGGCAACTGCCGGTGCGCTTCCTCCTCGCCCGGTTCGGCGCCGACGCGCTGCCGCCGGTGCTGGCGCTCGCGAAGGACCGGCCGGACGACTACGGGGACGCGCTGCTCCCGGTGCTGGACGAACGCGCGGCGCTGCTGGTCGCCGACTGGCTGTCGAAGAACCGCCGCGGCGCGGACGTGGCGCGGGCCTGGCTGGACCGGCACGGCACGGCCGCCGTGCCGCTGCTCGTCCCGTCCGCCCTCGCGACGAAGGCCGCGGCGTGGCGGCCCGCCGAGACCGCGCTGCGGCGCCTCGCCGGCGAGCGGGGGCCCGGCCCGGTCGTCGCGGCCGCGCGGGACGCGCACGGCGACGCGGCGGCGGCCGCGATCGAGGCCCTGCTGTCCGCGCATCCCGCCGAGACCGGCCTGGTCAAGCCCCCGAAGCGGACCTGGACACCGGACGCGGCGGCGCTGCCGCAGGTGCGGCTGCGCGACGGCGCCCGCGCCGTCCCGCGCGCTTCGCTCCCCCGGCTGCTGGACCTGCTGGCGCTGCCCGTCCCGTACCGGGTGGCGGAGCTGCGCGCCGCGTGCGACCCCGCGTCGCTCGCCGCGTTCGGCCGGGCGCTGTTCGAGCTGTGGCGGGACGCGGGCGAGCCCTCGCGGGACGACTGGGCGATGCTCCAGCTCGGCCGGACGGGCGACGACGCGACCGTCCGGCTGCTGGTGCCGCTGCTGCGGACGTGGCCCAGCGAGGGCGGCCGGGCGCGGGCGGCGAAGGCGCTCGGCGTCCTCGGCGGCATCGGCACCGACCCGGCGCTGGCGACCCTGGCGGGCCTCGCGGAGAAGGCGAAACACGCGAGCCTCCGGGAGGCGGCGCGGCGGGAGATCGACGAGCTGGCGCGGCGCCGCGGCCTGACGTCCGAGCAGCTCGCCGACCGGCTCGTCCCGTCCTTCGGGCTGGACGCCGACGGCTCGATGACGCTCGACTACGGCCCGCGGCGGTTCGTCGTCGGCTTCGACGAGGAGCTGAAACCGTACGTCCGGGACGAGCGGGGCAAGCGGCGCGCGTCGCTGCCCAAGCCCGGCGCGGGCGACGACGCGGAGGCGGCGAACGCCGCACGTGCGACGTTCGCCGCGCTCAAGAAGGACGTCCGCGCGGCGGCGTCCGTCCAGATCCACCGGCTCGAGGCGGCCATGCTGGACGGACGCCGCTGGACGGCCCGCGACTTCCGCGAGCACGTCGCCTGGCACCCCTTCCTCCGGCACGTGGCGCGCCGCCTGCTGTGGGTCGCCGAGGACGGCGGCGGCGCGACGGCGTTCCGCATCGCCGAGGACGGGACGTTCGCCGACGTCGACGACGAGCCGTTCGAGCCGTCCGAGTCGTCCCGGGTGGGCGTCGTGCATCCGCTGCACCTGGGCGCGGCCCTGCCCGCGTGGTCCCGGGTGTTCGCCGACTACGAGATCCTGCAGCCGTTCGCGCAGCTCGCCCGGCCCGTCCTCGCCCTCACCGAGGACGAGCGCGGCGGCGGCGAGCTGCACCGGCTCGACGGCGTCACCGTGCCGGTGCAGGCGGTCATGCGGCTGGAGCGGCGCGGGTGGGTGCGGGGCGAGGCGGGCGACGGCGCGGCCCAGACGTCGATCTCCAAGCGCGTCGGCGAGGACCGGTACGTGGTGATCGGCGTCTTTCCGGGCATTTCCGTGGTCGAGCCGTACCGGCACTCCGGCGATCAGGAACTCTCCTACGTGCGGCTCGCCGACTCGCCCCGCGACCGGCCGCGCCCCAAGGACGGGCTCCGGTTCGGCGACCTCGACCCGCTCACCGCCTCGGAGCTGCTCCACGACCTGACCGACCTCGCCGACGAGGCGCTGTGACGGTCCGCCTCAGGTGCGGGCGGGTTCGGGGGCGCGGTCGGCGGGCGGGGCGGACGGCGCCTCGCCCTCCAGGTCCATGTGCGGGACGATCCGGTCGAGCGGGCGCGGGAACCACCAGGCGGCGCGGCCGAGCAGCGCCATGACGGCGGGCACGAGGCCCATCCGGACGACGAACGCGTCGACGGCGACGCCGACCGCGAGCGCGAACCCCATCGACTGGACGATCGGGTCGTGCGAGGCGACGAACCCGCCGAACACCGCGATCATGATGAGCGCGGCGGCCGTCACGACGCGGGCGCCGTCCGCGAAGCCCGACACGACGGCCGTGCGCGGGGCCGCGCCCTTCGCGTGCTCCTCGCGCATCCGCGACACCAAAAAAACCTGGTAGTCCATCGCGAGGCCGAACAGCACGCCGATCAGCAGGATCGGCAGGAAGCTCGCGACCGGCCCGACCCGGTTCACCGGGACGAGGTCGGTGAGCCAGCCCCACTGGTAGACGGCGACGACGGCGCCGAGGGACGCGGCGACGCTGAGCAGGAAGCCGACGACGGCCTTGAGCGGGACGAGCACCGAGCGGAACGCGAGGGTCAGCAGCGCCAGCGAGATCACGGTGATGACGGCGAGGAACGGCGGTAGCGCGTCGCCCAGCTTCCGCGAGACGTCGATGTTCGCGGCGGTCGTGCCGGTGACGGCGACGCCCGGTTCGGCGCGCATCGCCTCGACGAGGTTCTCGGTGGCCGCGGTGTCCGGGCCGTGCTCGGGGATGACGGTGACCGCGGCGATGCGGCCGTCCGGTGACGTGCCGGGCGGGAGGACGGCCGCGACGCCCGGCAGCGCCGAGATGTGCGCGACCGCCCGCTCCGCCGCGGCGGGGCCGCCGTCCACGACGGCGATCAGCGGGCCGTTGAAGCCGGGGCCGAACCCCTCGGCCGTCAGGTCGCCGGCCTGGCGGGCGGTGGTGCTCTCGGGGAAGGACCCGGCGCCGGGCAGGCCGAGCCGCAGGTCGTGGGCGGGGACGGCCATGACGCCGACCAGCGCGAGACCGGCGAGCAGGACGGGCACCGGGCGGCGCACGACGAGCCGCGCCCAGCGCGCGCCGCACCCGGCGCCGTCCCGGGCGCCCCCGCGCAGCCCGGGGACGCGGAACCGGGTGACGGCGCGGCCCGCGAAGCCGAGCAGCGCGGGCAGCAGGGTGAGCGCGGCGAGCACCGCGACGATCACCGCGCCGGCCGCCGACAGGCCCATGACGGTGAGGAACGGGACGCCCGCGACGGCGAGCCCGGCGAGGTTGACCACGACCGTGGCGCCCGCGAACACGACGGCGCCGCCCGCCGTGCCGACGGCGAGCGCGGCGGCGTCCTCGGGGTCCAGCCCGGCGGCGAGGTTCTGCCGGTGCCGCGACAGCACGAACAGCGCGTAGTCGATCCCGACCGCCATCCCGATCATCAGCGCGAGCACCGGCGCGGTCGAGATGATCTCCAGCGGTCCGGTGAGCGCGTACAGCCCGGCCATCCCGACGCCGACGCCCGCGAGCGCGCTGAGCAGCGGCAGCCCGGCGGCGACCAGCGAGCCGAACGTGATCAGCAGCACGACGACCGCGACGCCGACGCCGATGATCTCGCCGGCCCCGCCGACCTCGACCGCCGGCATGAAGGCGTCCCCGCCGAACTCCGCGCGCAGGTCGCCCGCCGATGCCCGCGCCGCGTCCTGCACCGCCTCGCGCGGCGCCTCCCCCAGGTCGTCGACGCGCTCGTCGAACACGACCTGCACGATCGCGATGCGTCCGTCCGGCGAGACGGCCCGGGCGGCGAACGGGTCGACGGCCTGCGCGACGTCCGGCACCCGCCCGACCGCCTGGACGACCGGACGGACGTCGCGCGGGTCGAGCCGTTCGCCGTGCGGCGCCGCGAGGACGACCCGTCCGGAGGCGTTCGCGTACTCGGGCAGGGTCCCGGCGATGCGGTCGAGGGTCTCCTGGGCCTCGGTGCCGGGGACGCGGTACTCCTCGCTCACCTTCCCCGAGTAGGCGGCGGCCGCGCCGCCGAGCGCGGCGAGCAGCGCGAGCCAGCACGCGAGCACGGCGGCGCGGCGCCGGTAGGCGTGGCGTCCGAGCCGGTGCAGCAGGTTCGTCATGCGGTCGTCCCCCTTGAACGTCGGTGTCCCGCCGTTGACTGTACGCACGACTTAGTCAGTCGAACAAGTCGGGTGACAAGGTGAGCGTCGCCACGTTCCCGGACCTCGGTAACCTTGGGTGCCATGGCGCACGTCCCCGCCGCCGAGCGGCGTCCCCAGCTCGTCGAGGCGGCCATCGACCTGATGGCGCGCAAGGGCGTCGAGGCCGGCAGCACCCGGGCCATCGCCGCCGAGCTGGGCGTCGCGCAGGCGACCGTCCACTACACGTTCGGCACGAAACGCGACCTGTACGGCGCGATCGTCGAGCGGCTCGCCGGCGAGATGATCGACCGCGTGTGCGCCGCCGCGCCCGCCGAGGCCGCACCGGGCGCGGAGGGCTTCGCGACGTCCGTCCGGATCATGGCGCGCGCGCTGTGGGACGCCTACGCCGAGCGCCCCGGACGCTTCCGCGTGTTCGACGAGCTGACCGTCATCGGCTCCCGCGACCCCGACATCCGCGAGGCGCTGCGCGAGCACCAGCTCGCCATGGAGCGGACGGCCGCCGAGCTCGTCACCGGCCTCGCCGAGGAGACCGGCGTCACCCTCGCCACCGGCGCCGAGGCCATCGCCCGGTTCTTCCTCGCCGGCTTCGACGGCCTGGTCGACCGGCACCTGATCAGCGACGACGGCACGCACGAGGGCGACCTCGACCGGCTGATCGCCGCGGTGATCCACCTGGCCGTCCACGGCTGAACCGGGCGCCCGCACCCGCCGTCCGCACTAAGCTCGGGCGGGTGCGTCTCGTCATCGCCCGCTGCAGCGTCGATTACGCCGGCAAGCTCACCGCCCATCTCCCGATGGCCCCCCGCCTGGTCCTGATCAAGGCGGACGGCAGCGTGAGCATCCATGCCGACGATCGCGCCTACAAGCCGCTGAACTGGATGAATCCGCCCTGCTCCCTGCGCGAGGAGCCGTACACCGAGAACGGCGCCGTCGCGCGCTGGACGGTGACGCACGGCAAGTCGGGCGAGCGGCTGATCCTCACGATCGAGGAGATCCTGCACGACAGCAGCCACGAGCTCGGGCTCGACCCGGGCCTGCGGAAGGACGGCGTCGAGGCCCACCTGCAGGAGCTCCTCGCCGAGCACATCACCACCCTCGGCGACGGCTACACGCTCATCAGGCGCGAGTACCCGACCGCGATCGGCCCCGTCGACATCCTCTGCCGGGACGCCGACAGCGCCACGGTCGCGGTCGAGATCAAGCGCCGCGGCGAGATCGACGGCGTCGAGCAGCTCACCCGCTACCTCGAACTCCTCAACCGCGACCCGCACCTCGCGCCCGTCCGCGGGGTGTTCGCCGCGCAGGAGATCAAGCCGCAGGCGCGGGTCCTCGCCACCGACCGCGGCATCCACTGCGTGACGCTCGACTACGACGCGCTCCGCGGCATCGAGCACGAGGGCACCCTCTTCTGACGTCCCGTCCCGCCCGGCCCCGTCACCAGATAGACACCTGAGCTGGACGGGCACGATGCGTCCTGCGTCGCGGCGCCCCCCGACGGCCGGTTGGTGCTCGCGGGCGACCGCGACGGGACCGTCCGGGTGTGGGAACTCGACTGGGAGCCGGGCCCGCCGCCGGGGGCGGCCGGCGGCGCGCGTCCGGTGGGGCGGGCGGGCGTCAGGAGACGGTGCGGGTGATTTTGAGAGCCGAGCCGACCTTGAACTCGCCGGTGAAGGTGATGGTCTCCCCGTCGGCGTCCACGCCGGGGCAGCCGGTCGAACCGTCCTCGTTGGCGGCCGAATACGGGCGGGCGACCCCGGTGCGGTACTTCAGGATCCGGGTGTTGTTGTTATAGGTCGCGGTGACGTCACCGAAAGCGAACTTGCAGTTGTCACCGAAGACCGTGATGCCCCACGGGGAGTACAGGTCCCGTCTGAGAGTGGTCGTGCCCGTGGCGGCGTCGTATCCGGTGGCGACGTACCGGAGACGGCCGTTGCCCGCCCCCGGGTAACTCGATTATCGCCAAGATCAACGACCGCTTTCGGCCATACCGCGAGCGGTTTCGCGGCAACCCCATAACGGTTCAGCGCGCGCATTGAGCCATTACCGGTCGGACCGATATTCGCCACCGGCGGCGATGAAGCCGACCGCGACTTCACCCCGCGTTCACGAGCGGGGCACTGACATCTAATGAACATTAGTGTACATATGGCTGGGTGAGGGCCCTCCTGCGCACCCCCCGGCTCCGGACGAAGCTGCTGTTCACGGTCGTGGCCGTGCTGCTCTACCGGATCGGGCAGAACGTGCCGAGCTTCGGCGCGGACGTCGCGGCGCTCCGCGACGCCGCCGCCGCGGCCGTCCGCGACGACCCGGCGTACGCCCTGCTCGACCTGCTCACGGGCGGCGGGCTGCTGCACCTCTCGGTTCTCGGCCTCGGGGTGTTCCCGCACGTCGCCGCAGCCGTCGCGATGGGCTTGCTCACCCCCGCGATCCCCCGCCTGCGGGCGCTCGCCGCCGAGCCGCGCGGCGCCGCCCGGATCGGGCGGTACGCCGACGTCCTCGCCGTCGGCATGGGCGCCGCGATGGGCGCCGCCGTCGCGATCGCGGCCCGCGAACGCGACGTCCTGACCGGCGCGGGCCCCGTCGCGGTCGCGGCGTCCATGACGGCCGGGACGGTGCTCACGGCGTGGCTGCTCCGGCTGGTCGCGGCGCGCGGCTTCGGCCACGGCCTCGCGCTGCTGTTCTTCACGCAGGTCTGCGCCGTCTTCCCCCGCCTCCTGGCGGACGTGCGGGCCACCGAGGGCACCGGGGCGTTCGCCGCCGCGCTCGCCGTCGTCCTGCTCACGGCCCTGCTCGCCGTCGCCGCGCTGATCGTCTTCACGCAGGCCGAACGGCGGGTGCCCGTCCAGTACGCCCGCCGGACGGTCGGCGTCCGCGCGCCCCGGAGCGAGAAGGCGTACATCCCCGTCCACCTGCACCGCACCGGACTCCGCGCCGTGCTGATCGCGCTCGCCCTCCTGCACGTGCCCGCGCTCGCCGCCCGCCTCCGGCCCGGCGGCGGGGTTCCCGACGGCCTGTGGACGGCGCCCCTGCACGGCGGCACCTGGTTCATGCTCGCCCTGTTCGCGCTCGCCGTCCTCGCGAAGGCCGCCTCCCCGCTCGGGACCCTGGACGTCGACGGCACCGCGAACCGGCTCGCGCGCGAGGGCGCGTTCGTCCCCGGGATCCGCCCCGGACGCCCGACCGCCGACTACCTCGCGTACGTGCGGTCGCGCGTCGGGTTCACGACCCCGCTCGTCCTCGGGGCCCTCGCGGTGCTGCCGCACGCGGCGCTCGCCCTGGCCGGCGTCGGCGCGCCGCACCTCGGGACGTCCGTCCTGATCGTCCTCGGCGCCGGGCTCGGCACCGCGACCCGGACCGTGAAGCAGGCCGTGCTCGAACAGAAACTGCACGAATACGCGCCCTACCTTCCGACGGCTTCCACGAAAGGCTGAAACCGGATCGAGCCGAACGGAATTGTTCGGCGAACAGACCGGATGCGTTAACGCGGAACGTCGTCCGTGCTGCGAAACTGCGACCGTCCGACCAGCGGAGAGGGAATCCCCCATGCGCCCCAGAATCCGAACGGCCGCGGCGCTCCTGCCCGTTCTGGCCCTGACCGTGGCCTGCCAGAACGAGCCCGAGAACGCGCTCTGGCAGATCCAGCCCGGCATGACCGTCTACATCGACGGATGGGACCAGGACGGCGACGTGGGCGACCAGGCATTGGTCGAGCAGAAGAGCTCGCAGATGTGGGTGATTCCACGGGACGCGGAATTCCGCTACTCCCGCGGACTCGGCTTCACCGTCGAAGTGCAACTCGACCGCGCCCGCGGTTTCGTCGTCACCGACCTCGGCGGCGTGCAGGTCGGCCGCGACCACGACCACTGCCTGGAGGACGGCGAGACGTACGCGACCCTCGACGTCCAGCCGAACACCCTCCGGTGGGAGCCGAACGTGTCCGAGGGCGACATGAGCAACGACGACTGCGTCGTGGGTCCCGACATCGACTGATCCCCAACCGAACGGTTGGCACCGCGCCCGCGCGGTGTTACCGTCGTGCCCAACCAACTAGTTGGAGGGCGCATGTTCAGAACGCGGATCCTCGCGGCGTCGGCGGTGGCCGGCGCCGCGGCGCTGGGCGCGACGGCCATGGCGGTGTCCGAGGACGACGGCGAGGTCCGCGACCTCGCCGCCCCGTCCCGTCCCGCGACGGCGCCGACGGAACTCCCCGTGCCCGCCGGGTGGCGCGTCGCGGACACCCGCACCGAGAACCACGACGACACCCCGGTCACGGTGACGCGGTACGAGCGGGACGGCCGCCGCACCCTCGGCGCCGAACACGTCTCGACGGTCGTGGCCCGCGACGGGACCCTGCTCGGCTACACGCGCATGATCGCCGGCGCGTCCGGCGACCTCCTCCCGGAGGAGCGCGCCCGCGAGGCCGCCCTCGGCTGGCTCCGCCGGCACGCGCCCGAGTACGCGCGCGGCCTGGACGTCCAGTGGGTCGACCGCCACGACGAGCGCGTCCGCACGCCCGACGGGCGCGAGCACGTCGTCCCGGGCATGAAGGTCAAGGCGCGCCACGAGTCGGGCCTGTACGCGTGGGTGATCGTGGACGGCACCGGACGCGTCGTCACCTACGAGCGCGACGTCCGCTGGGACTCGTCGGCGGGCCGCCGCGGCACCGAGATGTGGATGCACGACTCCTGGGTCGCCGCCCGCGAGGGCACGGGCCCCCAGCCCGCCGCCCCCTACGCCGTCGCCTGACCGGTCAGGGGCGGGGACCGAGGTCGCGGATGGTCCGGGCGAGGGCGCGGACGGCGTCGTTCTCGGCATCGCGGCGCCAGACCAGGGCGTACGACAGGGGCGGCGTGTCCGGCAAGGGCAGCCACCGGATGTGCGGCATGGCCCAGTACTTCGTGACGTGGGCGGGAAAGCCGTGGACGATCTCGCCCGTGCTGACCAGGTGGATGAGGTCGTCGCCGTTGGTGACGATCTGGCTGCGCTCGATGGGGCGGCCCCGCGGGGTCTCGAACGGCAGGTAGCGGTCCTCCCAGTAGACCGGCATGGCGGGGGCCGTGGCATGCCGGCGCCCCGCGAGCGCCTCCAGCGGCACCGACGACCGCGCGGCCAGCTCGTCGTCCGCGGACACGGCGAGCAGCCGCGCATCGGTGAACAGGACCGGGCCCACGGCCAGGTCGGGTTCCTCCACCGGCAGCCACACGATCAGGGCGTCCAGTTCACCGGCGCGGAGCCGCGCGAACGGGTCGGTGAACGGGGCGCGGCGGATCTGCAGCCGCCACTGCGGGTGCCGGGAGCGGAAGGCGTCCCAGAAGGGATGCAGGTCGGCGGTGTTGAACGGCAGCATGCCGACGCGCAGGACGTCGGTGACGCCGAGGGCGGCCAGCCGTGCGCGTTCCAGGCTCTCGTGCAGGCCCGCGTAGACGGGACGGAGGTCGTCGTGGAGCCGGCGGCCCAGCGCGGTCAGGCGGATCTGGCGGCGGTTGGAGCGGTCGAACAGCGCCCCGCCCAGGTGGCGCTCCTGCTGCCGGATCGCCTGGCTGACCCGCGCCTGGGACACGTGGAGGCGCTCGGCGGTGCGGCCGAAGTGCAGCTCCTCGGCCAGCGTCAGGAAAATTTCGATGTCACGCAGCTCCACCGGCGTCCCTCTCGGGTCATAACCCGTGCGTTATCGGCATGTGCGCGAAGTTTACGTTGATCGCGACCTGCACTCCGACGAAGGTTGGTGATGCCGCCGGCGGCCCTTCACCGTGCCCCTTCGGGGCCGCGTCCCCCTCCGAGAGGAACCGACCATGCAAGCGCGCATGACCAATCCCGCCTTCGTGCTGCCCGACGGCATGAAGGGCATCGGCGCCATCTTCAAGGCCGTGAACCAGGGCGGCATCTCCCACGAACTGCAGGAGCTTGTCGGCCTGCGCGCCAGCCAGATCAACGGCTGCTCGGCGTGCGTCCACGCCCACAACGCCAACCTGGTCAAGGCCGGGGAGACCACCGAGCGGATCGCCGCGGTCTCCGCATGGCGCGAGGCGCCGTTCTTCACCGACTCCGAGCGTGCGGCCCTGGAGCTGACCGAGGCGGTCACCCGGCTGGCCGACCGCTCCGGCGACGCCGTGGACGACGAACTGTGGGAGCAGGTCGCCGACCATTTCGACGAGAAGCAGATCGCCGCGCTGATCCTGCTGATCGGCGTGACGAACATGTTCAACCGCCTCAACGCGTCCATCAAGGAACCCGCCGGCACCTCCTGGACCTGACCCGGGACGGCACCGGCCCGGGCACCCGGACCGGTGCCGCTCCCCCTGGCCGAACCGAACGCGGCTCGGTAGCGTGGCGACCATGGACGTCTACGACGATCTCGCGGCGGAGTTCGATCGGCTCGACGAGGTCCTCACGGGCCTGGACGCCCCCGCCTGGGAACGTCCGTCCGCGTGCGCGGGATGGTCGATCGGCGACGTGGTGCTCCACCTGGCCCAGACCAACGAGCTCGTCCTCGCCTCCGCCGCCGGACACGACTCGGCGTTCCAACGCGAACCCGGCGTCGCCCTGGACGACATGATGGACCGGCTCGTCGCGGACGGCCATCGCCTGGCTCGCCCACCGCACCCTCCCGTACGCGCTCGCCGCGGCAGGCGAACAGGCGGGACCCGTCCGATGCGAACTGACCGCCCCCGACGGCGACACCTGGGAGTTCGGTGATCCGCAGGCCGAGTCGGTGATCCGCGGCCCCGCGTCCGAGTTCTGCCGCGTCGGCGCCCGCCGCCTCCCCGCCGAACGATCGACGCTGACCACGCAGGGCCCGCACGCCGCCCTCGCGCTCCGCCACCTGCGGAACTACGCGCTCTGACTACCGCTTGAGCTCGTCCAGCAACACCCGGAACGCCGCGGCCCCGAGGACGAGATGCCCACCCTCAGGCTTCTTGCTGTCCCGCACCCCGACCCCACCAGGCAAAGCAGCGACCTCCACGCACGCATCCCCCTGCGATCCACTTCTCCGCGACTTCCGCCACCGGGTCACTTGCACCGCTCAACCAACTTGCGGAAGGCAGCGGGAGTGAGAATGAGATGGCCAGCCTCAGGGTCCTTGCTGTCACGAACCCCGATGCCATCCGGAAGCGCGGCAATCTCCACACACTGGGCGGACGTTCCGTCGACGGAGCGGCTTGCCTTTCGCCAATCAGGATATGTCACCCTAGCGCCTCCATAGCTCGCTGAATCATCTCTTCCGTGGAGTCCACAGGGAGCGCTTTCGCTCCAATGCGCTCAAAGCGCATCCTCAGCGCACGCGCGCCATCGACGTCCCGGATAAGACGTCCGCCGGTGGCGGCCTCAATATAACCGATTTCTCCCTCACGCACAGTCATGATCTTGAACGCGCCGTCCAGCGCTTCGGAAGCACCCGATCGACAAGGGACGATACGCAAAGTGATGTTGGGTCGACCTGCCGACTCCTGAAGGTGCGCGAGTTGAGCCAGCATGACCTCCTTTCCACCGACAGGCCACGTCAGAACGTTTTCGGTGATCAGGACCCAGAGTTCCGGCGGTTCGGACCGGGAAAGAACCTTCTGACGTCCAAGGCGGCCAGCGAGTGCCTTTTTCACCACCTCTTCGCTGTTATGTCCGCTCTCCAGGAGACACCGGGCATAGTCGGGCGTTTGGAGAAGGGCCGGAACTACCTGTCCGTTGAACATCTGAACCATTGCGGCGCGACCCTCGAAGTTGGTGTAGGTCGCCAACCACTGCGGCTCTGGGGCGAGGCGGGCGTACCACAGCGCAGCCGCGAAAAACCTCCCCAGTCTCCACTCTTTGTCTAGCTTTGCCGCCTGCTTCTCCGTCAAGCGGGCTTCCCCGCCCTCGAGTCTGGAAATCGTGGCACGCGAGCAGTTGAGGAGCTTGGCCACATCGTCACCCGTCCAGCCACGCTCGACACGCTGAAACCGCAGTTGGTACGCGATCCATGCCCACATGCTCGCCAGCGGGTCGGGGGGTTCGTTCGTCACCTGGTCCAGCCTTTCAAGATCGGCGCATTTCCAGATCTTGCGGGGGCACGCGACAACGGTAAGCCGCCGAGCGCACTCTGTCACCGGGAATCGACAATCGGTGAGGTGACCATGTCCAGTGAGCCACATACGCTCGTGATCAAGGCGGATCCGGGGGCGATCAAGCAGGTGCGCGACTTCGTCGCGGTGACGTTCGGGGCGTGGCGGCTGGACGACGACGTCGCCCGGACCGTGATCAGCGAGCTGGCGACCAACGCGATCCGGCACGGGTCGCGGGCGGGCGACCCCGTGGTCGTCCGGGCCTACCGGCGGGACGAC
Organism: Spirillospora sp. NPDC052242; assembly: GCF_040679555.1. Taxonomy (NCBI): domain Bacteria; kingdom Bacillati; phylum Actinomycetota; class Actinomycetes; order Streptosporangiales; family Thermomonosporaceae; genus Spirillospora; species Spirillospora sp. NPDC052242. Next base: position 131,406 of record NZ_JBFAUZ010000001.1, read on the forward strand.
GGCGCGGCGGTGGTGGAGGCGTGGGACGTGTCGGACGCGCCGCCGATCGTCCGTCCGGTGGACTTCGCCGCCGAGTCGGGGCGCGGGCTCCTGCTCATCGAGGCGCTCGTGCGCCGCTGGGGCACCCGTCCGCTGAGCGAGGGCGGGAAGGTCGTGTGGGCCGAACTCGAACCGGTGCCCGCGTGAACGAGAGCGTGCTGCTGCTGTTCCTGCAGCGGCTCTTCCCCGAGTGGGCGATCACGCGGGACCGGGACGACGTGTGGCGCGCGACGGGCCGCGTCCACATCTCGGCGTCCTCCAGCGACGGCCTCCTGGACATGCTCGCCGCGGCGGACCCCGGCGCGGCGGACCGGGTGACGCGGTTCTTCCGTCCGGAACATGGCCGGACGTAGCGCGGGTCAGAGGCGGCCGAGGGCTTGGGCCAGGGCGGTGGCGGTGTCTGCGATCACCTTGTCGTCGTGCGGGGTGTCGTCGGTGGTGCGGTTGGTGAGGACGGAGAGGATCATCGGGGCCTTCGTCCCGGGCGACCAGACGATCGCGATGTCATTGGCGGTGCCGTGGTTCGACGCGCCGCCGGTGCCGGTCTTGTCGCCGACCGTCCAGTCCGTGGGCAGCCCGGCCTTGATCCGCTTGGCGCCGGTGAGGCTGGCCTTCAGCCAGCCGACCAGCCGTTCGCGGTCACGGGGGTGGAGGGCCTTGCCGGTGGTGAGTTCGGCGAAGGTGCGGGCCGACGCGGCGGGGGTGGTGGTGTCGCGGACCTGGCCGGGCTCCCACTCGGTCAGGTACGGCTCGGGACGGTCGAGGCGGCTCACCCGGTCGCCGGTGGAGCGGAAGTACGCCGTGAGGCCGGACGGTCCGCCGATCTGCTCCAGCAGCATGTTGCCCGCGAAGCCGTCGGACTTGGTGATCCCCGCGCGGCACAACTGGGCGGGCGTCATGCCGGTGTCGGTGTACTCGGTGGTCTCCGGCGAGTTCCCGGTCAGCCCGGACATGTCGTCGGACGTCCAGCGGATCACCTTGTCCATGAGCCCGGGGCTGTCGGTCCGCGCCTTGTGCAGGACGGCGGAGCATGCGAACACCTTGAACATCGAGTTGAACGGGAAGCGTTCGCCGGAGCGGTAGCCGACGGTCTTGCCGGTGGCCAGGTCGATGCCCACCGCGCCGATGCGGGCGTTGTAGGACGTTTCCAGTTCGGCCAGCGTCTTTTCCAGGGCGGCGTTCGAGGCGACGGTGCCGGTGTCGGCGGCGGGTATCGCGACGCGGGTGTCGGCGGGGGCGGCTCCGCAGGCGGCGCCGGCGAGCAGCGCGCAGGTGGTGAGCGCCGCGACGCCCAGGCGGCGAAGAGGTCGTGTCATGCGCGCTAGAAGATCACCGGCAGTTCGAGTGTGTCCAATACCGATATGGATCAGCATTCGATATTCGGATGGATATGGCTGCTCGTCACCCGGCCGTCAGGCGGGCTCGGGCGATCTCGCGGGAGACGCGACGAGGCGGGCGCGGTCGTCGGCGCGGCTCACGACTCCGGGCTCCCCTCTGACGGGAGGGTCAGCCGCGCGCGGCCGCCAGCCAGCGACGTACCTGGGGCAGCGCGGTGCCGCCGCTGTCGGCGTCGATGTCGGCGGCCAGGTCGGCGATGGTGACGCTCGTTAGTGCGGTGGACCAGGCGTCCTGGGCGGCCGCCATGGCACGCGCGATGGCGCAGGGGCGTGCGCATCGGTCGGCGGGGACGGCGAGCGGTCCGTTCTGCCGGATTTCGGTACACCGATAGGCGGGCTCGGTTCCGTCGATGGCCCGGACGACCTCCAGCACGGTGATCGCGGACGCGGGGCGGGTGAGGGTGTAACCACCGGCCTGCCCCGCGGTGGAGCGCACGATGCCCGCCCGGGACAGCGCTTGCAGATGCTTGGCCAGGTAGGCCGGGGGGATGGCGTGGAGCTCCGCGATCCGCGTCGCCGGTACCGGCTCCGCGGCCTGGCTGAGCGTGACGCAGCCGTGCAGCGCCCATTCCACCCCATTGGACAGCTTCATGACCCCACCCTATCGGAACTCGGACACCGAATATCCGAGTTGTGATACAACTCGGACATCAAACGTCCAAGATCATGGAGAAGCTCATGACGCTGACCCGGGAACCGGAGGCGCGCCGGGCGCGCGCGGCTCTGGGCGCGGCGGCCGTGGCCCTGTTCGTCGCGGCGGCCAACCTGCGACCGGCGATCGCCGCAGTGTCACCGCTGGTGGACCGCATCCGCGCCGACATGAAACTGTCGGCCGCGGACATCTCACTGCTGACGACCATCCCGACCCTGGCCATGGGACTGTGCGCCCCGCTGGCGGCGGTCGTCGCCCGCCGGATCGGACTACAGCACGCGGTGCTGCTGGGACTCGCCATCATCGCGGCCGCGACGGCGGCCCGCGGGATCGGCGGCTCGACGGCACTGCAACTGAGCTGTGCCGCCGTCGTCGGTGCCGGGATCGCGATCGCCCAGACGCTGCTGCCCGTGGTGGTCAAGACGCGGTTCGCCGACCGCGCGAGCCTGGTCACCGGCATCTACACCGCCGGCCTGGGGCTGGGCGGCGCGGTCGCCGCCGGGGTCAGCGCACCGCTGGCGGACGCACTGGACTCCTGGCCCGGCGCGCTGGGGTCCTGGAGCGTGCTCGCACTCGCGGGGATGGTGGTGTGGCGGGCCGCCAAGGGCCCGCTCGGCCTGGACGCCTTCGCGAGCCCCGCCGGACCGGCCACTCGCGGCCTGCCCTGGCGCAGCGCCGCGGCCTGGCGCATCACGGCGCTGTCCGCCGGGAACTCCGGGCTCTACTACTGCGAGTTGGCCTGGGTGGCACCACTGCTCCACGATGACGCGGGCCACAGCGCCCCCGGGGCGGGGGCACTGCTCACCGTGATGATCGCCGTCCAGGTCGTCGCGATGCTGGCCGTCCCCATGCTGCTGGGCGAACGCACCGACCGGCGCGTCGGACTGGCGTTGACCACGGCACTGACCGCTGTCGGCTTCGCCGGACTGGCGGCCGCCCCGGACACCGCGTCCTGGGTCTGGATCCTGGCGCTGGGCATCGGGCACGGCGGCCTCTTCCCTCTGGTGCTCACGCTGCCGGTGGCGATCGGCCGGGACGCCGCCGAGGCCGGGAGGATCAGCGCGATGGCGTTCTTCGTCGGCTACGCCTGCGCCGCGCTGGCACCGCTGCTGATCGGCTTTCTGCGCGACGGCCTGGGCGACTTCCACCTGGCCTTCGGCCTGCTGAGCGGGTTGACCATGGCGATGCTGCTCCCCATCGCCCGGCTGCACGATCGTTCCGGCAGGACGCGACAATCCTGAGCGGACCTCGCGTTCCGCCTCATCGAGTCCGGGGTACGTGCAGGCCGCCCACCCGCGGCGCCGCGGACAGGCGAGACGACTCGGCACCGGGCTCGTCTAGTCGAACACGAGGCGACGTGCCGGATCGTCCCTCGTCCGGCTGCCGCCGGTGCTCCGGACCGCCTCGGAGAACGCGGCCTGGCGACGGCCGGGTGCGGGGCCGCGGACGCCGATCATGCCCCCGGCGCCGTCCATGCACGGGGACGGCGACGCGGCCCCCCGTTCCGGCCGCGCGCCGGGGGCGCCGGGCGGGGTCGGTCACCGGGCACGGCCCGGTAATGTTCAGGGCATGCCCCCGGTCGCCTCCGACGCCACCCGTGAGCGCATCATCGACGCCGCCGAAGAGTGCTTCGGCCGGTTCGGGGTGGCCAAGACCACGGTCGAGGACATCGCCGCCGCGGCGAAGCTGTCCCGGGCGACGGTCTACCGGGCCGTCACCGGGGGACGCGACGAACTGATCCTCGCCGTCGTGGTGCGCGACCTGCTGCGCTTCCTCGACCACCTCACCGACCGGCTCCGCAGGGAGCGGTCGGTGCCGGAGGCGATCGTCGAGGGCACGCTGGACGCGGTCGAGTACGTCCGCGGCGCGCCGACGATCGCGCACTTCCTCGTGCCGGAGGCGGCGGGGCACATGCAGGCGGCCGTGGCGGGGGCGGCCGAGCACGTCCTCGACCTGTGCTGCGAGTACGTCCGGCCCCACTTCGAGCGCGCGCAGCGGCAGCGGACGCTCAGGCCGGACATCGAGGTGGAGGGCACGGTGGAGTTCCTCTTCCGGATCATCACCTCGCTGATCGTGATGGACCGCGACCGGGACGCCGACGGGCTGCGCCGCTTCCTGCGCACCTACGTCGTGCCCGCCATCGCGGCGGAAGGGGCATGACATGACGGACATCGCGCAGGGCACGCGGGGAGGTTCGGCCGTCCGGCCGAGCCCGGTGTTCCTGCTGATCGTGGCGGCGACCGCCCTGGCGGGGCTGGTGACGTGGCGGTACGGGCAGATCACCGACCAGCCGGCCCGGATCGCGCTGTTCGTGTTCGTGCTGGCCGGGTGGATCCTGTCGCTGTGCCTGCACGAGTTCGGGCACGCCTACACGGCGTTCCGCTCCGGGGACCACAGCGTCGCGACCAAGGGCTACCTGACGCTCAACCCGTTCAAGTACGCCGACATGGTGCTGAGCTTCGCGATCCCGGTGCTGTTCATCCTGCTCGGCGGCATCGGCCTGCCGGGCGGCGCGGTGTGGATCGACCGGCACTCGATCCGCGGGAAGATCCGGCACAGCCTCATCTCGGCGGCGGGCCCGCTGTCGAACATCCTGTTCGCGATCGTCCTGGCCGTCCTGCTCAACACCCTCGCGGACGACTCCCACAGCGTCTTCTGGGTCGGCGTGGCGTTCCTGGCGTTCCTGCAGGTGACGGCCGCGATCCTGAACCTGCTGCCGATCCCCGGCCTGGACGGCTTCGGGATCATCGAGCCGTACCTGCCGCGGAGCTGGGTGCGGCAGGCGAACCAGTACGCGGGGTACGCGTTCCTGGTGCTGGTCGCGCTGCTGTGGCTCGGCCCCATCAACGAGGGCTTCTTCAACGTCGTCTACTACATCACCGACGCGATCGGCCTGGAGGAGCTGCAGATCGCGATCGGCCACGCCCTGTTCCAGTTCTGGCAGGATTGACCCGGGCGCCTCAGCCCGCGAGGTGGCGGACGATCCGGGCGAGCTGCTCGGCGTAGCGTTCGCGGAACCCGGGGGACGCGGGGTCTTCGCCGAGGACGTCCCGGACGACCGTCGGCCGGGTGATCGGCAGCGACACCAGCGCGTGCAGGGCGAGCATCACGTAGCCGGGTTCGAGGTCGTCGGCGATCTCGCCGGCGGCCTTGCGGCGCTCCATGTCCGACAGGTCCTCGGGCGACTCGGGCCGCGCCTCGCCGGGGTCCTCGGTGAGGCCGCGCCATGCCTCGAGCCGCGAGCCGCGCGGGTCGTCCAGCGCGTTGCGCAGGTACCGGACGACGAGCTCGTGCAGCGGGACGCCGGGGTCGTTGAACTCGGCCTCGCGCTCCAGCCAGCGGCGGCCGAGCTCGCGGTACAGGCCCTCCTTGCCGCCGAAGTGGTAGCTGATCAGCTGCTTGTTGACCCCGGCCCGGTCGGCGATGTCCTGGACGCGGGCCCCCGCGTACCCCTTGGCGGAGAACTCGTCCAGCGCCGCCTCCAGGAGGAGCCTGCGCGTGCGCTCGGCGTCGAGCCTGCGCTCGTCCGGTTCCGGCGCCCGCCGCGCCCGTGGCCTGCGTTCCGTCACGCGGCCATCGTAACCGCGCGCCCGCCACTTCATCCACTTGGTTGACAACTTCATCCGTTTGGTTGAACCTGGAGCGGTTCCCAACGGAAAGCGAGTACCGCCATGTTCCTCGTCACCGGAGCCACCGGTAACGTCGGCCGCCACGTGGTCGGCGAGCTGCTCTGCGCGGGCGCGAAGGTCCGCGCCCTCACCCGCGACCCGGCGACCGCGCGGCTGCCCGCCGATGCCGAGGTCGCCCGCACCGCCGACATGCCGCTGGACGGCGTCACGGCGATCTTCCTCAACCCCGCGGCGTTCTGGGACGGGCTCGGCGACCTGCTCCCCCGCGCCGCCGAGCACGGCGTCCGCCGCGTCGTCCTGCTGTCGTCGGCCGCCGCGCTCGACCCCGACCCGGCCAACGAGCTCGCCGCGCACCACCTCGCGTTCGAGGCCGCGATCGAGGACTCCGGGCTCGAGTGGACGTTCGTGCGCCCCGGCGAGTTCGCGTCCAACGCGCTGGGCTGGCGGGACGCGATCCGCGCCGGACGTCCGGTGCGCGAGCCGTACGCGGCGGCCCGCTCGACGCCCGTCCACGAGCGTGACGTCGCCGCCGTCGCGGGCCGCGCCCTGCTGACGGACGCGCTGCTGGGCATGCGTCCGGTGCTGAGCGGCCCCGAGGCGCTGACGAGCCCGGACAAGGTCCGCGCCATCGCCGACGCGACCGGCCTCCCGGCGTCCTTCGAGGAGATCACCCCGGAGGAGGCGCGCGAGGAGATGCTGGCGCTGCCCTACATGCGGGAGGGCCTGGTGGACGTCCTGCTGCGCCTGCGCGCGGACGCCGTGGACACCGCCGTCGAACCGACCGGCGAGGTCGAGCGCATCACCGGACGTCCGGGGCGCACGTTCGCCGACTGGGCCGCCGACCACGCCGACGACTTCCGCTGACCCAGGCCGCGGCCCCACCGGCGGGCCGGGCCGCCGCGCCCCCGAGGGCGGCGGCCCGGCGGACGGCGGCCCGCGCTAGCGGGCGGGCTCGTCGAACGACCGCATCTCGGCGCTGGCCCACTCGAACCAGTCGCGGCGCATCGCGATGGACCGCCTGCCGTACTCGATGACGAGCCGTCCGTAGCGCGAGAGGTCGTCGTCGTCCCAGTCCACGGTCTCGTCGAGGGCGGCGAGGCCGTCCAGGGCGCTGTTCAGCCGGTCGGTCTGGGCCCGCATGAACTCCTGCGCCTCCCCCGGCGTGACGCCGCCGAGCAGGAAGACGCGGAGCAGCGTCTCGTCGCGCATCGGCTTCTTGGGCTCGGCCTCCACCAGCCAGCGGTGCAGCTCGGCCCGCCCCGCCTCGGTGATCGTGTACTCCCTGCGGCCGCGCGGGCCCTCGTCGGCCGCGTCGATGAGCCCGGCGTCGGCGAGCTTCCCGAGTTCGCCGTAAACCTGGCTCTGCGTGGCCGGCCACACGTTCGCGAGCGAGATCTCGAACATCTTCAGCAGGTCGTAGCCGCTGGCTCCGTCCAGTTCGGCGATCAGTCCCAGCACGGCGTGTCGCAGGCTCATGGCGTCCACCCTACATTCCTCTCTTGACATGTCACAAATAGAATGTCTAGGTTCGACCTGTCAGAAGTGGAATGTGCACCCGAGGTGACCCCGACCGCGCCGAAGTACCGTCCGCCCCACCGAAAGGCAGGATTCACCATGACCCAGGACACCGGCATGTGGCTCGACGGGCATCTCGCCCCGGTCCCGGACGAGATCGAGGCGCTGGACCTGCCCGTCACCGGCGCCCTCCCGCCCGAACTGGCCGGACGCTACTTCCGCAACGGCCCCAACCCCCGGCCGGGACAGCCGAGCGGCCACTGGTTCACCGGCCCGGGGATGATCCACGGCGTGCGGCTCCGCGCGGGCCGCGCCGAGTGGTACCGCAACCGCTGGGTCCGGACCCGGGAGCTCACCGAGGACGCCCCGTACGTGCGGGACGACGGGACCCTCGACCTCACCGCCGTCCCCGCGAACACCCACGTCGTCCCGCACGCCGGCGAGATCCTCGCGCTCGTCGAGGCCGGGCTCCCCCACGCGGTGTCGCCCGACCTCGAGACGCTCGGCACCCGCGACTTCGGCGGGCGCCTCACCACCGCGATGACCGCGCACCCCAAGCAGGACCCGGCGACCGGCGAGCTGCTGTTCTTCGGCTACGGCGTCTTCCCGCCGCACCTCACCTACCACCGTCTCGCGGCGGACGGACGCCTCGTGGAGAGCCGCGAGATCGAGGTGCCCGCGGGCACGATGATGCACGACTTCGCGATCACCGAGAACCACGTCGTCTGGCTCGACCTGCCCGTCGTCTTCGACGTCGACCTGGCGACGGGCGGGACGTCCATGCCGTTCCGCTGGGACGACGCGTACGGGGCGCGGCTCGGCGTCATGCGCCGGGACGCCGCCGGGGGCGTCCGCTGGTTCGACGTCGACCCGTGCTACGTCTTCCACGTCGGGAACGCGCACGAGGACGCGGCGGGCCGGATCGTCCTCGACGCCGTCCGCTACGCGCCCGGCGACTTCATGTCCGTGTGGGCGATGATCGGCGGCTCCGCCGATCCCGCCCGCGAGGCCGGGCTGCTCGACAAGGCGAGCCTGCACCGCTGGACGCTCGACCCCGCGACCGGGCGCGCCGCCGAGGAGCGGCTGGACGACCGGCCCATCGAGTTCCCCACCCACGACGACGCCCGGACGGGCCTGCCGCACCGGTACCTCTACACGGTGTCCGGGAACGCGATCGTGAAGTACGACGTGCGCGACGGCTCGTCGTCCACGCGCGAGTTCGACGGCGACGTCCACGTGGGCGAGGCGGTGTTCGTCCCGGCCGAGGGCGCGCGCGCAGAGGACGAGGGCTGGCTGCTGTCGATCGTGTCCGGCTCGTCCGGCGCCGACCTCGTCGTCCTGGACGCGATGGACGTCGCCCGCACCGTCGCGTCCGTCCGCCTGCCCCGCCGGGTCCCGGCCGGGTTCCACGGGAGCTGGATCCCCGACGCCTGACCGCGGCACGGCGGCCGGCCGCCGGCGGCGCCGGCCACGTGACCGGATCCGTCCCGCCGGTCGGCGGCGGCTTCACCGTCGCCTAACCGATCTCGACGAAGCCGAGGCGGCCGTAGAGGAGCCGGGCACGGCGGTTGCGGCGGGTCACCGCGAGGGTGAGGGTGTCGTGCCCGCCCTCGGCGAGGGCGTGCATCACCGCCAGGACGAGCTCGCGGCCGAGCCCTCGGCCGGTGCAGGACGGCGCCGTGAACAGGAACGCGAGCAGCGGCTCGTCCCGGTACACGGTCACGAGGGCCGCGGCGACGGGACGTCCGTCCGGTTCGGCGACGAACGACGCGCCGGGCAGGAACGTGCCGTACTCGCCGGCCAGCGTCAGCCGCAGTTCCCGCAGCGCGCCGTCGGGGCCGCCCACGTCGTCCTCGTCGGGGGTGCCGCGGTAGGCGTCCCACATGAGGGCGGCGAGGACGTGCAGGTCGGCGTCGGCGAACGGGCGGAACCCGTCCGGAGGCGGCGGCACCGGGCGCAGCGTGGCCCGCCATCCGCTGCGCACCGGTGCGAAACCGCCGTCCATGGTCACCGCTTGTAGTGCTTGCCGTGCAGCATGTTGATGAGGCCGAGGACGCGCGCCATCTCCTTCTCGGAGCGGCCGAACGACGTCAGGTTCATGGTCGCGAACCGCTGCCGGGTGATCGCCTTCGGGCGGGCGAACTCGCGCAGCCCGTCCGCGCCGTGGATCCGGCCGAAGCCGGACTCCCCGACGCCGCCGAACGGCAGCGCCGCGACCTGCGCGAACGCGGCGAACGCGTTGATGGACGTCATGCCGGACCGCATCGCGCGGGCCGCCTCCATCGCGCGCGACTTGCTGCCGGAGAAGATCGTCCCCGCGAGCCCGTAGCTCGTGCGGTTCGCCTTCTCGACGGCCTCGTCGAGCGAGGCGACCCGGTGCACGGTGATCGTCGGGCCGAACGTCTCCTCGCAGACGGCGGCGGAGTCGTCCGGGACGTCGGTGAGGACGACCGGCTCCACGTACGGCTTGCGGACGGACTCGGGCCCGCCGACGACGGCCTTCCCGCCCTTGGCGATGGCGTCCTTGATGTGCCGCTCGATGATGTCGAGCTGGCCGGGCATCGTGATCGGACCGTAGGCGGCCTCGCGGTCGAAGCCGGGGCGCAGCTCGCGGGCCTTGTCGGTGAGCTTGCCGAGGAACGCGTCGTAGGCGCGGTCGACGACGTAGATCCGCTCGACGCCGATGCAGGTCTGCCCGGCGTTCGACATCGCGCCCCACAGCGCGGCGTCCGCGGCGGCGTCGAGGTCGGCGTCGGCGTCGACGATGCAGGCGTCCTTGCCGCCGCACTCGGCGACGATCGGGGTGAGGTTCTCGGCGCAGGCTGCCATCACCTTGCGCGCGGTGGGCGCGGAGCCGGTGAAGGCGAGCTTGCCGATGTGCGGGGACGACGCGAGCGCGGCGCCCGTCGCGCCGTACCCGGTCACGACCTGCAGGACCGGGTGCTCGGGGACGACCCCGGCGACCAGCTCGGCGAGGTACGTCCCGACGCCCGGGGTGAACTCGGACGGCTTGAACACGACGGCGTTCCCGGCGGCGAGCGCGTACGCGATCGAGCCGATCGGGGTGAAGATCGGGTAGTTCCAGGGTCCGATGACGCCGACGACGCCGAGCGGCTGGTACTCCAGCGTGCACTTCTGGTTGATCGCCATCATGCCCGGGTAGACGCTGCGCGGCCCGAGCACCTTCTGCGCGTTGCGCGCCGCCCAGTCCAGGTGCGAGATCGCCATGATCGTCTCGAGCTGCGCGTCGGCGACCGGCTTGCCGGTCTCCTGATGGATGATCTCGGCCATCCGGTTGAGGTTGCGCGCGAGGGACCCCTTGACGTTGAGGAGCCGCAGCCGGCGCTCGCGCCAGCCCAGCTCGCCCCACCAGCGGGACGCCTCCCGGGCCCGGTCGATCGCGGCGGCGACGTCCGCCCCGTCGTGGACGGGGTGCTCGGCGACGACCTCGCCGGTGGCCGGGTTCAGCGACGCGAACGTCTTCTCGGTGCTCTCCGTGGCCACGGACATGGGAACCTCCCGGGAGGGCCAGTAAGTGCTCGCTTGCATGCGTAGTACTCGCTAGTAAAGCACCTTATGCCGCGTCTCCACGAGTCCCACCCCCCGCGGATAAGCCGTCCCGGGCGTCTAAGGCGGTTCTGAGGCCCCCGGATAAGCCGTCGTCCCGATGCGGGAGGCACCGCCTTAGGACGAACCTCGTAGATGTCGGGCCGCGAGGGCCCGGCGGAACACGAGGAGAACGACCATGATCCGTCCGGAGATCACCCGGGACATCATCGACGACCGCGTACGGCAGCGCCGGAGCGAGGCCCGCCGGGCCCGCCGCGTCCGCCTCGCGAAGGCGCTCAAGCGGTGACCGCCGCGGGTTGCACGCGCACGGCGCGCGTCCCGCACAGAACGCCCCCGTCCGGACGGACGGGGGCGTTCCTCGTTCCGGACGGACGGGCGCCTCAGCCGGTCTCCTCGGGGGCGAGGGGGGTCGCGCCGCGGATCAGGTCGGCCGCGCGCTCGGCGATCGCGATCGTCGGGGCGTTGGTGTTGCCGCGCGGGACGGACGGCATGACGGACGCGTCGACCACCCGCAGGCCCGCGACGCCCAGCACCCGCAGCTCGGCGTCCACGACCGCGCCCATCGCGCACGTGCTCGTCGGATGGAACAGCGTCGCGCACTCGCGGCGGACGAACTCGGCGATCGCCGCGTCGCCCGACACCTGCTCGCCGGGGGCGAACTCGCCGCCGAGCAGCGACGCGAGCGGGCCGGTGTCGGCGATCGCGCGGGCCTGCTTCACCCCCGCGACCAGGATGTCGAGGTCGGCCTCGTCCGACAGGTACGCGGGGTCGATCAGCGGCTTGGCGTACGGGCTCGCGGAGCGCAGCGCGAGCGTCCCCCGGCTCCGGACGGCGATCGCGGTGACCAGCACCGACAGCAGCCGCTGCGACGGTTCGACGAGCCCCTGGTCGATGAACGGGGTCGGCAGCACGTGGTACTGCAGGTCGGGCGCGGGAAGCCCCTCGGACGTCCGGACGAACCCGCCCGCCTCCGCGACGTTCGACGCGTACGGGCCGCGCCCCAGAGCGGAGTGCAGCGCGAACGCGCGGGCGTTCGCCTGCTCCCAGAGGTTCTTGGTCCGGGGCGTGGCGAACATGACGTTCACGAACGGGTGGTCTTGCAAGTTCCGGCCGACGGGCGAGTCCACGAGCACCTTGATGCCGTGCTCGCGGAGATGGTCGGCGGGCCCGACGCCCGACAGCATGAGGAGCTGCGGGCTGTTCACCGCCCCGCCCGACAGCACGACCTCGCGGTCGGCGCGGGCCGTCAGCGACTCCCCGCGCGCCTCGTACGTCACGCCCGTCGCGCGTCCGTCCTCGATCAGGACGCGCGTCGCGAGCGCGTCGGTGACGACGGTGAGGTTCGGGCGGTACTCGACCGGGTGCAGGTACCCGGCGGCCGCCGACCAGCGGCGCCCGCGCCTGTGCGTGACCTGGTAGAAGCCCACGCCGTCCTGGTCGGGGCCGTTGAAGTCGGGGTTGGCGGCGAGCCCGTGCGCCTTCGCCGACTTCACCCACGCCTGGGTCAGCGGGTGCTTGAAGCGCAGGTCCTCGACGCGGAGCGGGCCGCCGACGCCGTGGTACGGGCTCTCGCCGCGCTGCTGGTCCTCGGCCCGGCGGAAGTACGGCAGGAGGTCCGCGTAGCCCCAGCCGGTGCAGCCGTGCTCGTCCCGCCAGGTGTCGTAGTCGAGCCGGGCGCCCCGGGTGTAGATCATCGCGTTGGTGGACGAGCTGCCGCCGAGCGTCCGCCCGCGCGGCCAGTACACGCTGCGGCCCGCGGCGTGCTCCTGCGGGACGGTCGCGTAGTCCCAGTCGTACGGGCCCTTGATCAGCGACGCGACGGCCGCCGGGATGTGGATTTCGGGGGCGTCGTCGGGCGGGCCCGCCTCCAGCAGCAGCACCGTGACCGACGGGTCCTCGGTCAGCCGGGCGGCCAGCACGCACCCCGCGCTGCCCGCCCCCACGATGATGTAGTCGTACACGGCGCACCTCCTGCACGGACCAGGTCGTCGAACACTACCGAACGCCCTTCGGAACGGAGCCCGGCGTTAGGGTGACCGGCATGGCGAAGAACAGGGAGAACCCGGTCGTGCTGTCCCGGATCTACACCCGGACGGGCGACGACGGGACCACCGCGCTGGGCGACGCGTCCCGCACCCGCAAGACCGACCCGCGCCTGGCCGCCTACGCCGACGTCGAGGAGGCCAACGCCGCGATCGGCGCCGCGCTCGCCCTCGGCTCCCTCCCCGAGGACGTCGCCGCGCTCCTCGTCCGCGTGCAGAACGACATGTTCGACGTCGGCGCGGACCTGTGCGCCCCGGTCGTCCCGGACCCCGAGTACCCGCCGCTGCGCATCGAGGCGTCGTACATCGAGCGGCTCGAAGCGGCCTGCGACGAGCAGAACGCGAAGCTGACGCCGCTGCGCAGCTTCATCCTGCCCGGCGGGACGCCCGGCGCCGCGCTGCTGCACGTCGCGCGGACCGTCACCCGGCGCGCCGAACGCTCCGCGTGGGCGGCCGTCGAGGCGCACGGCGCCGCCGCCGTGGACGACCCCGAGGCCGCGCCCGGCGGCGTCAACCCGCTGGCCGTGAAGTACCTGAACCGCCTGTCGGACCTGCTGTTCATCCTCTGCCGCGTCGCGAACCTCGAGCACGGCGACGTCCTGTGGAAGCCGGGCGGCGAACGCTAGGACGACCGGCGCGCCGGGCACGCGTGCCCGCGCATGCGAACGGGGCGGGGCCGATCGCCGGCCCCGCCCCGTCCCGTCCCGTCTCGTCTCGTCCCGTCCCGTCTCGTCTCGTCCCGTCTCGCGGTCGCTTCGCCCGCTCAGCGGAGCAGGTGGCCGCCGCTCCACAGCGGGGCCGCCGCGCCGAGCGCCGACGGGAGCAGCCGGGCGTCGCCGTTCACCGCGACCGTGCTGGCCGCGAGCAGCTGCGTCACGTGCGCGACGCCGTCGACGTTCGTGTCCAGCATCTTCAGGTTCACGTTCTTCATCCGGTCGCACTTCGCGTGGTAGCACGGGTCGTAGGTCTTGCCCGCGCGCCCCCCGTACGCCTTCGCCTCCGCCGCCGTCTTCACGCCGTCCGCGCCGGTCGCGATGCCGCCCGCCGGGATGCCGTGGTCGATGAACGGGCCGTAGTCGGAGCGGCCGTTGAAGACGCTCTCGGCCGTCGGCAGGTCGCGGTCCTTGTAGTACTCGCGGAACATCTTCTCGATCGCCGCCGACCCGGGCGGCGGGGTCGTGCCCTGGCCGAGCGAGTGGTCGCCGTCGTACACGGCGCGGATCCCGTTCACCGAGCCGAGCATGTCGAAGTTGAGGTTCACGGCGATGTTCCGCCGGTCGGACGGGTCCATCTTCTCGACGTAGTGGGTCGAACCGCGCAGGCCCTCCTCCTCGGCGCCCCACCAGGCGAACCGCACCCGGTTCCGCAGGCCCTTCTCGCCGAGCGCGGCGATCTCCTCGGCGACCGCGAGCACCGCCGCCGAACCCGTCGCGTTGTCGTTGATGCCCGCGCCCTCTCGCACGCTGTCCAGGTGCGCGCCGACGACGACCACGTTGTCGGCGCGGCCCCGCTTCGTGTCGGCGATGACGTTGCTGGACGACCGCTTCCCGTGCTCGGTGTCCGTCTTCACCCGCAGCGTCAGCCCGCCCTTCGCCGCGGCCTTCGCGAGCGCCGCGCCGACCTCGTGGCTCGTGGAGACCACCGGCAGCTTCGCCGGCTTCGCGACCGTCCCGTTGATCGGGCCCTTCTCACCGGGCTTGTTGTAGATGACGGCCGCCGCCGCACCCGCGCTCCGCGCGCGCGCGGCCTTCACCTCGAACGAGCACTTCCCGCGCTGCATGAGCGCGATCGCGCCCTTGTCGAACCCCTTGAAGTCCTTCTTCTCGCACCCGCTGGTGCCCTCTTCGCCCTTCGCCGGGACGTCCACGGCGAACACGCGGGCGGTGACGTCACCGGAGCCCGAGTACATCATCGCGGCGAAGTCCTCGCCCGCCTTGTACGTCTTCTTCTTGCTCTTGCCGCCCGTCCGGGACATCACCGGCTCCGAGCGCTCCAGCCAGTACGGGTAGGTGAACTTCTGCACGGTCGGCGAGAACCCCGCCTTGCGCAGCCGCCCCACGACGTACTTCACCGAGACGTCGTACCCGGACGTGCCCGCCGCCCGGTTGCCGCCGTTGTAGTCGGCGATCTGCTGGAACGCCTCCAGGTGCCGCCGCACGTCCCCGATCGTCACCAGCTCGGCGAGGTCGGGACGGGCCGGCGCCGCGCCGGCGGGCGGGACCGCGGACAACGCCAGGAGGGACACGGTCGCGGCGGGCAGCATCACGGCCGACCCACTGAGCAGCTTGCGCACTTGGACTCCTGCGAACGGGAAGAGAGAGCTGACCAGCAGCGATCATCTCGACACGCTCCGTCACCGGCAACTCGCACGACCGTACGCAGGACGAACCGATACCGCGCCCTTACCCGCCCATGCCGAACCGGGTGGGCCGATCCGGTAGGTGAGCCGCACGGGACAAGCCGTGAAAAGCCTGGGGCAACGGCTGGGCTCCGGACGTCCACTCGGGAACGTGTCCACCCGGGGACACTCGGGGACGTGTCTACTCGGGGACGTGCAGGTCCACCGGGAAGCCGGGGGGCGCCGCCTCCAGCCATGCCAGGAAGCCGGTCAGCGCGGACGCGCCCATCGCGAGCTCGACCCGCAGGTCGCCGTCGCGGACCTCGATGATGCTCACGTCCGGCAGCAGGCCGTCGGCCTCCTCCGGATCGGGGCGCCTGCGGTTGGACACGACGAGGCCCCGGCGGTGGATCACCTGCCGGGGCCGTCTGCTGAGTCCGAACACGCGGTGCCAGTGCAGGACATCGCCCTTGTAGCGGCCGATGCCCAGGCGCCACACTCCCGGGGCGCCGCCCTCCTCGGCCGGCAGCTCCCGCAGGCTGCACTCGACCGCGCCGCCGCCGCGCACGAACAGGCGGCGGCGTACCGCCATCGCGAGGAACACGAGCGCGCACACCGCGGCGAGGGCGGCGAGCACCGCGCCGACGTCCACTGCCAGGTGCTCGCCCAAGTCCCCCCGCCGTTCCGCTCGGCCTCGATACTAGGCTTCGATGCCCGCCGCGCGCAGCCGGGCGCGCGCCCGCCGCTCGATGGTGCCGTCCTCGTCGCCGGACGCCTGCGCCTCTTCGAGCGCGCGCTTCGCGGCGTCCACATCGACCTCGTGGCTCAGTTCGGCCTGCTCGGCCAGGACCGACACCTCGTCGGCCGCGACGGAGAAGAAGCCGCTGCCGACCATCGCGGTGACCGGCTCGCCGCCGTCGGCGGGCTCGATCTTGACCACGCTGCCGTCGAGGAGGACGCCGAGCACCGGGGCGTGCCCGGGCAGGATGCCGAGCGAGCCCTCGATGGTCTGCGCGACCACCATCTTGGCATCGCCGGACCAGATCTCGCGCTCCGGCGAGACGAGCCCGACCTTCAGGGTTGCCACGTCACAATCCTCCGATTGCCGGATCGGTTGCCGCGGTTCGGCCGCGGCCGGGTCCCGGAGTCCGGAACCCGGCCGCGACCGGAGCGGACTACCTCTCCAGCTCCTTGGCCTTCTTCTCGACGTCCTCGATGCCACCGCACATGAAGAACGCCTGCTCGGGGATGTGGTCGTACTTGCCCTCCGCGATGGCCTTGAAGGACGCGACCGTCTCGTCCTTCGGCACGGTCACACCGGGCTGGCCGGTGAACTGCTCGGCCACGTACATCGGGTGCGACAGGAAACGCTCGATGCGCCGCGCCCGGTTGACGGTGACCTTGTCCTCTTCGGAGAGCTCGTCGATACCCAGGATCGCGATGATGTCCTGCAGCTCCTTGTACTTCTGCAGGATCCGCTTCACTTCCTGGGCGACCTCGTAGTGCTCGTTCCCCAGCACCTGCGGGTCCATGATCCGCGAGGAGGAGTCGAGCGGGTCGACCGCCGGGTAGATGCCCTTCTCGGTGATGGCCCGGGAGAGCGTCGTGGTGGCGTCCAGGTGCGCGAACGTGGTGTGCGGCGCCGGGTCGGTGATGTCGTCGGCGGGCACGTAGATCGCCTGCATCGAGGTGATCGAGTGACCGCGCGTCGAGGTGATCCGCTCCTGCAGCACGCCCATCTCGTCCGCCAGGGTCGGCTGGTAGCCCACCGCGGACGGCATGCGCCCGAGCAGCGTGGAGACCTCCGAGCCGGCCTGGGTGAACCGGAAGATGTTGTCGATGAACAGCAGCACGTCCTGGTTCTGGACGTCCCGGAAGTACTCGGCCATCGTCAGCGCCGACAGCGCGACCCGCAGACGGGTGCCCGGCGGCTCGTCCATCTGGCCGAACACCAGCGCGGTGTCCTTGAGGACGTTCGCCTCTTCCATCTCCACCCAGAGGTCGTTGCCCTCACGGGTGCGCTCGCCGACGCCCGCGAACACCGAGGTGCCACCGAAGTTGCGGGCGACACGCCGGATCATCTCCTGGATGAGGACGGTCTTGCCCACGCCCGCGCCGCCGAACAGGCCGATCTTCCCGCCCTTGACGTACGGGCAGAGGAGGTCGATGACCTTGATGCCGGTCTCCAGCATCTCGGTCTTCGACTCCAGCTGGTCGAACGCCGGGGCCTTGCGGTGGATGCCCCACCGCTCGTTGACCTCCAGGGAGGCCGTGGGAACGTCGAGCGTCTCGCCGAGGGCGTTCCACACGTGGCCCTTGGTGATGTCGCCGACCGGCACCGAGATGGACTCGCCGGTGTCCACGACCGGGGCGCCGCGGACGACGCCGTCGGTGGGCTTCATCGAGATGGCCCGGACCATGTTGTCGCCGAGGTGCTGGGCGACCTCCATGGTCAGGGTCTGGGTGTCGCCGCCGATGGTCGCCTCGACACGGAGGGCGTTGTAGATCTCCGGGATGGCGTCGGCGGGGAACTCCACGTCGACGACCGGGCCGATGACACGGGCGACGCGCCCGGTCGCGGTCGCCGTCTCTACTGGTGCAGTCATTAGTTACTCCCGCCAGAATCGGCGAGCGCGTCAGCGCCACCGACGATCTCGCTGATTTCCTGGGTGATCATGGCCTGCCGCACCTGGTTCATCTGGCGCGTGTAGACCTCGACCAGTTCGTTCGCGTTGTCGGTCGCCGACTTCATCGCCCGCTGCTTCGACGCCTGGTAGGACGCCGCGGATTGCAGCAGCATGTGGAAGATGCGGCTCTCGACGTAGTTGGGCAGCAGCAGGTCCAGCGCGGCCTGCGCCGACGGCTCGAAGTCGTACGCCGGCGGAACCTTGGCGTCCGATTCCGTGCCCTCCTGGATCTCCAGGGGCATCAGGCGCGTGACCCGGACCTCCTGCGTCAGCCGCGAGACGAACTCGGTGTAGACCACGTGGATCTCACCGACGCCGCCCTCCGCGTCCGTCTTCAGGAAGTCGTCGGTCAGCCGCCGGCCGATCCGCTCCGCCGAGGCGAAGTCGGGCCGGTCGGTGAAGCCCGCCCACTGCTCCTGGATGTGCCGGTCGCGGAACCGGTACCAGGTGATGCCCTTGTTGCCGATCACGTACGGGACGGGCTCGCGCCCGGACTCCCGCAGCCGCGTGATCAGCGCCTCGGCCTCTCGGATGACGTTGACGTTGTACGCGCCGCAGAAGCCGCTGTCGCTGGTGATGATCAGCACCGCGCTGCGGTTGTCGGTCGGCTGCTCGTGCAGCAGCGGATGATCGACACCGACGTGGTGACTCACCAGCGCGGACAGGGCCTGCGTGATCTGGTCGGCGTACGGCTTGGACGCCGCCACCGCCTGCTGGGCCTTGACGATCCGCGAGGTGGCGATCATCTCCTGGGCACGAGTGATCTTGGCGGTCGACTTGACCGACCTGATCTTCTGCCGGAGTTGGCGAACCTGGGCCATCGCCCGTCAGCCCTTCTTGACGCGGGTGATCGTCTCCTGGCCGACGGCCTCCTCGTCGATCGCCTCGACGCTCTCCTCCGCGCCCAGCAGCTCACCCTCGCTGGTCTGGAAGCCCTTCTTGAAGGAGGCCATCGTGCGCTCGAGCGCGGCCAGGCCGTCGTCGGAGAGCTGGCCCGTCTCGCGGATGGAGGTCAGCAGACCGCCCTCCTCGCGCGCGACGTGGTCGAGGAACTCGCGCTCGAACCGGCGGATGTCGGCGACCGGGACGTCGTCCAGCTGGCCGGACGTGCCCGCCCACACCGACACGACCTCCTGCTCGACCGGGAACGGGCTGCCCTGCGGCTGCTTCAGCAGCTCGACCAGGCGCGCACCGCGCTCCAGCTGCGCCCGCGACGCGGCGTCCAGGTCGGACGCGAAGGCGGCGAACGCCTCCAGGTCACGGTACTGCGACAGCGCCAGCTTCAGCGAACCGGCGACCTTGCGCATCGCCTTGATCTGCGCAGACCCGCCGACTCGGGACACCGAGATACCGACGTTGATGGCCGGACGGACGCCCTGGTTGAACAGGTCCGTCTCCAGGAAGCACTGGCCGTCGGTGATCGAGATGACGTTCGTCGGGATGTACGCCGACACGTCGTTGCCCTTGGTCTCGATGATCGGCAGACCCGTCATCGAACCGGCGCCCAGGTCGTCCGACAGCTTCGCGCAGCGCTCCAGCAGACGCGAGTGCAGGTAGAAGACGTCGCCCGGGTAGGCCTCGCGGCCCGGCGGGCGGCGCAGCAGCAGCGACACCGCGCGGTACGCCTCGGCCTGCTTCGACAGGTCGTCGAAGACGATCAGGACGTGCTTGCCCTGGTACATCCAGTGCTGGCCGATCGCCGACCCGGTGTAGGGGGCGATGTACTTGTAGCCGGCCGGGTCGGACGCCGGGGCCGCCACGATCGTGGTGTACTCGAGCGCGCCGGCCTCCTCCAGGGAGCGGCGCACGTTGGCGATCGTGGAGCCCTTCTGGCCGACCGCGACGTAGATGCAGCGGACCTGCTTGCTCGGGTCGCCCGACTCCCAGGCTTCCTTCTGGTTGATGATGGTGTCCACGCAGACGGTCGTCTTGCCCGTCTGCCGGTCACCGATGATCAGCTGGCGCTGGCCGCGGCCGATCGGCGTCATCGCGTCGATCGCCTTGATGCCGGTCTGCAGCGGCTCGCCCACCGACTGCCGCTGCACGACGCTGGGCGCCTGCAGTTCCAGGGCACGACGCTCGGTCGTCTCGATGGCGCCCTTGCCGTCCAGCGGGTTGCCCAGCGAGTCGACGACGCGGCCGAGGTAGCCGTCGCCGACGGGAACCGAGAGGACCTCGCCGGTCCGACGGACCTTCTGGCCCTCCTCGATGCCGCTGAATTCACCCAGGACGACGGCGCCGATCTCGCGCACGTCCAGGTTCAGAGCCAGGCCGCGGGTGCCGTCCTCGAACTCCAGGAGTTCGTTCGCCATCGCGGAGGGCAGCCCCTCGATGTGGGCGATGCCGTCGCCCGAATCGACGACGGTGCCGACCTCTTCGCGCGCGGCGGCCTCGGGCTCGTACGACTGGACGAAGCGCTCCAGCGCGTTCCGGATCTCATCCGGACGGATCGTCAGCTCCGCCATGATTCCTCTCTTGCTCCCTTTGGGGTCAGCTCTGCCGGCCTCAGCCGGTGCCGAGCCGCCGGCGGACGTCGTCCAGCCGTCCGGCGATCGTGCCGTCGATGATCTCGTCCCCGATCTGGATCGACAGTCCGCCGATCGTGGACGGGTCGAGCTCGATGTTCAGGTGTACCTCGTGGCCGTACGCGGCGGCGAGCACCGCCGCGAGCCGCGTGCGCTGCGACTCGGAAAGCTCGACCGGCGAGCGGACCAGGGCCACCAGCCGCTGCCTGCGCCGGGTGACGATCTTGCCGTACTCGGCCAGCCCGCTCTCCAGGCTACGTCCTCGGGGCCGCAGAACGACCTCGGTGACCAGGGCCGATGTGGCCGCGGTGACCTTGCCGTCCAGCAGCGCGCCGAGGAGCCCGGCCTTCCGGTCGTCCGGCAGGGCGCGGTTCGTCAGCGCGGCGCGCAGTTCCGCCTCGCCCTCGACGAGCCGGGAGAACCGGAAGAGCTCGTCCTCCAGGTCGTCGATCCGCCCGTCCGCCTCGGCGCGGGCGGCCTCGGCGGAGACCGCGAGGATCTCCACCGCGTCCGCCAGCTCCGAGGACGTGGACCAGCGCAGCGCGACGACGTCGGCGACCAGCCCGAGAGCGGCCGGCGTGACCTTGCCCTCCAGCAGGATCCGGACGAGCTGCGCCTTGTCGGCCCCGTCCCGCGAGGGGTCGGACACCGCCCGCCGCAGTCCGTGCTCGCGGTCGATCAGGTGCAGCACCGAGAACAGGTCGCCGCCCAGCCGGGCCAGGTCGGCGTCACCGGAGGCGATGACCGCCTCCAGCCGCTCCCCGGCCTCGGCCAGCGACGCCCTGCTCACCGCTCCCGTGATGGTCATGATGTGATCTGCTCCTGCGTGCGAGCACGGTCCTCGAGCTCTTCGAGGAACCGGTCGATCACCCGGCTCTGGCGCGCGCTGTCCTCGAGGGACTCGCCCACGACGCGGCCGGCGAGGTCGACCGACAGCGTGCCGATCTCGGCGCGCAGCGCCGCGAGGGCCTGCTGACGCTCCGCCTCGATCTCGGCCTTGGCGGCCTCGGTGATGCGGTTCGCCTCGACCTGGGCCCGCTCCTTGGCCTCCGCGATGATCGCGGCGGCCTGCTCCTCGGCCTTCCGCCGGGCCTCGGACGCGTCGACCGCGGCCTGCTTCTCCCGGGCCTTGTACTCCTCGAGCGTCGCCTTGGCCTCGGCCTGGGCCTCCTCGGCCCGCTTCAGGCCCCCCTCGATCTCATTGGACCGCTCTTCGAGGGTCTTCTGGATGCGCGGGGTGAGGATCTTGCCGACGACGATGAGGACGACGAGGAACGAGAAGATCCCGACGACCAGCTCGTACGAGTGCGGAAGCAGAGGGTTGTTCTCCTCCGCCGCGAGGACGGAAGTCGCTGTGATCATGTCTACAGCCCCTCCTCAGGGTGAAGCCCGGTCAGATGCCCTGGAAGATGAACGGCGCGACCAGACCGATGAGGGCCAGCGCCTCGGTGAGGACGAAGCCCAGCATCATGTTGGTGCGGATGACGCCGGTCAGCTCGGGCTGGCGGGCGATCGCGTTGACGCCCTGGCCGAAGATGATGCCGACACCGATGCCGGGGCCGATGGCGGCGAGGCCGTACCCGATCGCGGTGACGTTGCCTTCGACGGCGGCGAGCACTCCCGTCATGGGTTCTTTCCTTTTCTGTCGGCCGGCGGAGTGTCCGCCGGTCTGGCTTATCGAGGATGACTGTTTGGGACGCCCGGCCGGGGGGCAGAGCGACACCGTGTGGCCTTTAGTGGTCCGCGTGCAGGCCGCTCTGGATGTACATGGCGGCCAGCATCGTGAACAGGAACGCCTGCAGGAACTGGATGAGCAGCTCGAACGCGGTCATGACGATGGTGACGATCACGCCGATGATGCCCACACCGAACCCGAGCGCCGTGGGCTTCTCGATCAGGAACCAGAACCCGACGAGGCTGAAGAACGCCAGGATCATGTGACCGGCGAACATGTTGGCGAACAGCCGCACCGCGTGCGTGAAGGGCGCCAGGATGAAGGTCGACAGGTACTCGATCGGCACCAGCAGGAAGTAGACGGGCTTGGGCAGGCCCTGGGGGATCAGGTTCGTGAAGTACTTCACCGGCCCCTGGTGCTTCATGCCCAGGTACACCTTGATGAAGTAGATGAAGATCGCCAGTACGGCCGGGAACGCGATGTGCGAGGTGATCGGGAACTGGATCACCGGGATGACCGCGAAGATGTTCCATACCCAGACCAGCAGGAACACCGACATCAGCAGCGGCATCCACTGCTCGGTGTTCTTGCCCAGGAACGGGCGGGCGATCTGGTCGCGCACGAACACGTAGCCGATCTCGCCGATGTTCTGGACGCCCCGCGGCACCAGCTTCGGCTTGGCGAACGCGCTCCAGCAGAACACGCAGACGACCAGCGCGCCGACGACGGCGAAGAGCACCGGCTTGGTGAGCCACTCGGGGCCGCCGGCGAACAGGGGCGGGAATTCGAAGATCTCAGGCCCCGGGGCCTGGAACTCCCCCCCACCGGTGGAGGCGAGGACCGTCTGCGCGTTCACGCGGCGTTCCCTTCATCAATGTGGCGATGGTTCACGAAGGCTTCCTCGGCGGCGGGGCCGCTCAGGCGGAATGGCGACCGTACTTCACGTAGACCAGGTAGATGGCGAGCACGACGCCGATGACCAGGCCGATCGGCGTGATCCACGCCTGTCCCGTCCACTTGGCCAGCAGCCATCCGAGCCCACCCCAGATGGCCATCCCGGACAGGAGGTAGCTGGGCACGGACCAGGCGGCGTCGGCGAATTCCTGTTGACCGTCCTCCGGCCGACGCTTCTGCTCGCTCATCGCGCTCCGGACGATAGCAGGCCATCAAGGCGGTGGTCATATTGGAGTAGTCCCTGGCGACCGGTCGCGGTGTCGGCCCCGCGGCCGGCACCGTCCGTGATCGGCTCATCACGGAACCTTGTCCAGGGCGCCCTCGGGCTCGTCAATGTAGGGCCTCCCCCGCTGCAACGTGACCCGGAACTCCGCGGCGATCCACGTCAGGGCCAGTCCGATGACGGTCCAGCCGAAGACCTTCGTGTTCCAGATCGACACCCCGTCGATGAGGGTGACCAGCACCATCACCACGAGGATCTTCACGACGTAGCTGGCCAGCGCGGCGAGCATCATCGTCTGCGCGGAGATCCGGCCGGCCCACGACACGACCACGGCGCTGAGGGAGAAGAAGGCGATCACCACGACCGCGGCCAGCGCCGCGCCGAAGAGTCCCTTGGTGCCCGCGGTCAGCAGGCCGATCAGGACGGCACCCACGCCGACCATTGCGGTCGGGATCGCGGCGCCGCGGAGCATCCGGGCGTCGGAAGGTTGCATGAGGGCTCCGGCTGGTCACGTTGAGTGTTCGTCTCTTGTTCGTGAAAGGTATCACAAGCGTCCGGAATGTCCACAATTACCCTCTAGGTAATGCGATACCGGGCGGGCTCGCGGTCCCCGGCGGCTCACGGCACGGGACGTCCGTCGAGGTCGGGGGCGTCGGCGCCGGGGGCAACGCCCGGGCAGGGCGCCGACAGGGCCGACCCTAAGCGAACACGCCGAGTGACATGTCCTCCGACGTCTGATCGTTACCGGCGAGTCGCCTTCAGGCCCGCAGCGCAGGGGGATCCGTACACCTTCGAGTGGCGCAAATCACGGAACCGGATTCGGTTGCCGGGGGTCCGCCGGGGCCTCGTGGGCGGGGCCTCGGACCGGCGGGGGTTCGGGAGCCGGGGGTCGGGCGGGGCGTCAGACCGGCATCTTGGTGCGCATCGCGGGTTCGGCGCCGCCCCCGGCGTCGCCCGCTCCGGACTCGTCCTTGCTCCGGCGGCGCCGTCCGCGTCCCGGACCGGCCAGGACCAGCACCACGCCGCCGACCGCCACGACCAGGGTGACGCCGAGGGTGATCCAGGCCGCGTCGAAGATCGCCAGCCCGACCAGGCCGGACGCCAGCAGCCCCACCCAGAAGTACATGATCAGCACGGCGCGGCGGGTCGAGTGGCCGAGCTGCAGCAGCCGGTGGTGCAGGTGCTGCTTGTCCGGGGAGAACGGCGACCGGCCCTGGTTCGTGCGGCGCCACACCGCGAGCAGCATGTCCATGAACGGGACCGCCGCGACGGCCGGGACCAGCAGCAGCGGCACCCAGAACGGGAACAGCCCGTTCGCCAGGACGGCCGGGTCGAACTGCCCCGTCAGCATGATCGTCGACGCGCTGAGCAGCAGCCCGATCAGCATCGACCCGGTGTCGCCCATGAAGATCCGGGCGGGGCTGAAGTTGTGCGGCAGGAAGCCCGCGCAGATCCCGAACAGCACCGCCGCCGTCAGCGTCGCGCTCGTCAGCGTCGTCATGCCGTTCGCCTTCGACAGCAGGTACGCGTACGAGAACAGCGCGAGCGCCGCGATGCCGACGACGCCCGCCGCCAGGCCGTCCAGCCCGTCGATGAAGTTGACCGCGTTGATGGTCGCGACCACGACGAACACCGTCAGCGGCACCCCGTACGCGGGCGGCAGCGACAGCGACTCCCCGTTCGGCAGCGGGATCACGTAGATCTGGATGCCCTGCATGATGAAGATCCCGGCGGCGGCGACCTGCCCGGCGAACTTGGTGAGGGCGTCGACCTCCCACCGGTCGTCGGCGATGCCGACCAGCACGATCAGCCCGCCCGACAGCAGCAGCGCCTTCGCGACCGTGATGTCGCCGTCCTGCAGGACCTGGCGCATCTGCGGCAGCCCCGTCGCCACGACCAGCGCGGCGACCATCCCGCCGAACATCGCG
Organism: Spirillospora sp. NPDC052242; assembly: GCF_040679555.1. NCBI lineage: Bacteria > Bacillati > Actinomycetota > Actinomycetes > Streptosporangiales > Thermomonosporaceae > Spirillospora > Spirillospora sp. NPDC052242. Next base: position 156,580 of record NZ_JBFAUZ010000001.1, read on the forward strand.
AGCCCGCCCAGCCGGGGCGTCGGGATCACGTGCACGTCCCGGTCGCGCGGGACGGCCTGCGCCCCGAACCAGACGGCGAACCTGCGCACCGAGGGAGTGAGCACGTAGGACACGAGGGCGGCGACCAGGATGGTCAGCAGGTACTCCCGCACGCCCTTGCGCCTCCCCTCACCGGTCTCCGCGCCGCCCCGAACGGGACGCGCGCGTCCAGCCGGCACACGTCCCTTGATACGTAGACGGCCGTCCGGGGCGATCAGTTCGCCTCGCGACCGACCAACTGTAATCCCAACTCGTGCCCGCCCGCGTGCCTTACGGCTCACCTACCCTGTGGGCGAGAACGATTCCGGCGCCCACCGTGAGCAGCGCGAGCCCCGCCAGCGACGGGTCTCCCAGCGAGAACGCCCAGGGTCCGCGGGCGACGACGTCGTTCGCGGCGTCCGCGGCGACCAGCAGGGCGCCCGCCGCCGCCAGCCCCGTCCCCGTCCGCCGCCGCGGCGGCCGCCGCACCGCCAGCGCCACCGCGGCCACCGCGAACGCGAGCATCGCCGTCCCCCGCCACGTCCCCGCCCAGTGCGGCCGCGCGTACGCGGGCGGCGGCGCCGTGACCGCCCGGTCGGGCAGCCGCACCCGCACCCGCATCCCCTCGCCCGCCGCCAGCCCGTCCTGCGTGAAGTCGATCGCGTACCGTCCGTCCCGGTCCCCCGCGCAGGCGACGCTCGCACCCGGCCTGCCCGCGCGGCACCGCACGTCCCGGAGCCGCACCGGCGCCTCCACCCGGACCGCCGCGTGCTCGATCGGGACGTCCCAGCCCGTCCCGATCGCGTCCCATCCCAGCTCGTCGAACCCCGCGCGCGGCGTGAACGCCCGCAGCACGTCGTACTCGATCACGTACGCCTGCCGGCCGTGCACCTCCGGCCCCCGGGTGCCGACGCCGATCCGCAGCTCGTGCCCCAGCTTCGTCGTCCGCACCCGGGCCGGCGCCCCGGTGGACGAACTGGCGCGCACGTCCCGGACCTCGTACAGGCGGTCGCCGACGCGGTACCGCAGGCGCCGCACGATCCCGCGGCCGCCGTCGGCGAAGTCGAACGTGATCGTCTCCCGCACGTGCAGGACCCCGTCGGCCCGCAGGGTCAGCACCACGTCGTAGGTCGGGATCCGCGGCCGCACCGCCGGATCGGCCGCGGCGGGCACGACCAGCAGCGCCACCAGCAGCACGCCCGCCCCGATCGCGGGCCCCCGGACACGGCCACGCACGTCTCGCATCGTCGCATCGCTACCCGGCGTCCGCGTGCCCAACGCGCCGATGCCGCGATTCCCCCGTTTCCGACCGAATCCCCTGGCTTCGGGGGTACCCCGCGATTGCTCCGGGGTCGCCGCGGGGCGTGCGCCGCACGATCGCCGGGTCGGGCGCCCGCTCAAGGGCGCTCGCAGGGGCGTGAGCGCCCCCGTCCCGGGAGTTTCCCGGCGCCCCGCGTGTACGGGAAGCCCCACGCCCCCCGCCCGCCTCCGCGCCACTCGGAGGCCGCTGAGACCGGTGCGCCGCGGGCGCCGGACGTCCGTCCTGGCGGGCCGTCCGGGCGCGGGCCGCACCGGACGGCGGGGGCCGTGGGGTACGTCTAGCGCTTCTCGTCGGCCGAGGCCGTGCCCGAGGGCTTCGCGACGTCGTCCGCCGCAGCCTTCTCGGGCTCGTCGGCGACCTTCGCGGGCTCGTCCTTCGTCGCGGCCGGAACATCGCCGCCCGTCGGCGCGTCCTTGGGCGCGTCCTTGGGCGCGTCCTTGGGCGCGTCCTTGGGCGCGTCCTTGGGCGCGTCCTTGGGCGCGTCCTTGGGCGCGTCCTTGGCCTCGTCGGTCAGCTCGCCGGTCGGCGCGTCCTCCGGAGCGGCCTTCGGCTCGTCCTTCGTGAGGGACGGGGGCGCGGGGGCGTCGGACGGGTCGGTCGCGTCCTCGATGCGGGTGTTCGCGGACGTGTCCTTCGTGAGCGACGGGGGCGACGGGGCGGCGTCCGGCTCGTCCTCGTCCGGCTCGTCGTCGGTGAGCAGGATGCCGACGACGGCGCGGATCTTCTCGACCGGGACGGCGCCCGCGCGCAGCAGGCGCGGCACGGAGCCGGTCAGGTCGATGATCGTGGAGGCGTCGCCGTGCCCGGTGGGGCCGCCGTCCAGGTAGACCGAGACGGAGTCGCCGAGCATCTCCTCGGCCTCGGCGGCGTTCCGCGCGGCCGGCGAGCCGCTCAGGTTCGCGCTGCTGACCGCCAGCGGGCCGGTCTCCTTGAGCAGTTCCACCGCGAGCTCGTGCATCGGCATCCGCACCGCGACCGTGCCCTTGGTCTCCCCGAGGTCCCACATGAGGCTCCGGTTGGCGCGGCACACCAGCGTCAGCCCGCCCGGCCAGAACTCGTCGATCAGGTCCTGCCCGTAGGGGCCGAGGTCCTCGACGAGCGCGGTCGCGGCGCGCACGGACCCGACCAGGACGGGCGGGGGCATCTCCCGGCCGCGGCCCTTGGCCTCCAGCAGCGCGGTGACCGCCGCGGGCGTGAACGCGTCGGCACCGACGCCGTACACCGTGTCCGTCGGCAGGACGATCAGTTCTCCGCGCCGTACCGCGGAGACCGCCTCCGCGATCCCCCGCGTCCGCTCCATCGGCTCAGCGCAGTCATAACGTCGGCTCACGACCCCAGTTTCCCACGCCCGGCTTCCCGCTCAGGCCGCTTCCGCCGTCACGGCGGCGCCGGGCCGCACCGCGAAGGCGTCAGTCGGCGATCATGCGGGCGGTGACGAACCGGTCCCGGTCGGTGAGGTCGCGGCGGTTGCGGACGTCGCGCCAGCCGTTCTCCTCGGGGAACGTCCAGTAGACGGCGTTGCCCTGCAGGTCGCTGTGCTCGACGGCGACGTGGCCGCCCGGCCGCAGCAGGCGGCGCGCGGTGCGCTCGACGACGCGGATGGCGTCGAGCCCGTCGTCCCCGCCGCCCCACAGGGCCGCCGCCGGGTCGTGGTCGCGGACGTCCGGCGGGACGTACTCCCACTCGCTCATCGGGATGTACGGGGGGTTGCTGATGACGAGGTCGACCGTGCCGTCCAGTTCCGGCAGCGCGGTCCCGAAGTCGCCGAGGTGCAGCCGGACGCGGCCGCGCTCGTCCAGTTCCTCGATGTTGCGGGTGGCGTGGACGAACGCCGTGGGGTCCTTCTCCACCGCGTGCACGCGCGCGCGGGGCGCCTCCAGGGCGATCGACAGCGCGATCGCCGCCGATCCGGTGCCGAGGTCGACGACGAGGGGGTCGCGGACGTCCATGTCCCGCAGCGTCTCGAGCGCCCAGCCGACCATCACCTCGGTCTCGGGGCGGGGTACGAACACGCCGGGCCCGACCTTCAGCTCCAGGTACCGGAAGAACGCGCGCCCGGTGATGTGCTGCAGCGGCTCGCCGGCCTCCCGCCGGGCGACGAACTCCCAGAACCGGGCGTCGAACGAGCCGTCCGGGACGCCGTGCAGCTCGGACCGCTTGACGCCGTGCACGGCCGCGGCGAGCTCCTCGGCGTCGGCGCGGGGGGAGGCGGCCCCCGCCTCGGCGAGCCGCGCGGTCGCCCTGGCGATCTCGTCGAGCAGCAGCGTCATGATTCCTGGGCTTCGGCCAGCCGGCGTTCCATGTCGGCGTCGACGAGCGCCTGCGTCACGTTGTGCAGGTCGCCGTCCAACACCTGGTCGAGGTTGTAGGCCTTGTATCCGACGCGATGGTCGGAGATCCGGTTCTCCGGATAGTTGTAGGTGCGGACCCGTTCGGAGCGGTCCACCGTGCGGACCTGGCTCTTGCGTTCGGCCGCCGCCGCCGCGTCCGCCTCCTCCTGCGCGATCGCCAGCAGCCGGGACCGCAGGATGCGCAGCGCCTGCTCCTTGTTCTGGAGCTGGCTCTTCTCGTTCTGGCACGACACCACGACGCCCGTCGGGATGTGCGTGATGCGCACCGCCGAGTCGGTCGTGTTGACGCTCTGCCCACCCGGACCGGACGAACGGTAAACGTCGATCCGCAGGTCGTTCTGGTCGATCTGGACGTCCACGTCCTCGGCCTCGGGCGTCACCAGGACACCGACGGCGCTCGTGTGGATCCGTCCCTGCGACTCCGTCGCCGGAACCCGCTGCACCCGGTGGACGCCGCCCTCGAATTTCAGGCGCGTCCAGACGCCCTCTTCCTGGGAGCCCTTCGCCTTCACCGCGACCGTCACGTCCTTGTACCCGCCCAGGTCGGACGGGTGCGAGTCCAGGATCTCGGTCTTCCAGCCGATCCGCTCCGCGTACCGCAGGTACATGCGCAGCAGGTCGCCCGCGAACAGCGCCGACTCCTCGCCGCCCTCACCGGCCTTGACCTCGAGGATGACGTCCTTGGCGTCGTTCGGGTCGCGGGGCACCAGCAGGCGCCGCAGCCGCTCCTCGAGCTCCGCGCGGCGCTTCTCCAGCTCGGTCGCCTCGGCGGCGAACGTCTCGTCCTCGCCCGCGAGCTCCCGCGCGGTCCCCAGGTCGTCCTCGGTGGAGGTGAAGTCCCGGTAGGTCTCGACGATCGGCTTCAGCTCGGCGTACCGCTTGCCGAGCCGCCGCGCGAGCGCCTGGTCGGCGTGCACGGACGGGTCCGCGAGCCGCTCTTCGATGCCCGCGTATTCGCTGATCAGATCGTCGAGATTCACGCTGTGTCCTGGCCGTTCCGGCCCGGGGACCCCTGGCGGCCTCCGGATGCAGGCTTCGGACGGCCCGGAGCCCGCTCGGGTCCCCGGGCCGTCCCTGGTCGCTGGTGCGCGCTCGTCCTACTTGTCGGCCTTCTTCTTGCCGAAGCGCTGCTCGAAGCGCGCCACCCGGCCGCCGGTGTCCAGGATCTTCTGCTTGCCCGTGTAGAACGGGTGGCAGTTCGAGCACACGTCCGCGTGGATGACGCCGTTCGCGGCGGTGCTGCGCGTCTCGAAGGTGTTGCCGCACGTGCACGTCACGGTCGTGACGACGTACTCGGGGTGAATGTCGGCCTTCATGGGTTTCTCCTCGCCTGGGGCGGTCGCCGGGCGCCCCGCCTGACACGCATGGCCGGGCCATGGGATATGGGGGAGGCGTGAACCGGTACCGCAGCGGTTGCACTCCAAGTGTGCCAGATACCAGAACGTGCCGAGGTCACCGGGCATTCCCGCGTTCCCCTCAGCCGCCGGCGCGCCCCAGGTAGGTGAGGACGGCCATGACCCGCCGGTGCTCGCCCTGCGCGGGCTGCAGCCGCAGCTTCGCGAAGATGTTGGAGATGTGCTTCTCCACGGCGCCCTCGGTGACGACCAGGTCCGCGGCGATCGCACCGTTCGCCCGTCCCTGCGCCATCAGCCCGAGCACCTCGCGCTCCCGTGGCGTGAGCCCCTCGAGCGGGTCCCCGTCCCGCCGCCGGCCCAGCAGCTGGCCGATCACCTCGGGATCGATGACGGTGCCGCCCGCGGCGATCCGCCGCACCGCGTCGATGAACTCGGCGACGTCCGCGACCCGCTCCTTCAGCAGGTAGCCGACGCCTTCCGCGCCGCCGCCGATCAGGTCGGTCGCGTACCGCTCTTCCACGTACTGCGACAGCACCAGGATCGGCGTCTCCGGCCGCCGCTCGCGCACCGCGAGCGCCGCGCGCAGCCCCTCGTCGGTGAACGACGGCGGCATCCGCACGTCCACGATCGCGAGGTCGGGGTCGTGCTCCTCGACGATCCCGATAAGCCCGGGACCGTCCCCGACCGTCGCGACGGTCTCGATCCCGGCGTCGTCGAGCAGCCGGACGAGCCCTTCGCGCAGCAGCACCGAATCCTCGGCGATCACAACCCGCATCCGTCCATTATCCGCGTCCCTTCGACCGTCGCGGGCGCGGCGGCGCCGCGCCGGGCCTCCCTCCGGTCGCGGTTAGAGTCTGCGGTCATGAGGGAGCTCGAACGGCTGCTCGCGCTCGTGCCGCCGCCCGCGTCGCCGGTGGGGACCGCCGCCGACTGGACGCAGGCGGAGGACGCGCTCGTGCTCACCGGCCTCGTCGAGCGGCTGATGGCCAGGATGAGGGAGCGCGGCTCGGACGTCGACGGCCCCTGGTTCGACCCCTACCGCAAGGACGTCCACGTCTACCTGCAGTTGGCGGAGGCGGAAGGCGCCCCGCCGTACGAGGAGCGGCTCCGCGTCCTGCGCCGAAGCCTGGCACCGACCAGCGCCCGTGGCGGCTTCTGCGGCGCGGACGGCGCCCGGCAGGACCACTTCGCCGCCGCCGGCGGCCGGTGGAGGTTGACCTACGAAACGGCCTACGGCCACCAGATCCGGGTCGCCTACCCACCCGGTGCGGACACGCAGGTCCGCAGCGAGCTGCTCCCCGCAATCGACGCCATGGGCTGCCGCGTCAAGGACATCCTGCCGGTGCACGGCACCGCCCACTGGCCCGAACCGACCTGAGGCCCCGCAACACCATCGCGCGACGATCCGGAAGCGGGCCGGGGCGTCCCTGGACGGAACGCCCCGGTGGGGGTGGGCTACCAGGTGCAGGGGAGGTCGGCGCGGATGATCGTGGGGCCGCCAGGCGGGCTGTCGACGATCATCATGCCGTCGATGGTGGCGGCCCGGTCGGCGAGGCCGGCGAGGCCGCCGTCGGGGGCGGCGACGGCTCCGCCGACGCCGTTGTCGATGATCTCGACGACGACCCAGGCGTCCTCGCGCGCCACCCGGACGGACGCGCGCGTGGCGCGGGCGTACTTCGCGATGTTCGCGAGGGACTCGGCGACGATGAAGTAGGCGATGCTCTCGACCGCGGCCGGGGGGCGCTCCGGGAGGTCGACGTCGACCTCGACGGGGACGGGGGCCCGGGCGGCGAGGCCGGACAGGGCGGGGTCGAGGCCGCGGTCGGTGAGGATGGCGGGGTAGATGCCGCGGGCCAGGTCGCGCAGTTCGGAGATGGCCTCCTTGGTGCCCGTGTGGGCCTGCTCGATCAGTGCGCGGGCGCCCTCGGGGTCGTCCTCGAGCTTGGCGCGGGCGCGGCCGATGTCCATCGCGACGGCCAGCAGGCGCTGCTGGGCGCCGTCGTGCAGGTCGCGTTCGATGCGGCGGCGCTCGGCCTCGGCGGCGTCCACGCCGCGGGCCCGGCTGGCCTGGAGGCGGTCGGCGCGGGCCTGCTGCCGGCGCGCCTCCGTCTGGGACGCGTTCGGGCCGAGCAGGAACACCGCGTACAGGGCGTGCCCGATGCCCATCACGCGGGTCACGTACATCGCCAGGACGAGCAGGGCGCAGCCGACGGGGATGGCGGGCAGCGCGTCGAGGGGGGTCTGCGGATAGTAGGTGAACAGGTCGCCGACCTGGATGCGCATGTCCTCGCCGAGCAGCACCACCACCGGCGCGGCGAGGAAGACCGCGGTCGCCGCCCAGAGGATCGCCGAGACGGTGAACTCGATGAACGTGACGGGGAAGAGCAGCGCGAAGTACGCGAAGTCCTTCCAGGTGGCGGGGTCGGCCGCCATGGCCTTCAGCTTCCGGAACAGGTTCCCCTTGGGCATCGGCCGGTAGGGGCTCGGGATCGTGACGCCGAAGGCGCCCTTCATCAGCGCCCGCTCGGCGATCGCGCCGCCGCGCCACAGGAGGAGGAGCAGGGCCGCCAGCGGCGCCCCGACCCAGATGATGAGGAGCCCCGCCGACAGCGCGACCCCGGTCACCAGCAGCATGAACCAGGCGGTGCCGTACGCCAGGCCGACGAGCTGGTAGGCCGCCGACCGCCACGTGATGGACGAACGCGCCATGTCCAGCGGTCGCCACGACGCGCGCGCCACCGACCGTCCCGATCCCGCGGCGCTCGTCGCGGCGCCGCCCGGCGCCGTGCTCAACCCGCCCATGTCACCCCTCCGTGGCCGGTTCTCCGTACGGTTCAAGAGTGCTCGACGGGAGGTCGGGCCGCCATGACGTCCACCTGTAGTTCCCGGGTGGGGAAAACCCCACCATGGCGGCGCCGGACGCGCGAAGCCCCCGCCCGGACGAGCCGGACGGGGGCGACGTGCGACGCGTCAGCGGTCGTCGGACACCGTGGTCTTCTGCACCTGCAGGAGGAACTCGGCGTTCGACTTGGTCTCCTTCATCTTCTCGATGAGGAGCTCCAGCGCCTGCTGGGTGTCGAGCGCGTGCAGCACCCGGCGGAGCTGCCAGACGACCCGCAGCTCCTCGGGGGCCATGAGGATCTCTTCCTTACGGGTGCTGGACTGGTCGACGTCCACCGCGGGGAAGATCCGCTTGTCCGCGAGCTGCCGGTTGAGCTTGAGCTCCATGTTGCCGGTGCCCTTGAACTCCTCGAAGATGACCTCGTCCATCCGCGACCCGGTCTCGACCAGGGCGGTGGCGAGGATCGTCAGGGAGCCGCCGTTCTCGATGTTGCGCGCGGCGCCGAAGAAGCGCTTCGGCGGGTACAGCGCGGTCGAGTCGACACCACCGGACAGGATCCGCCCGGACGCCGGGGCCGCCAGGTTGTAGGCGCGGCCGAGGCGGGTGATCGAGTCGAGCAGGACGACGACGTCGTGACCGAGCTCGACGAGCCGCTTGGCGCGCTCGATGGCCAGTTCGGCGACCGTGGTGTGGTCCTCGGCGGGACGGTCGAAGGTCGAGTGGATGACCTCGCCCTTCACCGTCCGCTGCATGTCGGTGACCTCTTCCGGACGCTCGTCCACCAGGACGACCATCAGGTGGCACTCCGGGTTGTTCTTGGTGATCGCGTTGGCGATCGCCTGGAGCACCATCGTCTTGCCGGCCTTGGGCGGCGACACGATCAGGCCGCGCTGCCCCTTGCCGATCGGCGACACGAGGTCGATGATCCGGGTCGTCAGGACGCCCGGGTCGGACTCGAGGCGCAGCCGCTCCTGCGGGTACAGCGGGGTCAGCTTGCTGAAGTCGACGCGGCCCTTCGACTGCTCCGGCTCCATGCCGTTGACGGTGTCGAGCCGGACGAGCGCGTTGAACTTCTCGCGCCGCTCGCCGTCACGGGCCTGCCGGACGGCGCCGGTGATGACGTCGCCCTTGCGCAGCCCGTTCTTGCGGACCTGCGACAGCGAGACGTACACGTCGTTCGGCCCCGGCAGGTAGCCGGTCGTCCGGACGAACGCGTAGTTGTCCAGGATGTCGAGGATGCCCGCGACCGGGATGAGGACGTCGTCCTCGCTGATCACCGGCTCCTCGTAGCGCTCGCGGCCGCGGCCCCGGTTGCGCTCGCGGAACCGGCGCCCGCGCCGGCCCCGGCCGCCGCTCTCGTCGTCGTCGTGCCGGCCGCCGCCGCCCTGGCCGTCGCGGTCACGACCGCCGTCGCGGTCGCGGTCGCGGTCACGGCCGCCGTCGCGGTCGCGGCCCTCGCCGCGCTGCCGGCCGCCGCCCTGGCCGCCGCCCTGGCCGTCGCGGTCACGGCCGTCGCGGTCACGGCCGCGCTGCCGCTGCCGGCCGCCGCCCTCGCGGTTCTCACCGCGGTCGCGCTGGCCGTCGCGGCCCTCGCCGCGGTCGCGGCCGCCCTGGGAGTCGTCGTCGCCGTCGCGGCCCTGCCGCTCGGCGCGGTCGCCGCGGCCGTCGGCCGCCGCGCGCGCGTTCTGCCGGCCGCCGCGCTCCCCCTTGTCGCCGCGCTCGGGCCTGTCGGTGGCCTTGTCGGCCACCTTCTCCGCCTTGTCGCCCTTGTCGCCCTTGTCGGCGGCCTTCTGCGGCTTCTCGGCCTGGTCGGCGGCCTGGTCGCCCCGGTCGGCGGGCTTGTCGGCGGGCGCCTGCTCCGGCGCGGGGGCGGCGGTCGCCGCGGCCGTGTCGTCGGACGCGTCGCGCTTGGCGGCGGTGCGGGTGCGCCGGGGACGCTCGGTCTTGGCCGGGGCAGCGGCTCCCTGCTCGCTCCCCGCCGAGCCCTGCTCACGGCCGCCGCCCTGCTTCTCCTGGATGGCGGCGATGAGCTGGCTCTTGCGCATCCCGGTCGTCCCGGTGATGCCGAGCTCGGACGCGAGCTTCTTCAGCTCGGGAAGCACCATGGCCGACAGGCCGGTGCCCTGCCGGCGGCGCCGGGGGGTGGCGGCGGGCTCCGCGCCGGCCTCGACGGCGGTCGTGCCGGATGCGTCCGTCAGGAGTTCGCTGGATTCGCTCACTAAGGGTCCTTCCCAGGGAGCGGGTGTTGGCCGGCGTTCGGCCAGTCAACCCGGTAGTGCGGCCCGGCGGGGGCGCCGAGTCGGGCTCCGCGGCTCACGATGGGGTCGCGAGCCGCGATGTCTGGGCACAGCCAGATGATGGTCGGGACGGTTCGCTCGTGCGTGTCCCGGGTCCCGCCACGTCCGAAGTTTCGCTGGAATGCCTGACATCGGGATGTCACGGTCTCGGGAAGCCTAGTACGCGGGACCGACACGGCCGAAGGGCCGATCTGGCGACGCGCGGCTGACGAGCACGCTGCCCCGAACGGGGCATCTGGTGCGGCATTCAGCCTAACATCACCAGGGCGCACTGCTATTCCCCAGAGGTCGATGTCTTCGCATTTTACCTCGGTGGATCTCGCCGGATCCGGTACCGGCGGGAGCGGTGTGCGGGCGCGCTCCAGCGGTGCCGGGGGTCAGGGCCGGACGGGCGGTTCACCGGCCACGACGCGTGCGCCGCGGACCGCGACCTGCAACGGGTGTTCGTGCCACCCATTACCCACTTCAAGCTCCATCGAATCAACTTGTGATGCAGTTGTGAAGGCCAGGACAGTAGGACCTGCCCCGGAAATCACGGCGGGGACGCCCGCGTCGCGCAACCGCGCCACGAGCGCCGCGGATTCCGGCATCGCGGGGGCCCGGTAATCCTGGTGCAGCCGGTCCTCCGTGGCGTCCAGAAGGACGCCGTCGAGGCCCGCGGTGAGCGCGGCGACGAGCAGCGCGGCCCGTCCGGCGTTCGCGGCCGCGTCGGCGTGCGGGACGGTCTCGGGCAGCAGCCCGCGCGCGCGCTCGGTGGCCAGACGCTGCTCCGGGACGAACGCAACGACACGGTCGATCCGGGACTCGAGCCGCACGAGGCGCGGGCCGTCCGGCGTCGTCCACGCGACGGTCAGCCCGCCCGCGAGGCACGGGGCGACGTTGTCGGGATGCCCCTCGATCTCGGTCGCGAGCCGAAGCACTTCGTCGTCGTCCAGTACGGAACCGTCCGGATGCAGCGCGCGCGCGGCGACCAGCCCGGCGATGATGGCGGCCGACGACGACCCGAGCCCCCGGCTGTGCGGGATCCGGTTGCGGCACCGCAGCCGGACACCCTTCGGCTGGCCGGGATCGGCCCCGCCCAGCGCGGCGATCCGGTCGAACCCGGCCCGCAGCGTCGTGACGATCAGGTGCCGCTCGCCCCGGTCGGCGACCTCGGCGCCCTCGCCGTCCACCTCGATGGCCGTCGCGTCGTCGGTCAGCCCCACCTCGACGTCGTCGTGCAGCGTCAGCGCCAGGCCCAGCGAGTCGAAGCCCGGCCCCAGGTTCGCGCTGGTCGCGGGCGTCCGCACCGAGACCGGCGCCTGCGGCCACCCCATCTAGGTCAGGCCCAGCGCGGAGGCGGCGGCGTGCGCGTCGACCTTCACGGTCGTCGGGGCGGGCGCCCCGGAGATCGCCCAGTCGGGGTCCTTGAGGCCGTTTCCGGTCACCGTGCAGACGACCTTCGCGCCCCGCTCGACGCCGCCCTGCTCGCTCGCCTGCAGCAGTCCCGCGACGCTCGCCGCGGACGCCGGCTCCACGAACACGCCCTCCTCGCGGGCCAGCAGCCGGTACGCGGCGAGGATCTGCCGGTCGGTGACCGAGTCGATCGCGCCGCCCGACTCGTCCCGCGCGTTGATCGCGAGGTTCCACGACGCCGGGTTGCCGATGCGGATCGCGGTCGCGATCGTCTGCGGCTTCAGCACCGGCTCGCCCTTGACGAACGGCGCGGCGCCGCTCGCCTGGAAGCCCAGCATCCGCGGCCGCCTCGACGCCTCCCCGCCCTCCGCGTACTCCTTGTAGCCCATCCAGTAGGCGGAGATGTTGCCCGCGTTGCCCACCGGGAGGCAGTGGACGTCCGGGGCGTCGCCGAGCGCGTCGACGATCTCGAACGCGGCCGTCTTCTGCCCCTGCAGCCGGTACTTGTTCACGCTGTTGACCAGCGCGACCGGGTAGTCCACCGCGAGCTTCTGCGCCAGCTCCAGGCAGTCGTCGAAGTTGCCGTCGACCTGCAGCAGCCGCGCGCCGTGCACCAGCGCCTGCGCCAGCTTGCCCATCGCGATCTTGCCCTGCGGCACCAGCACCGCGCAGGTCATCCCCGCGCGCACCGCGTACGCCGCCGCGGACGCCGAGGTGTTGCCGGTGGACGCGCAGATCACCGCCTTCGCGCCCTCCTCGGCCGCCTTGCTGATCGCGACCGTCATGCCGCGGTCCTTGAACGAGCCGGTCGGGTTCGCGCCCTCGACCTTCAGGTACACCTCGCAGCCGGTCAGCTGGGACAGCCGGTGGGCCGGAACGAGCGGCGTGCCGCCCTCCAGCAGCGTGACGACGGGGGTCTTCTCCGTCACCGGGAGCCGGTCACGGTACTCCTCGATGAGGCCGCGCCACGCGCGGGCGTTGGGGTTCACGTCGTTCTCCTTGCCGACCTGCGGTCCCTACCCAGACCGCCGCACGACCTGCGATGTCGTGCGAATTCTAGTGCGTGCGGGACGTGCCGGACGCGTCCCGCGTCAGTCCTCGCCCTCGACGCGCATGACGCTCGCCACCTCGCGGACGATCGACAGCCCCCGCAGGCCCTCGACCGTCGCGGACAGCGCCGCGTCCGGCGCCCGGTGCGTCACCACGACGAGCTGCGCGTCCTCGCCCGTCCCGACCTGCCGGACGGCCTGGATCGACACCCCGTGCCGGGCGAACTCCTCCGCCACGGTCGCGAGCACGCCCGCCTCGTCCGCCACGTCCAGCTGGATGTAGTAGCGCGTGACGGTCTCGCCCATCGGCAGCACCGGCAGCTTCGCGTACGTCACCTCGACCGGGCCCGGCGTGCCCCCGGCGACGTTGCGCGCCACCGCGACCAGGTCGCCGAGGATCGCCGACGCCGTCGGGGCGCCGCCCGCGCCCGCACCGTAGAACATCAGCGACCCGGCCGACTCCGCCTCCACGAACACCGCGTTGTAGGCGTCCCGGACGCTCGCCAGCGGGTGCGACCGCGGGATCATCGCGGGATAGACCCGCACCGACACCCCGCGCCCGTTGCGTCCGTCCTCGGACGGGACGCGCTCGCAGATGGCCAGCAGCTTCACGACGCAGTCCATGCCCTTGGCGCCGGCCACATCGCCCGGGCTGACCTCCGTGATGCCCTCCCGGTGCACGTCGGCAGCGGTGACGGGCGTGTGGAAGGCGAGCTGCGCCAAGATGGCGGCCTTGGCCGCGGCGTCGAACCCCTCCACGTCGGCCGTGGGGTCCGCTTCGGCGAACCCCAGCGCCTGGGCCTCTTCCAGAGCGTCGTTGAACCCCGCGCCGTGCGTGTCCATCTGGTCGAGGATGTAGTTCGTGGTGCCGTTCACGATGCCCAGCACCCGGTGCACGTGGTCGCCGACCAGCGACTCCCGCAGCGGCCGCAGCAGCGGGATGGCGCCCGCCACGGACGCCTCGTAGTACAGGTCCGCGCCGTACTCGCGCGCGGCGGCGAACAGCGTCGCGCCGTCCTCCGCCAGCAGCGCCTTGTTGGCCGTGATGACGGACTTGCCCGACTTCATCGCCTCGAGCAGCAGCGTCCGCGCCGGCTCGATCCCGCCGATCACCTCGACGACGATGTCGACGTCGTCCCGGGTGACCAGCGCCTGCGCGTCCGTCGTGACCAGCTCCGCCGGGACGCCCGCGCGGACCCGGTCGGGCCGCCGCACGGCGATCCCGGCCAGCTCCAGCGGCGCGCCCACCCGCGCGGCCAGGTCGTCCGCCTGCTCGTGCAGCAGCCGCACGACCTCCGTGCCGACGACGCCGCAACCGAGCAGCGCCACCCGCAGTCGGCGTTTCACGCTTCGACCTCCGCATCCAGCCGCAGCAGGTCCTCGACGCCCTCCCGCCGGACGATCACGCGCGACCTGCCGTCCCGCACCGCCACCACGGCGGGCTTCGGCACGTGGTTGTAGTTACTGGCCATCGAACGACAGTACGCACCCGTCGCCGCGACCGCGACCAGGTCCCCCGCCGCAATATCTTCGGGGAACCACAGGTCGCGCACCACAATGTCGCCGCTCTCGCAGTGCTTGCCGACAAGCCTACTGAGCATCGGCCGGGCATCGGACGACCGGCTCGCCAGCACGCCGGTGTACTCGGCCCCGTACAGCGCGGTCCGGAGGTTGTCGCTCATCCCCCCGTCGACCGACACGTACGTGCGCAGCCCCTCGACGTCCTTGACCGTGCCGACCTCGTACAGCGTGACGCCCCCCGGGCCGACGATCGCGCGCCCCGGCTCCACCGTCAGCCGCGGCATCGCCAGCTCGTACGCCCGGCACTCCCGCGCGACGATCTCGCGCAGCCCGTCCGCGATCGCCTTCGGATCGTGCGGCTCCTCGCCCGGCAGGTACGCGATCCCGTACCCGCCGCCCAGGTCGAGTTCCGGGAGCTCGATCCCGTGCTCGTCCCTGATCGCCACGAGCAGCTCCGCGAGCCGGTGCGCCGCGACCTCGAACCCGTCCACGTCGAAGATCTGCGAGCCGATGTGGCTGTGCAGCCCCACCAGTTCCAGCTGCCCGAGCGCCAGCACCCGCCGAACCGCCTCGAGCGCGGCCCCCGAACTCCTGGAAAACCCGAACTTCTGGTCGTCATGGGCCGTCGCGATGAACTCGTGCGTGTGCGCCTCCACTCCCGTAGTCACACGCACCATCACCTTGGGCCGAACCCCACGCTCGTGGGCCAGATAGCCCAACCGCGCGATCTCCTCGAACGAATCGAGCACGATCCGTCCGACACCCGCCTCGAGGGCCTTCTCCAGTTCCCACGTGGCCTTGTTGCTTCCGTGCAACGTAATGCGCTCGGTCGGGAACCCCGCGGCCAACGCCACCGCGAGCTCCCCGCCACTGCACACGTCCAGGCCGAGCCCCTCCTCGTTGAGCCACTTGACCATGGCCCCGCACAGGAACGCCTTGCCCGCATAGTGGACGTCACCGTCGTGGAAGGCCGCCGCGTACTCGCGCATCCGGCTCCGCACGTCGTCCTCGTCGTAGACGTACAAAGGCGTCCCGTACTCCCGGGCCAGGTCCCGAACGTCGACACCGCCCACGGTCATGACGCCGTCCTCCCGGACGGCGTTCCGGGGCCACACCCGCACATCGAGTGCGTTCAGATCGTCGGCGGGCCCCGCCGGGTGGTCTTCGGGCAGAACGTCGGCATGCCGGGGACCGGCAGGATGTACACGGCTCATATTCGCTCTCTAGGGGTCTCACCGATCATGTTCAGGCCGTTGCCGAGGACGCGCGAAACCGCCTCGGCCAAGGCGACCCGTCCTCCGTCCGTGGCGGGACAACGTTCGTGCACGTCGTGGTACGCCCCGGCGACCTTCTCCAGACACAACACCAACGGCCTGGCGTCCCGTTCCCGCTCCGCCTGAGCCGCGCGCCCAGGGAAGTCTCCCAACAAGGAGACCAGCGCCAACTCCTCGGGCTCCGCCCGCACCAGCGAACCCTCCGGAACCTTTACCTCACGAGCCCACCGCACAGCCCAACAAGCCCTGGCGTACGCGTACCGCACGACGAACCCGGGATTCTCGAACGTCCGCGGCCACTCGTCCCACCGGAACGCCGGCACCCTCGCGACCCCGTAACCAGGATCACTCCGGACACGCTCCACCAGTTCGTCCACGCCCACACAGACCCGAACGAACCCCCGCGAAGCGACACCCCCGACCCACCGCGCGACGACCTCCGGATCGAGCCCCAGCCGCAACGCCACGGGACTCTCGAACACCCCGGGCCCCCGAGCGAACACGGGCACGTCCACGGGCACGTCCCCCGCGAACTCCCCCCGGGCCGCGGCATCGCGCAACCCCGCCACCAGGGCGGCGCTCACATCGGCAGGAGTCACCCGGATGAGACTACTTGACCACTATCTGGACACGGCCGCGAGCTTCCGCACCGTCTGGATCAACTGGTTCGGATCGAACGGCTTCGTCACATAAGCGTCGACACCGATCTCGTGCCCCCGCCGGACGTCGTGCTCCTGCGCCCGCGCGGTGATCATTGCGACCCGGATGTGCGCCGTCGCCGGATCCTCCCGCAGCCGGATCGCCGTCACCCACCCGTCCAGCCGCGGCATCATGACGTCCAGCGTGATCACGTCCGGCTGAACCTCGCCCACCTTGTCGAGGCAGTCCTGACCGTCCACCGCGGTCGACACCTCGAACCCCTCCAACTGCAGGTTCACGGCGATGAGCTGGCGGATCACCTCGTCATCATCGACGACCAGCACGCGTCCCAGTGGCTCGGTCACGGCCACGAAGTTAGCCCACTCCACCCCTCGACGCACGGCGAACATTCCAGGTGCGCGTCACCCCGCCAACCCTGGTAACCTTCTACCGCGCCCCACACAGGGCGCACGCCCCCTTAGCTCAGGGGATAGAGCAACGGCCTCCGGAGCCGTGTGCGCAGGTTCGAATCCTGCAGGGGGCACCCTGAGTTGATCACATCGAACCCCGGTCGACCCGCTGGAACAGCGGTCACCGGGGTTTCGCATGTCGGCGGCCGGGCGTCCCTGGAAGTCGCCGTCTGTCGCGATTCACGGAACATGCGCGGAGCGGCCTTAGAGGACATCCGCCCAGGTCACCCCAGGACAAGAGCCCCGGCGCGGAATCGGGGCTCGAGCCTAGCGGCGCAGGGCCGCATCCATCCTTCCAACCAGTACCCGCCCTCAGCCGTCAACGCGTTGCCCCGCGACGTCACCGAGGTGTGGGCCCGGAGGGCCAGAGTTGGAAGAGGTAGCGTTCGTGGCCCCGAAGGGCCCGAGTTGCTCGCTCCGCTTCATCGCCGTCGAGATCATCATTGATCTCACTCCACTTGTCCCAGATATCAGCGCGGCCCCAGCCTGATATGCGGACGTTGTAGGTGCCAGGAGGCACGGTGAAGAAGTCAGGCTTGAGGCCACCTGCAACGGCGTCGTACGTCAGTGAGCCCGTTGGGAAGTGCAAGAGCACGGTGTCGGTGACCTCGGGTGCTTGTACCTCTGGCGGCTCGTCGTTCCAACGCTCGATGGCGACGTGGAGCCCGAGAAAGTCCGTCGCCACCCGGAGCAGCACGGCGGATTTCCCGACGCCGAGCCAACCGTGACCAGGAACCGGCGCGGCGAGATCGGCATCGATCGGGGCCCGTTCATCGCAGATGCCGAACATCTGGTGATCCGCCGCGCCATCAGGTTCGACCACCGAATCCAAGAGATCAGCCATGGAGGGGAAGGTAACAGCATTTTCCCAGCCGCCAGGTTGATTCATTATGACTTGCTGGAGCCCCGTGAAGGATCAACATGGTTAGGTCGGCCAAGGGGAAGCCCAACTCGATGTAGTTCGCTCCGCGTGGGCCGTAGGTTTTCTAAGTCGGAGCCGGGGACGAGTGATGGTGGGCGCCTCCGTGCCAGGGCGACGTACTGCGCGAGGCTCGTGAGGGATCGAGGTTGGCCCTAGCGGCGGACCGGGTAGCGCAGGTGGAGGGCGCGGCGGCCCTGGACGACGGTCGGGTCGTCGAGGAGTTGGTGGCCTTGGCGGAGGTTGGCGAAGTAGGGGATTCCTTCGCCGAACAGCACGGGGACGAGGCTGACGCACACCTCGTCCACCAGGCCTAGGTCGAGTGCCTGCTGGATGATCGACGCGCTCGCGATGGTGACGTCCTGGTCGCCGGCGATCTGTTTCGCCTGGGCGATCGCGGTGTCGACTCCCTCGACGAACGTCGTGGTGGGCCACCTCGTGGCGGCGTCCTCGGGGGTGCGGTGCGTGACCACGACGACGGGGGCTCCGGCCGGGTGCTTGTCGCCCCAGCCGTCGGCGATGTCGAACAGGCGCCGGCCGGCGACGACCGCACCGCAACCTTCGGTCAGCCCTCGCAGCACCTGCGCACTCGCTTCGTCGACCTGGAACGAAACGGTCTCGTTGGGGTTCGGCACGCTGACCTCGCCTGTTTCGTACCAGTCGAACAGCTCCCCGACCTGGTCGTTCGGGTCCGCGATGAACCCGTCCAGCGACATCGTCATGTGGGTGAGCACCTTGCCCATCGTGGGCCTCCTCCGCTTGTCGGCTGTCGCATGTACCGACCTGTCCGGGCCGTGGGATTCATCGGCCTGCTCCCTGGATGACGTGTCCTGGCGGTGTGGCGGCGCGGCCGAGGCGGAGGTCTCCTCAGCCGTCCGTGCCAACGGCTCATGCACGGTGGCGTCGATCAATGTGGATTGCGGGTCGAACTTTTTGGGGTGAGGGTGGGTCGTATGTGACGGAACGGTCTCGAATCGGGAGGACAAGCGCATGAATGCGGATGACCTGATCATCCCCGTGATGCTGGGTGGGTGTGCTGGGTTTGCTGGGTTGGTCACCTACTTGCTCGTTGGGCGGGACCTTCGGGGTGGGGCAAGGGTGGCGGCTGCTGTGGGGGCCGCTGTGTTGGTGGGGGTGGCGGCTGTTTTTGTGCTCTACCTTGCGGTGGCCGCGTTTTTGGCTTGTGCGGTGGCTTATCTGGTGGTGCGTCGGCTGGCTCGGCCGGGGCTTGCTTTGGCGGCGTCCGGGGTTGTTCTTCTTGGTGGGCTTTGTTGTGCTGTGGTGCTCATGTCTATTGCGCTTAGTGAGATGTAGGCGTCTGTCAGGGGGCGGTTTTCATATCGCTTTCTAGGGATTGGGCGGTTGTGAACTGGCACGCGCAGCACAACGCGGCCGATCGGCCGATGGCCTGTATCGACGGGCTGGACATCCCGTTCCAATGGCTGACGGAGTCGCAGTTCTTCGAGTTCGGGCGCGAGGAGGTCTCCGAGCGGACGACGCCCTAGCGGTGCCGCGCGGAGCGGCTCTGGGGGCACCCGGGGCTGCGGCCGGTCGGGGTGGGTCATGGGGAGCCCGGGTCGCCGCTGCTCTCGTACAAGTGGGAGTACACCGATCGGGCGCTGTCCGACCAGCTCGCTCTGGAGAAGGAGGGGTACGGCGGGGTGGTGGAGCCCGGTCACGCGGCCGTGCGTTACAGCAATCCGGTCGACGGGGGCGATGTGCTCCCCACGTTGCGTGCGGAGTTCCACCGGGTCGCCAGGGGTGCCGAGACGGCTCCGGTGCGGGAGACCGGGTCCAGTGTGGCTGCGGGAGCGCGGCACCTACGACTACTCGTTCGTGGACTGGCTGTACGGGCCGACGGCGCTGCATCCGGCGGAGGAGCCGCCGATGTTCACGCCGGTGCCGCTGGCCTCGGCGGAGGTCGACGCGCTCGGCCGTCCGGGCTCGGAGTGATCAGTCGGCGGGCGCGGGGCGGCGTGCGGCGGCCAGCGCGAGCACGCCGATGACGACGAGCGCCCAGCTTCCGGTGACCGGGAAGTAGATGACGCTGAGCGGCACGCCGAGCGCCAGCAGGTACCAGCCGACCTGGGCGGGGACGCGGCCGGTCGTCCGCAGCGCGTGCCGGGTGAGCGTGCCGAGTGCGAGCAGCGCGATGCCCGCGCCCATGAACCAGATGCTGGCCTCGCGCTCGAAGTAGCCGGGCGCGTCGGCGTCGACCGCGGTACGGGCGAAGCCGTCCGCGACGATGTCCGCCCAGGCGTTGGGCTGGGCGAAGGCCCAGACGAAGTGGAGTATCGCGGTCGCGATGATCAGTCGGGGGGTCCAGCGGGCGAGTGCGCTCATGGGTTCCGTCCGTTCTCTCGCGGCGCCAGTCGCAGCGCCAGCGTGTAGATCTCCCGAAGTTCGTCGCCGGGCACCGGGGGGACGACCTGCTGGGCTCCGACCAGGAGCAGGTAGAACAGGCTGGCCAGCGGCCCCGGATCCCGGTCGTCGGCGCCGAGGCCGCGCACCAGCGATCGCAGGTAGTCGATGCGCAGCCGGTCGACGCGCTCTTGGAGCGCGCGGGCCTCGTCGTCCTGCAGCGCCCAGGCGCGCATGGCGTTCTCGAGGTCGTCGCTCTGGTCCTTGCTCTCCAGGACCAGTTCCATCAGGTGTTCCAGCTTGGTCCCGGCCGCTTCACCGGCGCGCTCCGCGTTCTCGATGAAGCGGCTGGTGTGCTCGTTCTCGTAGTACGCGAGCAGGTCGGTCTTGTAGCCGGCCATGCCCTTGAAGTGGTGGTAGAAGGACCCCTTGGTCAGGTTGAGGCGGTCGGTCAGCCGTTCGAGGGTCAGTGCGGGCGCACCGTCCTCGGTCAGAATCCCGATCCCCGCCTCGAGCCAGTCGCGCTTGCCCGCCATGCCACCGCCTTGATCGTTTCCCTGGAACATACCATACGGAATGGTATGATCCGCAGGTGACGTGGGTTACACGGTCCGTCAGACGGCCTTGGCGAGGGTGTAGAGCGCGACGAACGCGGCGAGGCCGAGCAGCAGGCTGCCGATCGCGTTGACGGCCGCCTTGCCGTACGCGCCGTCCTGGATGAGGTGGACGGTGTCGAGCTCGAAGGTGCTGAACGTCGTGAGGGCGCCGCACAGGCCGGTGCCGAGCAGCGCCTCGACGTGCGTCCCCGAACCGGCCCCGTGCAGGGCGCCGAGGAGCGCCGAGCCGAGGAGGTTGACGGCGAGCGTGCCCCACGGGAAGGACTTCCCGGCGGACGCCTTGACGTAGCCGTCGATGAGGTAGCGGAGCGTCGCGCCCACGGCGCCGCCCACCAGGACCAGGATCGCCAGCATCACTTCTCCTCCGCCGGACGGCCGCGCGGGATCCGGCGGCCGAGGACCAGGCCCGCGGCCACCGCGACCCAGCCGAGGACCACGCTCGCCACCGCGTACCCGGCGGCCAGCCCGGGTTCGCCGTCGAGGCTGTGCAGGTCGTCGATCAGATGCGAGAACGTCGTGAACCCGCCGAGGTAGCCGGTGATCGCGAGCGGCCGGACCCACGGGTGCGGTCGACCGCCGAGCAGGTACGACGTCAGGACGCCCATGGCGAGGCAGCCGAGCATGTTGACGGTGAACGTGTCCCAGGGGAAGCCCGTCGGGTCGGTGGGGATCGCCTCGCCGAGCAGGTACCGGGCGAGCGCGCCGAGCGCGCCCCCGAACGCGATCTCCGCGAGGGCGCGGGCGCGGGCGCTCGGATGTAGGACGGCCGCCTCGGCGCGCTCGCGGTGCCCCAGGCGGCCCTTCACGGGTGCCGCCGGTCGGGGGCGGGCGTCCCGAGCAGGAGCCGGCGGACGGCGTCCCAGGTGCGGTGGAACGCGGTCTCCACCTCGGGCGACCGGGCGCCGAGGATCCGCGCCCACGCGCCGTGGTCGCCGGGCAGGACGCTCGCGCCGCCGCGCAGGCCCGTGCCGGCGATCGCGGCGTGCATGGCGTCGGCGGCCTCGCGGGCGCGGCGGGTGACGACGTAGAGGGACGCCGCCAGCCCGAAGCCGTCCATGACGGCGGGGCCGGTCACCGGGGCTTCGGCGGGGACGAGCCGGAGCGGGTCGGCGAACAGCGTGCGGCCGTCCGGGTCTCGCACCTCGAGGTCGGTGCAGTAGGCGGTGTAGGCGTGCCGCTCGCCGCGCGCGAGCCGTCCCGCCATCAGCTTCTCCCCCAGCAGGACGGTCGCGCCGGGGTCGGCGGTGACGGTCGTGCGCTGGTAGAACCGCGAGTCCGCGAAGGGGATCGTGGTGGCGGGCAGGTACTCGACGTAGGCGTCGGCGGCGGCGTGCAGGTCGACCGTCTGGGCGGCGTAGTCGTGCTCCATCCGGTAGAGCCGCGTGGCGGTCTGGGTGGTGAAGTGGACGGACGTGCCGGGCCCGCAGTGCAGCCGGATGCGGTAGCGGTCCCCCTGCAGGACGCCGCCGCCCGACGACATGAACAGCACGTGCGGCATGTCCGGAAGGTCGGGTTCCGGGTGCAGGGGGCGGGTCGTGTGCAGCGGCGCCCGCTGGAAGTGGCGGACGAGTTCGGTGCGGCCGCGGACGGCGAACTCCAGGTCGAGCACGCCGTCCTTGCCGGGCGCGCCGACCGGGAGCGTGTCCGGGACGGACGCGTGCCGCGCGACGGCCGCGGGCGGCGCGGCGATCGGCGGCGGCGCGCCGGTCAGCCCGTCGGCGAGCACGGCGCCTCCCGGTGCTGCAGGACGAAGTCGGCGACCTCGGTGATCCCGGTCCCGGCCAGGCAGTCGGTCAGGACGACCGGACGGTCGCCGCGCACGGCGCGCGCGTCCCGCTCCATGACCGCGAGGTCGGTGCGCACGTACGGCGCGATGTCGATCTTGTTGATGACCAGCAGGTCGGAGTCGGTGGTGCCGGGGCCGCGCTTGCGCGGCATCTTCTCGCCTTCGGCGGTGTCCAGGACGAACACGTAGACGTCGGCCAGGGCGGGGCTGAAGGTGAGCGTCAGGTTGTCGCCGCCGCTCTCGAACAGCAGCACGTCGATGTCGGGGAACCGGTCGAGCATCTCGGCGGCCGCGGCGAGGTTCATCGTGGGGTCGTCCCGGACGGCGGTGTGCGGGCACGATCCGGTCTCGACGCCCGCGACGCGTTCGGGGTCGAGCGTGCCCGCTAGGGTGCGGCGGACGTGCTCGGCGTCCTCCTGCGTGTAGATGTCGTTGGTGATGACGCCGGGGCGGCGGCCCCGCGCGACGAGCAGGGGCACCAGCGCCTCGATGAGGGCGGTCTTGCCCGACCCCACCGGGCCGCCGATGCCGATCTTGTAGACGTGTTCGAGTTCCATGCGTCCTCCGGTCAGGTGATGAACAGCCGGGCCTCGGCCCGTTCGTGCAGGGCGGAGACGGCGTCCGCCGCCGGTGTCGACGAGTGCAGGTCCGCGGGCCCGCGGGCGGCCAGCGCGGTCCCGGTCGCCCGGACGAGCTCGGGGCGCAGCTCCCGCAGGAGCCGCTGGGCGTTCCGGAAGTCGACGCGGCCGAGCCGTACCGTCGCCGCCGCGCAGCTCGCGGCGAACGCGAACAGGTCGCAGGCGACGGCGTGCCGGACGGGCGCGCCGAGGCCCGCGTGCACGGCGCCGACGACGACGGCGTGGTTGCCGGGCGTCGCGCCGTCCGCGACGAGGGCGGCGAGCCGCGCGGCGGGGGCCGAGCCGAACGCGGGGCCGGCGGTGTCCAGCACCTGCCGGCCCGTGCGCACGGACGCGGTCCGCTGCTCCCGGTTGAGCTTGATCGCGTGCAGCCTGCGGTCGACCTCCACCACGCGGTCCCAGTCCCCGGCCGCGACCGCCCGGTGCGCGAGGGCGAGCGCGGCGGCGTCGCCGGTGCCGGCGGCGCGGACGAGATCGCGCACCAGGTCGCGCACCGGGGCGGCCGGGCCCGCCGCGGGGATCGCCCCGAGCTGGAAGTGCCCCTCCAGCCCGTGCGACAGCGTGTACAGCCCGCTGGGGAAGCCGGAGTCGGTGAGCTGGAGCCCGGCCAGCAGCGGCTCCAGGTCGTCCGTCATGGGAGCCCGCCCGTCATGCGCGTCCACTCGTCATGCGACTCCGCCCGTCAAGCGATGAAGAACAGCCGGTTGAGCGGCAGGCTCGTGGCCGGTTCGATGGACGCGGGCTCGCCGTCCACGGTGACGCGGTACGTCTCGGGGTCCACGGCGATCTCGGCGAGCGTCGAGTTGCGCAGCATGTGCCGCTTGTCCACGGTCCGGCACTGCCGCACGGGACGGATGAGGCGCTCCAGGCCGAGCCGTTCCGGGACGCCCTCCGCGATGGCCGCGTCCGACATGAACGTCACGCAGGTCTCCCGGAGAGCCCGGCCGAAGCACCCGTACGTCGGCCGCAGGTAGACCGGCTGCGGGGTGGGCAGCGAGGCGTTCGGGTCGCCCATCTGCGCCCAGCTGATCAGCCCGCCCTTGACGACCATGAACGGCTTCGCCCCGAACGAGTGCGGCTGCCACAGCACGATGTCGGCGAGCTTGCCGTCCTCCAGCGAGCCGATCGTGTCGGCCATGCCGCTGGCGCGGGCCGGGTTGATGGTGAGCTTCGCCAGGTAGCGCAGCACCCGGTGGTTGTCGTTGCGGGCGGAGTCCTCGGGCAGCGGGCCGCGCTTGTCCTTGCAGTGGTGGGCGACCTGGAACGCGCGGGTGAAGGACTCGCCGACCCGT
The DNA here is from genome assembly GCF_040679555.1 of Spirillospora sp. NPDC052242. Taxonomy (NCBI): domain Bacteria; kingdom Bacillati; phylum Actinomycetota; class Actinomycetes; order Streptosporangiales; family Thermomonosporaceae; genus Spirillospora; species Spirillospora sp. NPDC052242. Next base: position 180,725 of record NZ_JBFAUZ010000001.1, read on the forward strand.
CCCATGGCCTGCGAGTCGGAGCCGATGATGCTGATGACGCCGAGGTCGTGCAGGACGGTCTCGGCGGCGATCGTCTCGGCGCGGACGCGGCTCTCGGCGAACGACAGGTCCTCGGGGACGTCGTAGCTGAGGTGGTGGCAGACCATCGTCATGTCCAGCAGCTCGTCCGCCGAGTTGCGGGTGTACGGCAGCGTCGGGTTCGTGGACGCGGGCAGCGCGTTCGGCTCCGAGGTGATCCGCAGGATGTCGGGGGCGTGCCCGCCGCCGGCGCCCTCGGAGTGGTAGGTGTGGATCGCCCGGCCGTTGATCGCGTCGATGGTGTCCTCGACGAACCCGGCCTCGTTCAGGGTGTCGGTGTGGATGGTGACCTGCACGTCGTGGTCGTCGGCGACGCGCAGCGCGCAGTCGATGGCCGCCGGGGTCGAGCCCCAGTCCTCGTGCACCTTCAGCCCGGCGGCGCCCGCGCGGATCTGCTCGTCCAGCGGTCCGGGCAGGCTGTTGTTGCCCTTGCCGTAGACGGCGATGTTGATCGGGACGTCCTCGTACGCCTGCAGGATGCGGGAGATGTTCCACGGGCCGGGCGTGCAGGTGGTGCCGCGGGTGCCGTCCGCGGGGCCGGTGCCGCCACCGACCAGCGTGGTGATCCCGTTGCTCAGCGCGTGCTGGGCCTGCTGCGGGGCGATGAAGTGGACGTGCGTGTCGATCGCGCCCGCGGTGGCGATGAGGTTCTCGCCGGAGATCACCTCGGTGCCGGCGCCGATGATGAGGCGCCGGTCCACGCCGTTCTGGGTGTGCGGGTTGCCGGCCTTGCCGACCCCGGCGATCCGGCCGTCCTTGATCCCGATGTCGCCCTTGACGACGCCGAGCACCGGGTCGATGATCACCGCGTTGGTGATCACGGTGTCGAGGGCCGTGGTGGCGTTGCGGGAGGCGGGGTCGGCCGACATGCCGTCCCGGGCCGTCTTCCCGCCCCCGTACTGGGCCTCGTCGCCGTAGTGGCCCTCGGTGTGGTCCTTCTCGACCTCCACGACCAGGTTCGTGTCGGCCAGGCGGATCCGGTCGCCCACGGTGGGGCCGTACATGCTCGCGTACTGCGCGCGAGAGATCGTCGTCGCCATCGGGGTCAGCCCTTCTTCGACCGCGACCCGCGGCCCGCCGCGGCGGTCCGGGTCTTCGACTGCTTCTTCTTGCTGGCGCCGCCGCCCTTGCCGGGCTCCTCGGGCTCGTCGAGGTAGCCGCGGGCGCGCATCCGCTCCAGCGCCCTGGCCTTCGCGGCCCCGGACCGGATGCTGCCGTCGAGCAGCCCGCCGAACCCGACGATGCGCATCCCGCCGCCGTACTCGACGAGCCGCACCTCCTTGGTGTCGCCCGCCTCGAACCGGACGGCGGTGCCCGCCGGGATGTCCAGCCGCATCCCGAACGCCCTCTCCCGGTCGAACCGCAGGGCCCGGTTGACCTCGAAGAAGTGGAAGTGGGAACCGATCTGCACCGCCCGGTCGCCGGTGTTGTGCACGGTCATGGACTCTCTGCGCTGCCCGGCGTTCAGCTCGATCGAGCCGTCCGCGAACATGTACACGTCATCGGCCATGGGCGGCCGCCTCCTTCAGGGTCTCCTCGGTTTCCGGCGACGGGCCGTGCGCATGCCCCGCCGGCGCGTGCCCGCGGTGGTGGTCGGGATCGGGCTGGTCGTGATGGGCGTGATCGTGGTGATCGTGGTGCCGGTGCGCCGGTGCGGCGAGGCCGTCGTCTCCGTCCCGGAGCCACCGCGCCTCCGCCTCGGCGGCGCGCCGCCGGACGAGCGCCGCGAGCGCCGCGGGTCCGAGCGGCGGCCCGGCGGCGCTCGTCCCTGCGTGGGACGGCGGCGGGACGAGCGCCGCGGGCACGAGCACGACGTCCCGGGCGCCCAGCCGGCGGCAGCGGTCGACGCCCTCGGGCACGCCGGGCTCGCCGCCGATGAAGGCGACCTCCACCCAGGGGACGCGCAGGTCCCGCCAGACCAGCCTCGCGACCTTGTACAGCTCGGCGTCGTCCTCGGGTCCGCCCGGCGGCGCCACCAGGAGCGCCGCCCGGTCGCCGCCGCCGCGCGGCGCCCGTGCCACGGCCGCCCGCAGCCAGCCGACCAGGTGCGTCGTCGTGCCGAGCGGCCCGGCGAGCAGCAGGTCGCCGGGGGCCGCGCCGCGCGCCGCCCAAGCGATCGTCTGCGCGGCCGCCGCCGCGAGGCCCGGGTCGCGGCCGAGCGTCATCGGCACCACGACCGCGCGCGGGTGCGCGGCGAGCGCGACGGCGAGGTCGCGGCCCGGGCCGAGCACGCCGCCGGTCCCGGCCGGGCACTCGTGCCCGCCCACCCGCAGGACGGCGCGGTCCCGTCCGGCGGGCGGTCCGGTGGCGGCGGGCGGCACGGTCACTTGCCGCCGCCGACGGGGTCGTGGCAGGAGACGAGCTTGGTGCCGTCGTCGAACGTGGCCTCGACCTGGATCAGCTTCAGCATTCCGCGGACGCCCGGGAGCACCTCGTCCGGTCCGACCACCTGCTTGCCGAGCTCCATGCAGTCGGCGACCGTCCGGCCGTCCCGGGCCGCCTCCACGATCGCCGCGCTGATCAGCGCGACCGTCTCGCCGTAGTTGAGCTTCAGGCCGCGCTTGCGGCGCCGTTCCGCCAGCTCCGCGACCGTGAAGACGAGCAGCTTGTCGATCTCTCGTGGTGACAGGTTCATCGGTGTCCTCTCTGGAGACGCGGTTCGGTGCGCGGTGCGGTGCCCGGGGCTGCGCTCAATCGGCCCGCCGCAGCCTGGACAGGAGCGGCACGGCCGCCAGGAACACCCAGGTGACCAGCACGAACGGCCAGGTCAGGGTGTGGCCGCCGACCGTGTCGAACAGCACGGTCATGCCGGCGGTCAGCGCGGCGGCGGTGGCCGCGCCGATCGCCGCGTACGCGACGCCGACCGGGCTCAGGGCGACGAACGTCCCGGTCAGCGCGATGCCGGTCAGGACGGCGTTGTAGCCGTACAGGCCGGCACCGAGGTCGGCGGCCTGGGCGCCCAGCCACCAGCCGACCAGCAGGCCGATGAGGCTCGACACGGCCGCCGCGGCCGCGACGGGCCGGCTCGCCACCGCGAGCCCGGCCAGGAAGATCAGGCCGACGTACCAGTCGTCCTGGAAGAACACCTGCCCGACGCCGTTGAACCAGCCGCGCCAGAAGTCGTGCCAGGTCATCGCGGTGCCGGGGTCGGCCGCGGAGGGCGCGGCGGTGTTGGCGTGGTCGGCCCAGACCCGCGCGTAGGACGGCGCGCCGATCACCATCACCGTCGTGACGACGCAGAACGGCGCGGTGAACGTCGGCAGGTCGTACGGGCCGAGGACGGTCCGCAGGGCCGCGGTGAGCACGCTCGCGGCGACCGCCGAGCCGATGACCAGGGCCACCGTCGTCCAGTTGACGCCGAGGTAGAGCACCAGCGCCACGCCGACGAGCGTCCCGTTGAACCCTTCGAGCCCGAGCGAGATCCGGTCCCGGTCGACGCCGAGCAGCGACGCGGTCACGGTGGCGGTGAGGGTGCCGAGCAGGCCGAAGACGCCGAACTGCCAGCCGCCGACGAAGAGCGCGAGGATGAACAGCAGCCCGGTCCAGTCGCTGGACTGGAAGTCGACCTGGGCGACGCCGCGCGGAATCGTCTGGACGGCGACCGGCGACCGCTGCTGCCTTTCCGGGTTCCCGGTATCCGGCGCGTCCGATGACGGTGACGGCACGGACACCCTCCTCCCGGACGGAATGGCATGAATGGCCGGACGGTTCGGGCTACCGCCCGTTCGGTGATGACATGTGGCCTCTTTCCCGGAGACTCGGCCGCAAAATTGGCCATCCATCAACAGTTGGCCAAGTAACGGAAAGATCCCCGGGTCAGGCCCAGCGCTCGGATCCGGGACTGCGGGCGCGGGAGAAGCCGAGGGCCCCGATGCCGAGCAGCACCGCGGCCGCCGTCCACAGCGGTGCCGCCACGCCGAGATGCCGGATGAGCAGGGCGCCGGCCATCGCCCCCACCAGCAGCGCCGCGATCGACAGCGCCTTGCCCACGACCTGCCTCGGGGGCCTGCCCCGGTCGGCGACCAGCGACGTGAGCGCGGTGGTGATCACGATCGTCCGGAAGCCGGGGACGTCGACGCGCCGCACGATCGCGAACTGCCAGCCCATCGACGCCGCCAGCAGCGGGATCAGCGCCTGCCGTTCGAGCGCGGGGGTGTGGCCGAGGACCGTGGTGATCAGGGCCGCGGCGGCGAGGGCGGCGGCCTGCACGGTGACGCCCGCGGCGAGCAGCAGCCCGCGATGGTCGAGCCCGCCGAAGCGCGTCCGTCCGCCGATCGCGGCGCCGACGCAGAAGAACACGGTCGAGATGGTCGTCGCGACGAACGGGCCCGTCGTCTCTCCCCTGCCGCCGAGCCGGAAGCCCAGGAAGATGACGTTGCCCGTGGCGTTCGCGACGAAGACGTTGCCGAACTCCAGGTAGCTGACCGCGTCGATCAGCCCGGTGATGCCCGTCAGCAGGATGAGGAACGCGGGCAGCGGCCCGTGCTCGCGCTCCCCCGCCGCCGCGTCACTCGTCGGCAAAGCTCGCGTCCGTCCCCTCGGCCTGCTCCTCGGGGGTCATGCGCATGCGGAACAGCCGGTCGATGACGGTGCCGATGACGAAGGTGACGGCGAACGCGTACAGCCCGACGGCGATCACCGCGACCGCCTGCTTGCCCAGCACCGATGCCGGGCCGCCGTAGAAGAGCCCCGCCGTGCCCTTCTCCCAGCCGGTGGCCAGGAAGCCGAGCGACAGGACGCCGACGATGCCGCCGGCCCCGTGGATCCCGGCGACGTCCAGGGTGTCGTCGTACCCGGCGACGAGCTTCAGCTGGACCGCGTACGTGCAGACCGCCGCCGCCACGACGCCGATGAGGAACGCGCCCTCGACGCTGACGAACGCGCACGACGGGGTGATGGCGACCAGCCCGGCGAGCGCGCCGCTGGCCGACCCGAGCCGGGTCAGGTGCCGGGTGCGCAGCCACTCCAGGAGCCGCCAGGTCAGCATCCCCGAGCAGCCCGCGATCATCGTGCTGACGAACGCGCGGGTGGCGAGCGCCCCGTCGTTGAGGGACGAGCCCGCGTTGAAGCCGAACCAGCCGAACCAGAGCAGGCCGAGGCCCAGCATGACGAACGGGATGTTGCCCGGCCGCGGCCCCTCGCCGCGCCGGAACTCGACGCCCCGGCCCAGCACGAGCGCCATCGCGAGGCCCGAGATGCCCGAGTTGAGCTCCACGACCAGGCCGCCCGCGAAGTCCATCACGCCCCACTCGCTCAGCCAGCCGGACGGCGCGAACACCCAGTGCGCGATGGGCAGGTAGACCAGCGTCACCCACACGACGACGAACAGGATCCACGGGCCGAACCGCGCCCGTCCCGCGATGGACCCGCTGATCAGCGCGACCGTGATGATCGCGAAGGTGAGCTGGAAGCACGCGTAGATCTGCTCCGGGATCCGGCCCTGCAGCGTGTCCGGGCCCACGTTGCCGAGGCGCCAGTCGCCCCACCCGATGAGCCCGAGCCCGCCCGCGTCCTTGCCGAACGCGATGCCGTACCCGTAGAGGAACCACAGGATCGTCACCAGGCTGATGCAGATGAAGCTCATGTAGAGCATCGTCAGCATGTTCTTGGAGCGGACCATTCCGCCGTAGAAGAAGGCGAGCCCCGGCGTCATGAGGAGCACCATCGCGGTGCTCACCAGCAGCCAGGCGGAATCGCCGGTGTTCAGTCCCGAGGACATTTCAGACCTTCCTGATGTTTCCCCTTTGGGGATCGGTCCGTCCGCAGGCTGGGAATTCCCGCGATACCTCGCACATCGCCGACGACGCGGCAAACACTGCGCTTGGAAATCTTGGACACCGCTTGGCGCGCCCCTGCGGCCGGACGGCCGGTGCGGGGGCGGGGGCCGCCACTTCGGACGTCTGCACGGGAGGCCGCACTTCGGGTGTCGAAGGAGCTTCCGGATTTTTCGTTATCGCCCCCTCCGCCGCCGGTCTGCCTCGTGATCCGTACACGGAAGGGACGTGGAAGCGATGAGGGAACGGGACGGGCGCGGGCCGCGCCGGGCGTCGGAGCGGGTCGTCGTATGGACGGCCGTGGGCGCGGCGGGGCTGCTCGTGGCCGGGGCGGTCGCCGGGACGGTCGTCGGCCTGGTGCGGGACGATCCGGACGGGACGCTCGCGGGGCACGCGGGCACGCCGTCGCCCGCGCCGACGGCGACGCGCTCGACCGCCCCCGCGTCGCCGTCGCCGTCGCGGACGGCGCCGGAGCCGAAGCCGGAGAGGACGCGGGAGCCCGTGCGGCGGGAATCGCGGGCGCCCGAGCGGGCGCGGACGTCCGCGCCCGCACGTCCGGCCCGGACGAGCGAGCCCCGGCGGTCCGCGCGGCCGGCCCCGGCGGGCGGGACGGTCGCGGCGCGGGTGGTGGCGCTCGTGAACGGCGCGCGCGCCGACGCGGGCTGCGGCCCGGTGCGGAGCAACGCGCTGCTGGTGCGGGCGGCGCAGGGGCATTCGGCGGACATGGCCGCGCGGGGCTTCTTCGACCACACGAGCCCGGACGGGGACGGCCCGGGCGACCGGATCACGTCGGCGGGGTACCGGTGGTCGACGTACGGGGAGAACATCGCGAAGGGGCAGTCGGGCCCGGAGAGCGTGATGCGGTCGTGGATGAACAGCCCCGGACACCGCGCGAATATCCTGAACTGCAAGTTCGACGAGATCGGCGTCGGGGTCGTCCAGTCGGGCGGGCCGTACTGGACGCAGGTCTTCGGCGCCCGCTGATCAGCGCGGGGTCGCGAACACCTGCGTCCACCAGGGTCCGCCGGGGCCCCGGGACACCGCGACGCCGATCTGCCGCAGGTCGCAGTCGACGATGTTGGCGCGGTGCCCGGGGCTGCCCATCCACGAGGCGACGACGCGGGCGGGCGTCGGCTGGCCCTGCGCGATGTTCTCGGCCCACGCGCTCCAGCGGTACCCGGCGGCGGTGATCCGGTCGCCGGGCCCGTCGCCGCGGGCGCCGCGGTGGTCGAGGGCCCGGCGGGCGGCCATGTCGGACGAGTGCGCGCGTGCGGCCTCGCGCAGGGCGGGCGCGACGGTCAGCGGGCGGCAGCCCGCGCGGGCGCGCTCGGCGTTGACCAGCCGGACGACCTGCTCCTCGACCGTCGGCGGCGCCTCGGACTCGGGCCGGTCGAGATGGTCCTTCGCGGGCGTCGTCTCGGGCGCCGTCGCGGGCGCGGGCGCACGGGACGGCGCGCGCTGCACGGGTGCGGGATCGAGCGTGCGGGGCGCCGGGGGCGGGGAGTCCCGCAGGCTCCAGACGGCCACGGCGACGGCGATCGCGAGCACCACGCCCGCGGCCGCCCACCCGCCCCGCGCCATCCCCCGCCCGCCCCCGTCCGCACCGCCCCTGCCGGACCCGCCGGTCCCGCTGCTCGCGGAGGCGGCGGTCGCCGCGGAGGCGAGGTCGAAGGCGTCCGGCGGCGGGGGGATCATGACGAGGCCGGCGAGGAGGGCCTCGGGCGGGAGGAGGTCGCGGCCCCGGTCGGTGCACGCGGGGCACGCGCGGACGTGCCGGGCGATGCGCTTGCGCCACAGCGGCGACGGGCGGCCGTCCCAGCGGTCGAGGACGAGCGCGTCGCAGCGGGGCGGCGCGAGCGCGCGGACGACGGCGCGGCACGTCGCGAGCTGGGCCTTCATGCGCTGCACCCGGACGGCGGCGTGCGCGGGGGTCACGCCGAGCCCGTCGGCGAGCTCGCGGCGGGCGAGGTGCCCGGACGCCTCGAGCCACCAGAGGGCGAGGACGTCGCGCTCGCCGGGGTCGAGCCAGCGGGTGGCGTCGGCGACCTCGCGGCGCTGCCCGGCGAGTTCGAGGCGCAGGACGGCCGTCTCCGCGAAGTCCGGGGCGGGTTCGGCGAGCCGCGCCAGGGCGTCCGGGTCGACGGGGGCGCGGCGGCGCAGCGCCGCCCACCGGCTGCGGACCTGGTTCATCGCGATGGAGACGAGCCAGGAGCGGAAGCTGGCGGGCTCGCGGAGGCCGTCGAGGCCGCCGAGCGCGCGCAGCAGCGACTCCTGCACGACGTCGTCCACGTCGGCGTGGCCGTCCAGGGCCCAGCCGACCACGTTGTAGAGGAGCGGCAGGTGTTCGGCGACCAGTTCGTTCCTGGCCGCGGGGTCGCCGCCCTGCGCCGCCCGCACGAGCGGGGCCACGTCCTTGGGCACGGGCTTCACCGTCCTTCCGAGAGCTCCTCAGGAGACGCCCCGGAACGCGGCGGATAACACGAAATGCCGGTGATCGAGGGATTGCGGGCCATCGCCGTAGCATGGCAAAGACGCCGCCCGGCGGCGATCCGGCCGGGCGGCTAGGCGGACGGCTCCCCGCCGAGGACGCCCGCGGACCACAGCAGCCGGACGTGCTCGATCAGCGGCGGGCCCAGCGCGAGCAGCGCGTCCGCGTCCTGCTCGGCGACCGGCGGGGTCACCATCGCGCTCGTCGCCGCGACGATCGTCCGGCAGGCGAACCGGACGGACTCGTCCTCGGCGCCCACCAGGTCGGCGAGCGCACCGGTGATGATCTCCTGGGTGCGGGCGCGGCGGTCGATCGCCTCGGGGCCGGCCGCGTAGACCTCGACGAGGAACAGCCGCGCGTAGGGCAGTTCGGCGGCGAGCGCCCGCAGGTAGGCGCCGATCGCGCGCTCGCACAGCGCGAGCCGGTCGGCGGGCGTCCCGCCGGCCGCGGCGCCCCGGGCGACGCCGACGTCGGCGGCGAGCCGTTCCAGCAGGATCTCGCCCGCGCCCGCGAAGGCGGCCATGAAGCAGTCGAGCTTGGAGTCGAACAGCTCGTAGAAGCTCTGCCGCGACACGGTCGCCCGCTGCAGCACGTCCGCGACGGACGTGTCGACGTACCCCTTCTCGGCCATCACCTCGGCCATCGCCCGGCACAGCCGGGCCCGCTGGATGCGCCGCACCTCCTCGCGCGCCAGGGCGTGGCGGCCGCGGGGCAGGCGGCGGGTCTGCGGTTCGGGCATCCGCCCACGATAGAACGTCCCGGCCCCGGAGAGAACGCCCCGGGCGGCTGGGGATCGGGGGCCGCCCGTCGGCCCCGTCCTGACGGGCCCCGCACGTCCGAGCCGTCCGGCCCGTCCGGCCGGTCAGCCCGCGGACGGGGGTTTCTCGCCGAACGCCCAGCCCGCGGCGAGCTGCTCCCTGATGGGCGGCCAGTCGCCCAGCGTCGCGTGCGCCTTCTTCGGCAGGCCGTCGACGTTCCCGGAGGCCATGACGACGAAGAAGCCGATGAAGGCCGCGAAGATCAGCAGGAACGGCACGACGGGCGGCGCGCCCGCGACGATCAGCGCGATGCCGAGGGCGAGCGTCCCGGCGGTGCCGAGGCAGCCGAAGCCCGTCACGTTCCGGCCGCGGGACCGGTGCGCGGCGGCGCAGGCGGCGCAGCGCGGCACCCGGGCGGTCAGCTTCCGCCACGTGGTCTGGATCTGGCGGGCCGGGTAGTAGCCGACGACCTGCTGCTGCACGTCGCCGTGCATCTGCTTCTCGTACGCCGCGTCGTCGTCGGCGGGGTTCTCCCGGCAGAACCAGCAGGTCGCGTAGAGCCGGTTCTCGCCGACGGTCTCGATGTTCGCGCGGATCCGGGACTTGACGGTCACCGTCGCGGCGACGGGCTCGGCGCGTTCGAGGATCTCCTCGGCCGTCGCCCAGTCCTTGGTCTTGTTGCCGTACAGCACCGTGCACTGCTGGACGCGCTCGGCGATCTCGTCCCGGACGCCCTCCAGCAGCGGGTGGTCCGGGGTCAGGATCTCGCCCAGCGCCTCCAGCGGGCCGCCGGAGTGGTCGAGGATGTGCACGGCCTCGTCGCAGGCGGTGTCCGGGGACGTCCTGGCGCGGTCGAGCGCGGACTCCGCGAGCGACCGGAGCCGGTTCATCTCGGGCGCGGCCGCCGCGCGGAACGCGGTGTCGACGGCCGCCTCGTCGAACCCGGAGGCGCGGATCACCCCGGTGAGCGCGGACCCGCCTGTCGCGTCGCCGCCCAGGGACGTCCGGACGGCGGCCTCGGCGGCGATCTTCAGCAGCACGGCGGGCAGCCGTTCGCGCAGCTCGTCGGCCGTGCCGGGGCCGAGGCGCGGGTCGTCGGCGGCGCGGGCGCGGGCGGCGACCAGGTCCCAGAACGCGTCGGTGCCGAGGACGGTCCGCCAGTGCCGCAGCGCCGCCGCCCACGGGTCCCGGCCGCCGGGGCCGTCGGCGGCGGTGTCGGCGGTGTCGGCGTCGAGGAAGCCGTCGAGGGCCTGGACATGCGTGAGGACGGCGAGGTTGTGCGCGGCGACGGCGGCGGCGCGGCCGGGCGCGGGGTCGGCCCACAGCCGCTCGGCGTCGTGGAGCCGCCCCTCCCGCAGGGCGTCGAGGGCCTCGTCGCGGGCGCCCTCGACGGCCGCGTTGTGCGCGGGCCAGAACCAGAACAGCTCGTCCTCGAGGCGGCGGACCGGGTCGCGGAGCCGCTGGAGCGCCTCCTGGACGGCGTCCGCGTCGGGCGGCGTGCGGAGCGGCAGCGGCCCGGCGCCGCCGCCCGCGCCCGTGCCGAGGCGGGCCTCGACCCGCAGCTCGTCCGCGCGGCGCCGGATGTCGCGGGCCGTCGCGTGGACGGAGAGGCCGGCGACCCGGAACGGGTTGCGCCGGTACAGGTCCGTTCCGGCGTGCGCGAAGAACGCCGCCGCGTTCCGGTCCCGCGTGCTCATCGTCCCTCCACGGCGGAAACGCGCAGGCTGACCGTGCGGTCGCGGGGGTCGCCGGGGGCCGCGTCGCCGCCGTGCGGCGGGTCCAGGCCGGCGAGGGTCGACAGCGTGAACCGGGCCGTGGGGATCCCCGCGGAGGAGCGGAGCGCCTCCCGGGCGACCGTGGCCCGCATCATCCCGATCTCGACGTTGCTCGCGTACTCCCCGCCGGGGCGGACGGCCGTGCGGTCGGTGTGGCCGATCACCGCGACCGCGAGCCGGGCGGCGTGCGGGCGCAGCCGTTCGCCGAGCGCGGCGAGCGCGGCCCGGCCGTCCGGGGTGAGCGCCGCGCCCGCGCCGAACAGGCCGCGGTCGAAGGTGACCGCGATCTCCCCGCCGCGGCGTTCCGCCCGCACCCCGGGGACGTCCAGGTCCAGCCCGGTGAGCGGGTCGGCGGGCGCCGGCGGCGCGGACGGCGGCGAGGCCGCGGGCGCCGGGGCGGCCGGGAGGGCCGCGGGCGCGTCGTCGTCCGCCCAGAGCGCGGCGAGCAGGACGAGCGCGAGCAGCGCCGCGACCGCGCCGCCCGCGCGGAGCAGGACGCGCGCGGCGAGCACCCGGCCGGGGCCGGTGGCGGACGAGCGCGCGCGCAGCTCGGCGATCCGGGCGCGGCCCCGGGCGGCGTCGGCGTCGCCCAGGGACAGCTCGGCGGCCTCGGCCCAGCAGCGGTCGGCGTCGTCCAGGCGGCCCTGCTGCGCGTGCATGCGGGCCCGCAGGTCGAGGACGTCCGCGCCGTGCTCGCCGTCGAGCAGCGCCGCGGCCTCCGCGTACCGTCCGGCGCGGGCGAGCAGGCGAGCCTGGGCGAGCGCCGCCTCCCGCGCCGCGAACGACGCGGACGCCGGCGCCTCCGGCGCGCCCGGTGCGCGCGCGGGGCCGCTCATCGGCCGCGCCGGACCGTGCTGAACGGGTCGGGCGGGGGCGGCGGCGACGGCAGCATCTCGCCGAGCGCCGCGTTGACCTGCCGCAGCGTGTCGACGTCGCCGGACGCGGCGGCGCGCCGCCCGGCGGCCACCAGCCGGCCGGCCTCCTCCCGGTCGCGCATCTCGGGCTGCAGGGTCTCCAGCTCCTCGAACGCGATGAACGCGAGGTCGCCGGACTCGTCCAGCACCCGCATGGCGAGCAGCCGCAGCTCGTCGATGCGCTGCCGCAGCAGGTCGGCGTCGTGCGCGGTGATCGCCTCCTGGACGGCCTCCTCGGCGGCGTCCAGCATCGGCTGGTCGCCGGGGCGGCCGCGCTCCCGGACGATCTCCCGCAGCACCGGGACGGCCTCGCGGGCCTCCCGGACGAGCTGCGGCCATTCGAGCTCGTCCTCGGCCTCGTCCACCGCGGCCCGCAGGTCGAGCAGCCGCCGCGCGCCGGCGGCGGCCGCGTCCGGGTCGACCTGCGCGGCGTCAACCTCGGCGTCGAGGTCGGGGACGATCCGCTCGGCGTCGATCCGGGCGAGCACCGCGGCGGCGCGCGCGTCGCCGAACTCGTCGACGCGGCGGCGCACCGCGGCCAGCCGCCGCTTCTCGGCCGCGGCGTCGCGGGCGAGGTCGTCGGCGGCCGGCACCGACTCGGTCTGCAGGTTCAGGACGTGCTCGAACTCCTCGTCCAGGATCGGGACGTACGCGCGCGCGACCACGAGCCTCGACTCGTCGATCGCGATGGTCATCTCGACGTCGCTGCCCTCGGGGACGTCCCGGGTGACCTGCTCCGCGTCGACCTCCAGCCGGCCGATGCGGCGGTTGCGGTCGGCGCGGTGGTGCTCGCCCTCCACCACCGGGATGCGGATCATGCCGTCGCCGCTGCCCCGGCTGACGGTGACCGTCGTGCTCAGCTTGGTGCGGCGGCGGGCCGGCAGCGGCGTGCCTTTCCGGAACAGCCACTCGACCTCGTTGTCGGCGAGGCCGATCCCGATGGAGTGGGTGAGCGGCGGCTGCGTCTCGACGATCCCGACCGTGTAGGTGAGCGTCCCGGGCGCGATCGGGCGGCGGTCGCCGGTCGCGTTCGTCAGCTCGATCTCGAAGGTGTTCGCGCGCCCCTTCTCCGCCCAGAGCGTCGCGGTGAACGTGCCGTCCGCCGCCAGCGGGATCAGCCCGCTGCGCCAGGGCGGCTTGGCGGCGGCGTTGACGAACTGGACGGCGCAGCCCGCGGTGTCCGCGCCGGTCACCCGGCCGCCGACGAACGGCTCGATGTCCGGGCCGACCGGGCGGTACTCCAGCTCGACGGCGTACTCGCCGCCGCTCACCGCCGGGGGCGGCGGCGCGTCGACGGTGTCGAGCCGCTGCCCGCCCGCGAAGATCGCGGCACCGCGCGCGACGACGGTGAGCGGGTCCTGGCTGTGGTCGAGGTCGATGCCGAGGCCCTCGCGGGGGTCGGCGAGCCGCTCCCGCAGGTACGGCATCAGCGTCGGGCCGCCCACCAGCAGGACCTTCTCGATGTCCCCGGGCCCGAGGCGGCTCTCCGCCAGCGCCTTGCGGCTCAGGTTGACCGAGCGGACGATCAGCGGCTCCATCAGCCGCTCCACCTCGGCGCGCGTCAGGTCGTAGATGAAGTCCTGCGGGTCGCCGGACGCGTCGGCGATCTCCACCGTGATCGCCGCCTCGTCGGCCCGGGACAGCTCGATCTTGGCGGCCTCGGCGGCCCACTTCAGCTTGGCCATGTTCCGGCGCTGCGCGGGGTTGCCGCGGCGCAGGTCGTCCACCCGGAACTCCTCGGCGACCGCCGGGACCAGCACCTCCTCGACGATCGCCCAGTCCAGCAGCTTGCCGCCGAGGTAGTTGTCGCCGCAGTGGTTGACGACCGTGAACTCGCCGTCGCGCACGCTGACCACGGCGGCGTCGAAGGTGCCGCCGCCGATGTCGTAGACCAGCCAGAACGCGTTGTCGGTGTCGGTCTGGAACCCGTACGCGGACGCGGCCGCCGTGGGCTCCTGCAGCAGCGGCGCGTACGGCAGCCCGGCCAGCTCGGCGGCGCGCCGGGTGGCGTCGCACGCGCTGAGCTCGAACGCGGCGGGGACGGTGATGACCGCCGCGCCGATCTCCTCGCCGTGGTGCTGGACGACGTCGTGCCGCAGCGACCGCAGCACCTCGGCCGACATCTCCTCGGGCGTCATCGTGCGCCCGGCGGCGGGGAACTCCTTCGGCCGTCCGGTGGTGCCCATCCGCAGCTTGAACTCGACGCAGGTGTTGTCCGGGTCGTCCTCGCTGCGCTGCTTGGCCCGCATCCCGACCTGGAGCCGGCCGCGCCGGTCGAGCATCACCGCCGACGGGGTCGTGTCGGAGCTGACGTTGTTCTTGATGATCTCCGCGCCGACGCCGCTCAGCATCGCGATCGCGCTGTTGGTGGTGCCGAGGTCGATACCGAAGTCGATCGTGGTCCTGGTCATCGTCCGCGCGTCTCCTCCATCGCTCCGGCCGCCGGTCCCCCGGCGTCCGGTTCCTCGGTCCGTTGCGGGGTGCCCACGATGACCTCCGCCATCTGGATCGAACGGTCGTCGAGGTAGACGCCCGGCCGCACGGTCTCGATGATCTGCTCCCGGTGCAGGCCCGGGGTGGGCTGGTAGGCGGCCACGGAGATCGCGAGCCCGTGGTCGAACGGCTCACCCGCGTGGTCCTTGATCTCGACGCCCGCGTCGGCGAAGGCGTCCCAGGCGGACTCCAGGTGCCGGACGAGCGCGCGGGGCGGGTCGTCCATCCGCTCGATGCGCGCGCGCAGCCGCCACAGGCTCGTCGCCACGTCCGCCAGCGACCGTCCGCCGAGCCCGGCGGGTTCGGCGGGCTCGGGCGCGGGGGCGGCGGCGGGCGGGACGGGTACGTCGGTCACGGTGTCGGCGGCCGGAGCGGGCGGGGGCGGCTTCGCGGCGGCGGCCTCGAGGCGTGCCAGCTCGGTGAGCGCGGCGAGCGCGTCGGCGGGCCACGCGGGCGCCGCGATCCGGAACTCCCGGGGGTACCGCCATTGCCGGAGCGCGCCCCGGGCCCCCGCGACGAAGCGTCCCATCCGGTGCGTTCCTCCCGATCACGGCTGATCCGGAGTGCGATTTTGGTCGCCGCGAAGAGGGCTGTCTAGGTCGAATTACCGTGTTCTCCGGCCGTTCTCGGACCCTGGCCGGATTCGGCCAGGAAAAACCCGATTGCAGAACCGTATTCGGGTCCCATATTCCCCGTAAGTCCCGTACGTCAGCTCAACGGGCCGCGCCCGTTATCCCGAGATTCTCAATGATCGCTCAGCGGGCGACGTAGCCGCCGTCCACCGGGAGGGCGGCGCCCGTGACGAACGACGACTCGTCGGACGCGAGGAACAGCGCGGCGGCCGCGAGTTCGGACGCCAGCCCCCAGCGGTTCATCGGCTGCAGCGGCATTTTCGCGTCCGGCGGCGGCGCCGGGCGCGCCGCGGAGGCACCCGCGAGATCGGTCCACGTCATGCCCGGACATATGGCGTTAACCCGGACGCCTTCTTCCGCGTAGTCCAGCGCGGCGCTCTTCGTCATTTGGACGACCCCGCCTTTGGCCGCCGCATAGACGGAGTGATTCTTCCAGCCCACCAGCCCGGCCGCGGAGGCCGTGTTCACCACCGAGCCGCCGCCCGCCCGCAGCATCGCGGCGATGCCGTACTTCATGCCGAGGAACACGCCCTTGAGGTTCACCGCCACGACGTCGTCGAAGGTGCTCTCGTCCTGCTCGGCGATCGGCTTGCGCGGGCCGCCGAACCCCGCGTTGTTGCACAGCACGTCCAGCCGTCCGAACCGCTCCTCGGCGGCCTCGACCATCGCCCGGACGTCGTCCGCCCGCGCCACGTCGCAGTGCACGCCGACGGCCGCGGCGCCGATCTCGGCCGCGACGTCGTCCTGCCGTCCGCTGCGGTCGGCGCACACGACCCGCGCGCCGTGCGCGGCGAACAGGGTCGCCATGGACCTTCCGATTCCCGCGCCCGCCCCGGTGATGATCGCGACCTTCCCGGCGAGCCGCTCGTTTCCGGACTCCATGGCGTCCTCCCCTTCGTCCCTACGTTTCCGTGATCGTGGTGGTGGTCCGGTGTCGCGCCCTGCCCGCGAGCTCCGGGTCGTACTTGGCGATGAGCTGCCGGACGCGCGCCTCGGCGAGCGGCCCCAGCCCGTCGTAGACGCCCGCGAAGATCCGCCGCGCCCGGCGCCCCGGCCAGCCGGCCGGCAGCAGGTCCGCGGGCAGCTCGGGGTCGACGCTCAGCAGCTCGCGCCAGCTCTCCTTGACCTCCGTCCGGGCCACCAGCGCCTCCGCCGCCCCCACCCGGCCGTGCTCGACCCGCTCCAGCAGCGGCGCGAACTCCGCGATGTACTCCGCGTAGCGGGCGCCGATCGCGTCGACGTCCCAGGCGGACAGCGGGTCGCCGCCGCCCGCCGCGTACGTCACCTCCGCGCGCAGCACCGTCGCGTTCGCCACCCCGACGCTCTCGAACAGCTCGACGGTCTGGTCGCGGTCGGCCCGCGGCGACACCCACACGTTGTCGTAGAGCGGGGCGTAGCCGAGGTAGCGCAACCGCGTCCGGGCGACGTGCCGCACGTCGCGCCGCTCCTCGGGCACGGAGAACATGACCGTCGTCCACGCCCCGTCCCACGGCCGCTCCTCGGCGCGGAACCGCACGACCCGCTCCTGCACCCGGCCGAGCGAGCGCGCCGCGGTCGCCGTCAGCCGGTAGTACGTCCGGCGCCCCTTTTTGGCCGCCTCCAGGACGTTCCGCCGGGCGAGGCGTGCGATCGCGGCGCGCGCGCTCGGCGCCGTGTTGTCGAACTCGGTGAGCAGCTCGACCATCGCCGCGGACGGCAGGTACGCCGCGCGGTCGGGCCAGTAGTCCATGAAGAGCCCGAGGACGAGGTGCTGCGGGTTCGACCCGACCTGGACGCGCGGCAGGTCGACGGCGGCCTCGGCCCCGGTCTCCAGGACCGCCTCGACGGCGGTCTCCATGTGGGCTTCCATCACGCGGGAAGGCTATCCGCGCGGGCCCGGCGCACCGGTGCGTCCATCAGGTGTTGCGCCCGCCGTTCACGCCGATGATCTGGCCCGTGATGTACCCCGCCTCCTCGGACACCAGGAACGCGCACGCGGCGGCGATGTCCTCCGGGGTGCCGGGCCGCCGGACGGGCGTGCGCGCCGCGTGGTCGTCGACGGTGCCGCCGAACATCCCGCGCCGCTCCGACTCCCGCAGCATCGGCGTGTCGATGAACCCGGGCGGGATCGTGTTGACGGTGATCCCCTTCGGGCCGAACTCCAGCGCGAGCGACTTGGTGAGCCCGATCAGCCCCGCCTTCGACGACACGTAGTGGGCCATGTACTCCTGCCCGCCCTGCGCGCTGGACGAGGAGATGTTCACGATCCGGCCCCAGCCGGCGTCGAGCATGTCGGGCAGGACGGCCTGCGTGCAGTGGAACGGGCCGTCGAGGTTCACCGCCATGACGCGGCGCCACTTCTCCTCCGTGATCGACATGAACTCGCGGAAGCCGGTGATCCCGGCGTTGTTCACGAGGACGAGCACCGGGCCGAGCTCCGCGCGGACGCGCGCGATCGCCGCGTCCACGCGGGCCCGGTCGGAGACGTCGGCGCCGCCGACCGCGAGCGCCGCGCCGCCGCGCTCCCGCACCTCCGCGGCGACCCGCTCCGCGTTCGCCGCGTCGATGTCGAGGATCGCGACCGCGAGACCGTCCCGCGCGAGCCGGTGCACGATCGCCCGCCCCATGCCGGACCCCCCACCGGTGACAACGGCCACCCGCGCCCCGCCCGGGCCGGTGCCCCCGCCGTCCGTGTGCGGTGCGTTCATGCCGCGGCCTCCTCTCCGGCGCCGGCTCCCGCGGTACCGCTGCTCCCGACGTCCGTGTTCGGTGCGTTCACGCCACCGCCTCCTCGCGCCCGTGCAGGCCCGTGATCTCCAGGCCGGTCGTCGGGCCGAGCGGGGTCGCGGTGATCGACATGCGACTCCCCCGGTCAGACGGCCGGTTCGGCGGTCGTGTCGAAGAACGCGGCGCCCGAGTCCGGGATGCGCGGCTGCATGAACACGTTGACCGCGTACGAGACGAGGATCATCGAGTAGAGGAGCTGCAGCAGGCGCGCGTCGTCGTCCGCGAGGTCGGTGAGGTCGCGGGTGTTGAGGTAGTCGATGGCCTCCTCGACGCGGGGGGCGATCGCGTCGTAGAACTCCTCGAGCTCGTCGTACTTCTTCGACAGGCGCATGTCGTAGCGCTCCTGCCGGGTGGGGCGGGCCCAGTCGGCGACCCACCGTTCCAGGTCGGCGAACCGCTCGGGCAGGGTGCGGGCGCCGGACGTCGCGGTCGTCATCGGCCCTCCTTCGCGTCGTGGGCGGCGACGGTGTCGCGGACGGTCTTGTGGAACTTGCGGATGAGCAGTTCCTGGTCGCTGAGGTGGAACTGCCGGTTGGCGCGGGTCGACAGCCCCTGCTGCGTGGCCTCGATGGTGTTCACGTCCTGCATGGCGAACTCGATCGTGCTGTCGACGACGAGTTCCTGCGCCAGCCGTTCCTGGGCGTTCTTCGGCGGGACGAAGTAGAGGTCGATGTCGTAGGTGTGCCGGTCGACGGCCTCGGGCCAGTACGTGTAGGTGATGTAGAAGCCGCGGGCCCAGATCTGCACCGACAGGTTGGGGAACAGCCAGAACTGGTCGTTGCCCCACGACTTGATGTTCCCCGCGTTGAGGAACCCGGGGAGCGGGCCGAGGTCGGGCACGTCGTCGGGGCCGAACAGGCCGGCCCGGAACAGGCGGTAGACCCACTTCTGGTCGCGAGCCGCGGGCCCGGCCGTCCCGGGTTCGCGCGGCGGGAGCGGCGGCGGGCCGGGCACGGACGTCAGCATGTGCGGCGTGAACAGGTCGTAGTGGTAGGAGTCCGGCGGCGGGACCATCTTCTCCGCCTTGGCGACGTCCTTGTCGATGAACCGCGCGTGGACGTACGGCGGGTGGTACCACTCGCAGACGGAGTCGACGGCGAGCTTCCAGTTGCCGCGGATCGGCGCCGAGAACCCGTAGTGCTGCGTCATTTCGCCGAACGGGTACGCCTCCAGTTCGAGGAGGCGGTCGCCGAGGTAGGCGCGCAGCGGGACGGGGTCGGGCGCGAGGTTCACGAAGATGAACCCGGCGAACTCCTCGCAGTGGACCGGCGGCATCCGCAGCGCGTCCTTGTCGAGGCCGAAGAACTCCTCCTCGTTCGTGACGTGCGTGACGCGGCCGTCCAGCCCGTACCGCCAGCCGTGGTACTTGCAGGCGAACTCGCGGCAGGAGCCCTTCGACTCCTCCTGCGGGTGCTCCTGCCAGACGACCTTGTTGCCGCGGTGGGCGCACACGTTGTGGAAGGCGTTGACGACGCCGTCCTTGCGGCGCGCGACGACGATCGACGCCAGGCCGTTCAGCTCGCGGGTGAAGAACGTGCCGGGGCGCGGGAGCCGCTCGGACCGGCCGACGTACAGCCACGACCGCCGGAAGACGGCCTCCCGCTCGGCCTCGAAGAACTCCGGCGAGATCGAGTCCTCGTAGTCGACCGGGCCGGTGTCGAGGTCCTCGTACAGCGGCGTGAACTTGCCCTTCCCCGTGGCCAGGCGCTGTTGCAGCTCCGTCATGACCCGTCTCCTTGCCTTGGCATGGCGCCGATACTAATCAGATTTTTGCTTTGAGAACATACTTCTGTCTCCTTTTGTGTGCCGCGGGGGCCGCGACGGGGGTCCGCCGTCACGTCCACGGCTCGTCGTCCCACGCGCGGTCAAGGGGCGCCATGCCGCCGCCGAACGGGAAGAACTCCTGCTGGGCGTACGTCTCGCGCGCGAGCCCGTGGCCCAGTTCGTCCAGGTAGGCGCGCTTGAGGTTCTGGGTGAACAGCTGCCGCGTGTACCGCAGGACGAGCGGCGGCCGCTTGACGAGCTCGCGGGCGAGCTCCCACGCCCGGTCGAGCACCCGGTCCTTCGGCAGGACCTCGTTGACCGCGCCCCACTCCAGCGCCTCCCGCGCGGACAGCTTCTTGCCGGTCAGCAGCAGGTAGCGCGCCCGGTTCGGGCCGACGACGTGGTTCCAGATGACGTGCTGCCCGTCGCCCGGCACCTGGCCGCGCGGGAAGTGCGAGACGTCCTGGAAGTAGGCGTCCTCCGAGGCCAGGACGATGTCGCCCATCAGCGGCACCTCGGAGTGGATGTTGCACGGGCCGTTGACGACGCTGATCATCGGCACGTCGACGTCGAGGACGTTCCACTGCAGGTTGCGGTTGTACCAGGCCTTCTCGTCCAGCTTGTGCAGTCCCCTGATCCCGGGCATCGCGTCGTAGATCGGCGGGTCGGGCAGCTCGCCGTTCGGCAGCAGCCCCCAGTCGGCGTTGTAGTTCTCGCCGGTCCCGGTGTGGATGAGCAGCTTGATCTCCCGGTCGCCGGCGACGTCGGCGAACGCGTCCGCCATGTCGTCGTGCGACTTCCAGTCCCACACGAGGCTGCCGCCGTTCGTGTGGCACTGCATGAGCAGGATGCCGTCGTCGCTCAGCTCGAACCGGTAGTTCGGGTAGCTGTCCTTGTACTCCGCGTACCGCGCGCGCTTCACCATCGCGCCGCCCTCTCTGTTGTGCGACAGACTTCTGATGTACGGTGCCAAATATGCATCCTTTTCGCTTCGCCGTCCAGGCGACGAAGGCGACCTCGGGGGCGGAGTGGCGCGACCTCGCCCGCGCGGCCGAGGACCTCGGGTACGCGACGCTGTTCGTGTCCGACCACTACCTGGGGCCGGGGCGGGCGGCCCGCGAGTCGCGGCTCCCGCCGCAGCACCTCGCGCCGATCGCCGCGATGGCGACCGCCGCCGCCGTGACCTCGACGCTGCGCGTCGGCTGCCGCGTGTTCTGCGCCGACTACCACGTCCCGGCCGTCCTCGCGAAGGAGGCCGCGACCCTCGACCTGCTGTCGGACGGACGCCTCGAGTTCGGCATCGGCGCCGGCTGGAGCCCCCTGGAGTACGCGGCGATGGGCCTGGAGTTCGCGCCGCCCGGACGCCGCGTCGACAAGCTCGAAGAGGTCGTCGCGCTCGTCAAGGCGCACTGGAGCGGCGAGCAGCTCGACCTGCGCGGCGCGCACGCCACCGCGACCAAGTACGCGGGGCTGCCCGTCCCGGTGCAGCGTCCCCGGCCGCCGATCATGATCGGCGGCGCGCGGCGGCGCGTCCTGTCCCTGGCGGCCCGCGAGGCCGACATCGTCAGCATCAACAACGTGCCGTTCGACGCCGTCAACGAGGCCGGACGGACGCCGCCGCAGGAGGCCGCGCACCGGTTCGGCCTCGTCCGGGAGGCGGCGGGCGCGCGGCTCGCGGACCTCGAGATCGAGGCGTCGCCGTTCTTCACCGCGATCACCGACGACCCGGACGCGGCCGTCAAGCGGGTCGCCGGCCTCATGGGGGTGCCGCCGGACGGCCTCCCCGAGCACCCGAACGTCCTGGTCGGCTCGCTCGACGAGGTCGCCGACCGGCTCACCGAGCGCCGCGCTGCGTTCGGCGCGAACTACATCAGCGTCCAGCAGCGGGAGATGGAGCGGTTCGCGCCCGTCGTCGCCCGCCTCGCGGGGACATAGGAGAGGGAGACATGGGCGAACAGAGTGCGGTCGAGCAGGTCGGGATCGAGCAGTTCGGGATCGAGCAGGTCGGGGTCGAGCGGAAACGGCTTTTCATCGGCGGGGAGTGGGCCGACCCGAGCACGGACGGCGCCATCGACGTCGTCTCCCCGCACACCGGGGAGGTCATCGCGTCCGTGGCGGGCGCCGCCCCGGCGGACGCCGACCGCGCCGTCGCGGCCGCCCGCGCCGCGTTCGACGACGGCCCGTGGCCGCGGCTCGACCCGGCCGAGCGCGCCGCGGCCGTCCGCCGCCTCGCCGCGCTGTACAAGGGGCGGCGCGGGGACATGGCGCGGCTCATCACGGCGGAGATGGGCGCGCCGATCACGTTCTCGAAGTTCTCGCAGGCCACGCTGCCGATGGTGCTGCTGAAAGCGTTCGCCGACATCGCCGGGACGGTCGCGTGGGAGCGGGCCCGGCCCGGGATGTTCGGCGCGGACGTGCTCGTCCGCAAGGAGCCGGTCGGCGTCGTCGCGGGGATCGTCCCGTGGAACATGCCGCAGTTCCTGCTGGTCGGGAAGCTCGCACCGGCCCTCGTCGCCGGGTGCACGATCGTCGTCAAGCCGTCCCCGGAGACCCCGCTGGACGCGCTGCTGCTCGCCGAGCTCGTCGCGGAGGCCGGCCTGCCGCCGGGCGTCGTGAGCATCCTGCCCGCCGGGCCGGACGTCGGGCGGCACCTGGTGGCGCACCACGGCGTCGACAAGGTGTCGTTCACCGGGTCCACCGCCGCCGGACGGGACGTCGCGCGGGCGTGCGGCGCCGCGCTGAAGCGCGCGAGCCTCGAACTCGGCGGGAAGTCCGCCGCGATCGTCCTGGACGACGCCGACCCCGCCGCCGTCGCCGCGGGGATCAAGGTCGCCGGGCTGATGAACAGCGGGCAGGCGTGCGTCGCGCAGACCCGCGTGCTCGTCCCCCGCGGCCGGTACGCCGAGCACGTCGACGCCCTCGCGGACATGGTCGCGTCCCTCCGCGTCGGCGACCCGTCCGACCCGGCCACCGAGATCGGGCCGCTCGTCGCGCGCCGCCAGCAGGAACGCGTCCTCGGGTACATCGCGGCGGGCCGGAGCGAGGGCGCGCGGGTCGTCGTCGGCGGCGACGGCATGCCGGACGGGCTCGACCGCGGCTGGTACGTCCGCCCGACGCTGTTCGCCGACGTCGACAACGCCATGCGGATCGCGCGCGAGGAGATCTTCGGGCCCGTCCTGTCCGTCATCGCCCACGACGGCGACGACGACGCCGTCGCGATCGCGAACGACTCCGAGTACGGGCTGTCCGGCTCGGTCTGGACGGCCGACGCCGACCGGGGCCTGCGCGTCGCGCGGGGCGTCCGCACCGGATCGTTCGGGGTCAACCAGCCGTACAGCATGGACCCCGCGGCGCCGTTCGGCGGCATGAAGGCCAGCGGCGTCGGGCGCGAGCTCGGCCCCGAGGGCCTCGACGGCTACCTGGAGTCCAAGGCGATCTCCCTCGCGGCGGAGGGCTGAGGTGCCCGGCCCGCTGACCGGCGTGCGGGTCGTCGAGGCGGCCACGCTCGCCGCCGGCCCCACGGTCGCCACCGCCCTCGGCGAGTTCGGCGCCGAGGTCGTCAAGATCGAGCAGCCGCGCACCGGCGACCCGATGCGCACCTGGGGCGAGCGCCGCGACGGCATCGGCCTCCTCTGGAAAAGCATCGGCCGGAACAAGAAGTGCGCGACCCTCGACCTGCGGAGACCCGAAGGCCAGGAGCTCCTGCACCGGCTCCTCGCCGTCGCGGACGTTCTCGTCGTCGGCAACCGGCCGAGCGCCCTGGCCCGCTGGGGCGTCGACTACGAGTCCGTGCACGCCGCGCACCCGCACATCGTGTACGCGCACATCAGCGGCTACGGGCGCGGCGGCCCCAAGAGCGACCGTCCGGGCTACGGCACGCTCGCCGAGGCGATGAGCGGGTTCGCGCACCTCACCGGGCAGGCCGACGGCCCCCCGACGCTCCCGCCGTTCATGCTCGCCGACGGCGTCGCGGGCCTCGCCGCCACGTACGCGGTGATGATGGCGCTGTACCACCGGGACGTCCACGACGCCCCCGGCCAGCTCGTCGACGTCAGCCTGATCGAGCCCCTGACCCGGCTCCTGGAGACCTCGACCCTCGCCTACGACCAGCTCGGCGTCGTCAAGCGGCGCGCCGGCAACCGGCTCGACGCGAGCGCCCCCCGCAACGCGTACCGGACGTCCGACGGCGCATGGCTCGCGATCTCCAGCGCGTCGCCGAGCATCGCGGTGCGCGTGTTCCGCGCCATCGACCGTCCCGACCTCGCCGAGCACCCGGACTACGTCGACCCCGTCCGCCGCCAGGAACGCGCCGCCGAAGTGGACGGGCTCGTCGCCGCGTGGGTCGCGGACCGCACCCTCGACGAGGCCATGGCGGTGTTCGAGAAGGCCGAGGTCACCGCCGCGCCCGTCTACGACGCGCCCCGCCTGCTCGCCGACGAGCACCTGCGGGCCCGCGGGACGTTCCTCCCCGTCGACGACCCCGACCTCGGCCGCGTCACCGTGCAGGCCCCGGTCGTCCGGTTGAGCGACACGCCGGGACGCGTCGAGCACCTCGGCCGTCCGCTCGGCGCCGACAACCGCCACGTGTACGGAGAGCTGCTCGGCCTCGCCCCCGGCGAGATCGACGCCCTCGAATCGGAAGGGATCATCTGATGCGGCCGAGACGCTCCGAGCTCGCGACGCCCGCGAACGACGCGCACATGTGCGCGAAGGCCGCCGCGTCCGGCGCCGACCTCGTCTTCCTCGACCTGGAGGACGCGTGCGCCCCCGCCGCGAAGGAGGCCGCGCGGGCGACCGCCGTCGCGGCCCTCACCGGCCTCGACTGGGGACGCACCGCCCGCGCCGTCCGCGTGAACGGCCTCGACACCCGCTGGTGCCACGACGACGTCATCGAGATCGTCACCGGCGCCCGCGACGCCCTCGACGTCCTGATCGTCCCGAAGGCCCGCACGGCCCGGGACGTCTGGTGGGTGGACGTCCTGCTCACCCAGCTGGAGGAGAAGCTCGGGCTGTCGAAGCGCATCGGGCTCGAAGTCCTCATCGAGGAGGCCGAGGGCCTCGCGAACGCGACCGAGATCGCCCGCGCCTCGTCCCGCCTGGAGGCCGTCATCTTCGGCGCGGGCGACCTCTCCGCGTCCCTGCACGCCCGCGTCGACGGCAACTTCGACCCGCTCGGCGACTACCCGGGCGACTTCTGGCACCACGCGCGCGTCCAGGTCCTGACCGCGGCCCGCACCGCCGGGATCGACGCGATCGACGCCCCGTACCCGGCGTACCGCGACCCGGACGGCTACCGCCGCGCCGCCGGGCACGCCGCGCTCCTCGGCTTCGACGGCAAGTGGGCCATCCACCCGTGCCAGGTGCCCATCGCCAACGACGTCTTCTCCCCCACCCCCGAGGAGATCGCGGAGGCGCGGGAGGCGATCGAGATCTACGAGAGCGCGTCCGGCTCCGGCACGGGCGCCATCGGCCGCGACGGCCGTCTCGTCGACGCCGCCCACATGCGCCTCGCCGCCAACACCCTCCGCAAGGCGGCCCTCGCGGGCCCGCATCCGCCCGAATGACCGCTCAGGCGTGCGAGAACTCCAGCCGGACGGGCGCCTTGGAGTCCTTCGCCGCGAGCACGATGACGGTGCCCTCGCCGCGCGTCCAGGTGTCGGAGATGAGGAAGTAGTGCCCGCCCGTGTGATCGAGCAGGCGAAGCCCCGTGTACTTGAAGCGATAGGCGCTCTTGTCGTCCGGCAAGGGAGACTCGGTCACCCCGGGGGCGCCGAGGTGCAGCCGCTGCGGACTGTAGACGGTCACCTTGGTGAGGTCGCGGGGGTTCACCCTGTCCGCGAGGTCGTTGCCGAGCACGATCGCGTAATGGGACGTCCCCCAGAACAGGGCGAACGCGACGCCGAGCGCCACGAACCCGCGGAGCAGCGCGTCCCGGGCGGGCGGCGTCCCCTCCACGTGCGCCCGGTAGTAGGCCAGCAGGACGCCCGCGCCGATGCTGAACGGGAACGCGACGTAGGTGAACGCCTTCAGGGCCGGGACGAACCCCAGCCCGAAGACGATTGCGGGAAGCACGATCCACGCCAGTCCGAGCAGGCGCAGGACGACGGCGGTGAGGCGCCCGGGGTTCTCCAGCGCGCGGGTCAGCCACCCGTCGAGGGCGATCCACACGAACCCGCCGAGCGCGATGACCAGCAGGAGCACCAGGACCTGCCCGACGCTCCGGAGCACGTAGTCCCTGGTCGACATCCCGAGGATGCTCTCGTTGATCCCCAGGCGCTTCGCCATCACGTCGCTGCGCTGCCAGCCGAAGTAGACCAGCATGGCCGTGATGACGGTCGCGTTGGCCAGGATGGCCGTGACCCACCGCAACACCCCGGACTGGGGCGCCTCCCCCGCGGGTTCGTCGGGGGTCGTCATCCAGTGACCTCCGTGGAGGGGACCTCCGTCGGAAGCTCGGTCGGGTCGGTGGGCACCTGGGTCGGCGGCGGCTCGGGCGGCGACGGCTCCGGCGAGGGGATCTCCACGTCCGGTGACGTCACACCGGGACTGCGATCCGCCGGGCAATCCCCGAACGCCGACACCGGCCGCCGCTCGATGAGGCCCGCGGCCGCCCGGTAGAGGAAGCACATGAACTGGGGTTCCAGCGGTTTGCTCAACCCCGCGAACGCCCTCTTGGCGTCCCCGCCCCTGCGCTCGCACAGCGCGATCCCGACCCGGAGCAACCGCATCGTCTCCGGGTCGGGCGGCGACGCGGCATTCGGCGCCGCCGCGAGCTCCACCCGCGCCTGCCCGCAATTCCCCGTCTGCAGGGCCTCGTACACCTTGCCCGGCGCCGCGTTCACGCCGGTGTTTCCCACGGGCAATTCGAGAGGCCCGTAATCGGTGTCCTCCCCGCCGCCGCCACCGCCGCCCGGATTGCCGCCGCCGCCTTTCTCGGACGCCTTCGCGCCCGGTTCCTCCGGGTTTCCGCCGCTGATCACGCCACTGCCACACCCGCAGGCCAGCGCGAGAAAGATCGTCGGAGCCACAAGTCGTCCACGGGCAAGATCCATTTTTCTCCCCCGTTCCACATTCAGGGGAAGTATGACCTCATTAATCGCGCGGCGGTATCGAATTTCCCCATCCCCCGCGACCGGTTACGGACGCGGTGCCGCCGAGCAGGCCTCGTCTCCACCGCCGACCGCCGCCCCGACCTCGCGGACGATCCCCTCCTCGTCGGCGACCACGGCGCCGTCCCGCGCAAGCGGTGACCGGCGCGACCGTCCAGGTGGTCGAACCGCGCGACGACGGCTGCGTCGTCCGGTGCCTGACCGGCGAGGTCACGAACGGGACGACGTTCACGCACGTCCGCACGCCGTCCGGCGAGACCCGCGAGATGCGCCTGCGCGTGACCGCGATCTGGAGTCCGCGGCGTTCTGGCTGGACGCGGCCGCCGGGCGGCCGGAACTGCGCGACGGCATCGTGCGGATGTTCGTCGCCGCCGCCCGGCCCGCGCCCGAGGCGATGATCGTGCTCGTGCGCGGGTGGGCGGCGGGGGACGCGGCGCGGCGGGGGATCCGGGACGCGATCGTGCTCGGGCTGTCGCGTCCGTGGTGGTTGTGGCTGGCCAGGTGGCTCGCCGTGCGGGCGTCCGGGATGGTCGCGGGGCGGTGATCAGCCGGTCGGGGGCGTCCAGTCGGCGGGGATGTGGGCGAGGCGGACGCGCTGGGGGTGGTCGCCGACGGGGACGGACGCGATCTTGCGGCCGGTGGCGAAGCTGATCGCGGTGACCTGGTCGGTGCCGCTCTCGGAGATGACGCACGACTTGCCGTCGCCGCTGACGGTCGCCCAGTAGGGCTTGGACGCGGTGACGAGGGGGCCTTCCTGCAGGGTGGCGCGGTCGACGATCGTGGCGTAGTCGTCCATCGTGCCGGCGATGCAGAGCTTCGAGCCGTCGGGGCTCATCGACATGCCGTGGTGGCGGGAGTCGTTGACGAACGTGGTGCGGTCGTCGCTGGTCTCGGGGTTCTTCGGGAGTTCCTTGACGCGGGTGATCGTGTCGGACTCGACGTCGTACTCGAGGAAGCCGTTGAAGAACGACACCTGGAAGTACAGCTTCGACTCGTCGGGGGTGAACGCGACGGGGCGGACGGCGTCGGAGAGGTCGTCGCGGCCGAAGGCGTCGAGGCGGTCGCGCATGTCGATGGTGCGGACGACCTCGAAGGTGGTGGTGTCGGCGATGGTGATGCGGCGGTCGCCCTTGGCGAAGTCGAGCCACGGCGCGTCGAGGTCGTTGTTGACCTCGCCGATCGACATGTTCCAGAGGTACCGGCCGTTCTGCGTGTAGACGTTCTCGTGCGGCTTGTCGCCCGTGGCGAACGAGCCGATCTGCTCGCCGGTCTCGATGTCGAGGGCGTGCACGGTGTTGGACGTCGAGGCGGACACGGCGACCGAGTTGCCGTCGGGCGAGACGGCCATGTGGTCGGCGCGGTGGCCGGAGACGGGGAAGCGCCAGTTGACGGCGCCGGTCTCGAGGTCGATGGAGACGACGTCGGCGAAGCTGGGGCGGGACACGACCATGGAGCGGCCGTCGGGGGTGGAGTACATGTCGTCGACGTACTGGTCGTGGCCCTCGCCGACGGTGATGCGGACGCCCAGGAAGAAGATCAGCTTGACGGGGTCGCTGTAGATCTCCCGGAGGCGTTCCTCCTTGTCGGGGATGACGTTGATGCGGCCGATGGCCTCGAAGTCGCCGCGCGCCTCGATGACGTGCGCGGTGCCGTCCCAGTTGTTGCCGACGAACATCACCTCGCGGAGGTCCGCCGCGTGGGCGGGGGCGGCGGTGAGTGTGGCGGTGAGGGCCGCGGCGGCGAGGCCGCAGCTGATCGTCCGGGGCTTCATGGCCGCTCCTCGCGGTGTTACTTTTCGGTAGCCGATAGGAAAGCAAGCGCCCGCACGGTCCCGGTAGGGGGCGGCGGACAAGACGGTGCATGTTGATTGGAACCGGCCCACAACCCCGGCGGTGATCGTGCACGAGGACTTCGCTTCGGTGCTGCGCGGGATGGCGACGGACGCGGGCGTGATCGACGAGGTCGTCCGGGCGGCGCGGAGCCAGTCGCCGCCGGTGGCGCGGCTGCCGGAGGAGGAGACGCGGCGGCACGTCGCGCTGGTGCTGCCGGTGGTGCTGGCGCGGGAGGGCGACCTGGCGGCGGCGGCGCGGCTGGGCGCGGACCGGGCGGCGCAGGGGGTGCCGATCACGGCGCTGCTGCACGGCGTGCAGGCGGGACGGAGCCGCGCGGCGCAGATCGCGGTGGTGCGGGGGCGGGCGGCGGGCGTGCCGGAGCAGGTGATGCTGACGGCGCTGCTGGAGCTCGAACCGCGGGTGGGGGCGCTGGAGCGGGCGGTGGTGAACGGGTACCGGACGGCCGAACTGGAGCTGGCGCGGACGGCGCGGGACGTCCGGTTCCAGGTGCTGCGGCGGCTGCTGCACGGGGAGGCCCCGGCGGACGAGGACGTCCTGCACGCGGGGCTGCGGCCGGACGGGCTGTACCGGTGCCTGACGTCGAACGTCGCCGACCCGGTGCAGGTGCGGGCGGTGGAGCGGCGGCTCGCGGTGTGCGGCGGCGTGTTCGGGCTGGTGGACGGCCGTCTGTCGGGCCTGACGCCCCGGTTGCCGGACGGCCTGGACGACGACGTGCTCGTGGTGTGCGCGCCGCCGGCGCGGCTCGGCGAGGTGGACGAACTGTACGCGCTGTGCGGGGCCGCGCTGGGGGCGGCGGAGGCGCGGGGCCTGCGCGGGCTGCGGGAGCTGACGGATCTGGCGGGGGTGACGGCGCTGGCGGCGCAGCCCGCGCTGGCGAGGCTGCTGAACCGGACGCTGCTGGGCCCGCTGAACCCGGACGATCCGTTCCACCGCGAGCTCGCGGCGACCGCGCTGGCGTACCTCGACCACGAGCGCCGGCTGGACCGGACGGCCGCGGCGCTGCACGTCCATCCGAACACCGTCCGGTACCGGCTGGGCCGGCTGGAGGAGGTCGTCGGCGCGTCGCCGGGCGCGGAGGGCACGGTGCTCGACACGCTCCGCTGGTGGTGGGCCCTGCACACGTGGCTGGAACGGACGACCGAGGCCGGTTGACGCTCGCCCCGGCGGGGCCCCGGCCGGGTGGCCGGGGCCCTCGGGGGTCAGGGGTGGGGGATGTTGAGGGTGGTGGCGAGGCGGTCCAGGTGCAGGGTGGCGTCGCCGTGGGATAGGGCGGTGGACATGGCGTGCCGGGAGAACAGGTGCAGGTCGTGTTCACGGGTGAAGCCGATCGCGCCGTGCACCTGGTGGCCGAGCGCGCACACCCGTTCGTACGCCTCGCTCACCCACGCCTTGGCCGTCGAGACTTCCTGCCACGCCTCGCGGCCGGACGAGAGCCGCCAGATCGCCTCGTAGGCGATGAAGCGGGAGCCGAGGACGTCGATGGCCATGTCGGCGCAGTGATGCTGCACCGCCTGGAACGTCCCGATGGGGCGGCCGAACTGGTGCCGCTCCGCCGCGTACGCGACCGTCATGTCGAGCACCCGTTGCGCGGCGCCGACCATCTCCGCGCAGGTCGCCGCGGTGCCGAACAGCGAGATCGCGTCCGCGGCGGCCCGGTCGGCGCCGAGGACGTCGTCCGGTGCGACGCGGACGCCCGCGAGGTCGAGGTGGCACGGGCGGTCGAGGCCGAGCGTCCCCGCCGGATGCGGGGTCACGGACGACGCGTCCACCCAGAACGCGCGGGGTTCGCCGTCCAGCCGCGCCACGACGAGGACGTTCTCGGCGGACGCGGCGAACGGGACGAACGTCGCGACGCCGTCGAGGACGTACCCGGGCCCGTCGCGGCGTGCGGCCGGTCCCTCGCCGGGCCGGTCCCACGGGAGGGGCGCGGCGGTCGCGACGCGCCCGGCGGCGATCGCGCCGAGCCAGCGTTCGCGTTGCGCCGGGGTGCCGAACCGGGCGATCGGCATGCCGCACGCGGCGACGGACGCGGCGAGCGGGCTCGGGACGAGCGCGTACCCGAGCTCCTCGAACAGCAGGCAGGCGTCGAGGAAGTCGCCGCCCGCGCCGCCGGCGTCCTCGGGGAACGGCAGGCCGGTCCAGCCGAGCCCGGCCATCTCCTTCCACAGGTCCGCCGAGTGCCCCGCCGGGTCGCCGTCCATCGCCCGCGCCCCGGCGGCCGCGCCGCGGGAGGCCAGGAGCCCGCGGGCGGTCGCGGCGATGAGCTCCTGGTCCTCGGTGCGGGTCAGGTCCATGGCGGGATCTTGTCGGAGCGGACCCACACGCCCGGCCGTTCCTCCCAGAACAGCTGGACGAGGACGCCGCCGGTGTGCTTCGGGTGGATGAACGCGTCCCGCCACGCGGCGCCGTCGGTGGCGCCCTCGTTCTCGCCGAACGTGGGCGTGTCGTGGCGGCGGCAGGCGTCCATGGCGCGGTCCCAGTCGGCGACCTCGAACGTGACGTGGTGCGCGGCGGCGCCGTTGCGGTCCCAGAACCGCTCGATGAACGAGTCCTCGCCGCGCGGCATGATCACCTCCCAGCAGATCGCCGAGCCGGGGATGTTGAGGACGAGGTCGGCCATGTCGGGGTGCTCGTCGTCGGCGGTGCGCCAGACCTGGACGAACCCGGCGAGGTCGCGGTACCAGCGGGCGAGCTCGTCGCGGTCGGGGAACGCCTGGCAGACGTGGTCGAGCGCGACGATGCCGAGGGACGGGCCGTCCGGTGCGTCCCACGGGCCGGTCGCGGCGTCCGGGGTGTCGCCGCACATGGCGAGGCCGCCGGGGCCGCGGAGGCGCCACAGCACGCCGGGGCCGCGCTCGGGCGGGCTGAGGGACGCCTCGAGCCAGCGGCCCCGCTCGCCCGCGGTCGGCTTGATGCCGCGCACCTCGAGTTCGGCGCGGGCCGCCTCGAGGTCGGGCACCTCGGCGCCGACGTGGTGCAGGCCGGGGCGGCCGCCGTGGTCGTCGAGGAACGCCTGCAGGGCGGAGCCGTCCCCGGCGGGCTCCACGACCTCCCACGCCTGGCCGTGGCTGCCGGGGATCTCCAGGCGGGCGCCGCGCGCGCCCTCGGCGGGGTTGTCCCATGTGCGCGCGCGCCGGAAACCGAAGAGCCCTTCAAGGAGCTCGACTTGGGCGTCGAGGTCGGTGGTCACCTGCGCGACGTGGTCGATCCGGTAGATCTGCACGGGTGCCTCCTAGCTCGGGTGGGGTTCGATCCAGTCGTAACCGCTGGTGACGAGTTCCTTGACGAGGCGCAGGTTGTAGCGGTTCATCGCCGCGATGCGCCGCGCCAGCTCGCCGACCCGCTCGTCGAACTCCGCGGCCGGGTACACGTCGTTGACGAGCCCGAGCCGCAGCGCGCGCTCTGCGTCGATGCGCGCGCCGGTGAACAGCAGCTCCTTCGCGCGGGCCTTGCCGATCCGTTCCGGGAGCCGCTTGACGCCGCCCCAGCCGGGCGCCGAGCCGCCGTACTCGGGCTGGTCGGGGTCGCCGTCCTCGGTCATCTTCGGCCGGTACGGGGGCCGCGCCGACAGGGTGATCTCGACCAGGCCCATCTTGGCGTCGTCGGACGCGACGATGAAGTCGGCGGCGAGCGCCAGTTCGAGGCCGCCGCCGACCGCGTAGCCGTGCACGGCCGCGACGACCGGGACGGACGTGCGCTCCATCATCGCGAACGTCTTCTCGCCGAGGCGTCCCTGCTCGACGCGCTCGCGCGGGGTGAGCTTCTCGGACCAGGCCAGGTCCATCCCGGCGCAGAACGCGCGCTCCCCGGCGCCGCGCAGGACGACGACGCACACGTCCTCGTCGTCGTCGACGCGGGTGAAGACGTCCCGCAGCTCGTGCATCGTCGTGGGGGTGAGCGCGTTGAGCTTGTCGGGACGGTTCAGGGTCAGCCAGGCCACCCGTTCGTCGAGCCTCAGGTCGATGGTCTCGTAGTCGCCGTATCCGGTGTCGGGCATGCGCTTCTCGCTCCTCCTGGTAGGGATCGGCTCGTGGGGGTCAGCGGGGCAGGTTCAGGCCCCGGGTGGCGATGACGTTCCGCTGGATCTCGGTGGTCCCGCCGAGGAAGGTGGACGCGACCGAGTCGCGGACCATGTGGGTCCAGTAGGCGTTCATGGGTGCGTCGTCGCGTTCCCAAAGGTCGGCGTACCGTCCGAACGCGCGCGCGCCGGTGCGCGCAAGGCGCTGGTGGAGTTCCGCACCGAAGAGCTGGTTGACGGACGCCTCGTACCCCGGTTCTTCACCCGCGGCCTGGCGCGACACGGTGTGGCGCGCCAGGTTGTACAGCACCCGGATCTCGGTGTGGCGGCGGGCGATCTCCCGCCGCAGGTCCGCGTCCGCGCGGGCGAACCGGGCGCCGTCCCGCGAGCGCAGGTACGCGACGAGCTCGGCGAGCGCCTGCTCGTACTTGATCGTCGCGCCGATCCCGGCCCGCTCGAAGCCGAGCGCGGTCATCGCGACGTACCAGCCGCGGTTCTCCTCGCCGACGCGGTTCGCGACCGGCACCCGGACGCCGTCGAAGAAGATCTCGCAGAACGGCGCGGCGCCCCGCAGGTCGGTGATGGGGCGGATCGTGACGCCCGGCGCGTCCGCCTCGACGAGCAGGAACGTGATGCCGCGGTGGCGGGGCTCGGCGTCGGGGTCGGTGCGGACGAGGACGAACAGCCAGTCGGCGTACTGGCCGAGCGACGTCCACACCTTCTGCCCGTCCACCACGTACACGTCGCCGTCGCGCACCGCGCGGGTGCGCAGGGACGCGAGGTCCGAGCCGGAGCCGGGCTCGGAGAACCCCTGGGCCCACGTCGCCTCGCCGCGCGCGATGGGCGGGAGGTGCGCGGCCTTCTGCTCGTCCGTCCCGTGCACGAGGAGCGTGGGTCCGAGAAGGAAGGCGCCGATGCCGTTCACGGTCGGGACGCGCGCGCGCATCATCTCCTCGTGCAGGATGAACTCCTCCATGGGAGACAGGCCCGCACCCCCGAATTCGGACGGCCAGTGCGGTGCGATCCATCCGCGTTGTGCGAGCGCGTGCGCCCACGCGCGCGCGCCGTCCCGCCTTACCGGATCGTCCGATACACGGTCGACGGGCCAGTTGTAGCCTGCGACGTCCTCGGGTTCGAGGCTCTGCTCCTCGTGCCACGCGGGCCTGTACGCGGCGGGGAAGTTCTCCCTGACGAACGCCCGCACCTCTTCGCGGAACGCGGCCTGCTGCGGTGTGTCGTCCCAGTTCACCGGCCGTCCGCCTCCCGGTCCCACGTCGTGGGGGTGATGCCGCCCTCGCCCTGGGCGCGCAGCCGGTACTTGGCGACCTTGTCGGTCGGGGTGCGCGGCAGGGCGTCGACGAACTCGACGTAGCGGGGGACCATCGCGCGCGGCAGCCGCTCCTCGCAGTACGCGATCAGTTCGGCCGGGTCGAGGCCGAGGTCCGGCTGCACCACGACCGACACCTTGATGTCCTCGTCCTCCAGCTCGGAGGGCACGCCGATCGCGGCGCACTCCAGCACCGCCGGATGATCGTTGATCTCGCACTCCAGGTCGAAGGCCGAGATGTTCTCGCCGCGCCGGCGGATGGCGTCCTTCATCCGGTCGAGGAAGAAGAAATAGCCGTCCTCGTCACGCCATACCCGATCTCCGGTGTGAAACCACATATTCCGGAAACAACGGGTGGTCGCCTCCCAGG
The DNA here is from genome assembly GCF_040679555.1 of Spirillospora sp. NPDC052242. Classification (NCBI taxonomy): domain Bacteria; kingdom Bacillati; phylum Actinomycetota; class Actinomycetes; order Streptosporangiales; family Thermomonosporaceae; genus Spirillospora; species Spirillospora sp. NPDC052242. The sequence goes on from NZ_JBFAUZ010000001.1 coordinate 214,844, forward strand.
CGCCGTAGTACCCGGTCGTGAGGACGAACGGCTGCTTCGGCCGCAGCACCAGTTCGCCCGGTTCGCCCGGCCCGACCTCCCGGTCCTGCTCGTCGACGACCGCGACGTGGAACCGCTCGTCGTGCGCCGTGCCGCACGAGCCCGTCCGCCACTCCCCGTACGGGCTGCCCGTCGCGATGCCCGCCTCGGTGCTCGTGTACGTCTCGACCGACCGGACGCCGAACCGCTCGCGCAGCGGCTCGTCCAGGTTCGACTTGCCCATGTAGAACGTCTCGAGCCGGTGGTCGCGGTCGCGCGGCGACGGCGGACGGTTCAGCAGGATCGGGATCATCGAGAACACGCTCATGCACACCTGCGCGTCGAAGCGGCGCACGTCGTCCCAGAACCGGGACGCGCTGAACTTCTCCACGATCGCGATCGACCCGCCGCCGAGGAGCGCCGACAGCATCCCGTCCCACAGCGCCGCCGCGTGGAACAGGGGCAGCGGGCAGTAGATCGTCTTGCCCCACCGGTCGAGGAAGTCGAGCGAGTCGTACGCGCAGGTCAGCGCGAGCGCGTGCGGCACCATCGCGCCCTTCGACGGGCCCGTGGTGCCCGACGTGTACATGATCGCCTGCAGGTCGCCGAACCCGACCGGGACGCGCACCGGGCCGTCCCCGTCGTCCGGCAGGCTCCCCAGCTCGCGGGCCGGTTTGCCGAGCCGGTCGAGGAGGATCCCGGCCCCGGCCGCGTCCCGGACGAGCACCCCCTCCAGCTTCGGGAGCCGCTCGGCCAGCTCGGGGAGCCGCTCGGCGTACGGGCCGTCGATGATCAGCCAGCGGGAGTCGGAGCTGGTCAGCACGTGCCGGAGCAGCTCGCCCCGGTAGCCGATGTTGACCGGCACGGCGACCGCGCCGAGCCGGGCCAGCGCGAACACGAGGGGCACGAAGTCGGGACAGTTCGGGAGCATCAGCGCCACGTGGTCGCCGCGCCCGACGCCGGCGCCGGACAGCGCCCGCGCCATCCGGTCGGCGGACGCGTCGACCTCGCCGTAGCTGATGTCGCCGTCCCGGAATCTGAGAAAGGTCTGCCTGCGGTGAATCTGCGCCTGCGACCGGAGAACATCGCCGAGGACGAAGCTCTCCAGCGTCTCCTTGCGCATCCGGGCCTCCGCTGTCGCTCGGGGGGCATGCGTGGTGACGGGGGTGCTGCGGGGGTGGGTGGCCGGCGGTCGAATCGAGATCATCCAGGATCTGGACAGTGCGCTAAATATCGGAACATACAACGCCATATACGGCAATAGTGTCCAAAACGGAACAAAATGGTCGCTTGGGACGTCAGGTGACAGTGTGGCCACGGCCGCTTCCGGGTACCCGAATTTCGGCGAAGCCGAAATGTGCGCGAATTCCGCGCCCAAATCGGCCCGTCCCATCGATCGCCATCACTCCGACGAATGGCGGCCATCCACGAGATCCATTTTTCGGATCGCCGCTCGATGCGCGAAGGTGGGCGGACCGATCACGGGAGGGAGCGCCGTGCCGCGCGTCGCAGGCAAGATCGTCGTCGCGACCGGGGCCGCGCGCGGGCAGGGCGCCGCCGCGGCCGCCGCACTCGCCCGCGAGGGCGCCACCGTCATCGCCACCGACCTCACCGCCCCGCCCGACGGGCACGCGGGTGACGGGGTCGGGTTCCGGCGGCGTTCCGGGCGGCGAACGACGCGCAGACGCCGCTCGGGCGCCCGGGCACGGTGGACGAGGTCGCGCCGCTCGTCGTGTTCCTGATCTCCGACGAGGCGTCCTACATCAGCGGCGCCGAGATCCCCGTGGACGGCGGCTACACGGCCCACGGCGGCGCGAAGCCGATCTCGGACGCCCTGCGCAACGCATAGCGGTTCGCGCGAGGCTGGCGTTTCCACACCGCCCAGGTGGTGGCCGCCGGCGGGTCGGAGGGCCACGACCTCCTCACCGTGGACGAGCGCGGGATCGCCGTCTCGGCGATCCCGGGTGTCAGGGGGGCCGAACTTTTAGAAAGACATCAGCGTCTATATGAGCATGGTCTCCCCTGACGGACGAGGAGTCGTGATGCGAACGCCGCGCCGCGTTGCCGCGCTCCTGACCACCGCTCCCCTTGCCGCGCTCCTGGCGGTCGCCGCGCCCTCCCCGGCGGCGGCCGCCCCCGACTACGAAAGGCTGTGCCCCGGTCCCGCCGCCGAACTGAAAGCGGTGCAGGCCCGCATCCGGGCCCACAACGCCCGACCGAACGTGAGCACCAGCGCCTCGTACGTCGCCTCCTACAACGCCGAGGCGGCGACCCTGCGGACCGAGCAGAACCGCGCCATATCCCGGCTCATGGCCTGCGAGCGGGCGCTCGACCGGGCGCAGGCGAAGCATCCGCGCACGCAGTTCATGACGCCCTCGGCGAACGTCGTCCAGAAGATCGAACGAACCCTCAAGAACGTCTCCACGGAAGAGAAGAACGCCGTCCAGCGGTGGAACGCCAAGACGTACGAGTTCCCCCGGTACGGGAAGGACCGGCACGGCAACGACAAGAAGGGCATGACCAAGCGGGTGGACATGCGCCCGCCCAAGCTCCCGCCGTCGGTCCACAGCCTCTACAAGGTGATCGACGACAACCGGCCCGACTTCCCGCCGACCACCTACCTCCGGGGCGTCCAGGCGCCCAAAATCGGTTCGCCCGACAACGCCTACCCCGCTTCGCGGAACCTGCGGGTCACCGGGGTGGCGATGGACCACATCGTTCCGCTGCGCCGGCTCGTCGCCCTGCCCGGCTTCCTGGAGCTCACCCCGCACAACATGTACGTCGTCGCCCACTCGCCGGTGAACGCCCAGTGGCTCTCCAAGAAGTCGAACGGGTCGAAGGGCTCGGGAAGCGCGGCTCTGACCGGCGGCACCACCACGGCATGGCGGCAGGAACAGGCCAGGATCCGCCAGGAAGCGGAAGAGGACCTCAAGGAACTCATCCAAGACCTGCTCAAGAGCCAGGGGAAGTGAACCGGATGCAGAACCTGCCCTACAGCCCGAACCAGCCGCCGCCTCCGTTCCCGCCCAGGCAGGCGAAGGGCCGGGGATCGCGCTTCCGGGTGATCGTGGCCGTCGCGGCGGTCTCCGTGCTCGCGGTCGTCTCCGGCGCCGGCTACGGGGTCTACCGCTGGACGCACCGGGACGAGGCGCGGATCCACGCCACGGTCGAGGAGTTCGCGCACGCGGTCGACCGGGAGGACATGGTCACCACGCTGGATCTGCTGTGCGCCGAGGAGGCGCGGAGCCTCGTCGAGTCCGGCGTCCCCGAGGACGAGCGCGGCGGGGACGAGAGCGCGGAGCGCCCGGTCGAGACGTCCGGCATCCGGATCGCCGGCGACCTGGCCGAGGTGCGCCTGACCCGCCCGGAGCAGGAGCCCGCCACGCTCTACCTGCGCAAGGAGGGCGGCACCTGGAAGATGTGCGACCCCGAGCGCGACCGCTGGCCCGGGTAGGCGCCGCCCGCTCGCACGGCGCCGCGGGACGGGACGGCCGCCGGTCGTCCCGTCCCGCGGCGTTCGCGCGCCGGGAAGTCAGTCGGGCTGCCGGGTCGCCGCCATCGTCTCCCGCTCGTAGGTGAGCAGGGCGTCGACGACGAGGTCCCGCTCGTCCGGCGACATCGGCTCGAACGCGGTGCGCCAGGCGGCGGCGCCGGCGCCGAGCCAGGACTCGATCGCGGGACGGTGCTCGTCGGCGATGCTCACGATCGTGCGGCGCCGGTCGCGCTCGTCCCCGCGGCGCAGCAGGACGCCCTGCCGGCCGAGGTCCCCGACCATCAGGCTCGGCGGCGACCCGGCGGAGGTCGAGGAGCACATCGGCGCCGAGACGTTCGCGGCGCTCCCGCTGCGGTTCGTCGACGGACCGGCGGGGCTGCGCGGCCTCGGGCTCACCGCCCGCGACGGCGCGGAGATCGCGCTGCGCGCCCCCTCCGCCGCCCCCGGCCTCGCCGAACTCGCCGCCCGGACGTCCCGGGTCAGCGGGGCGGCGGGTCGATCAGGACGCCGGGGTTGAGGACGCCCGCGGGGTCGAGGGCGGCCTTGGCCGCGCGGAGCGCGAGGGCGAACGGCTCGGGGCGCTGCCGGTCGTACCAGGGGCGGTGGTCGCGGCCGACCGCGTGGTGGTGGGTGATCGTGCCGCCGTGGGCCGCGATGGCGTCCGAGACGGCCGCCTTGATCTCGTCCCACTGCTCGACCGTCCGTCCCCAGGCGCCGGACGCGTAGACGCCGAAGTACGGGGCCGGGCCGTCCGGGTAGACGTGCGTGAACCTGCAGGTGACGACGCCGGTCGCGCCGACGGACGCGAGGGCCCGTTCGGCGGCGTCGCGGACGGCGTCGCGGAGGGCGTCGAAGCGGTCCCAGGTGCACGCCGTCTCGAACGTCTCCACGATCATCGAGCGGGCGGCCAGCGCGTCCCGCTGGTACGGCATCCGCAGGAACGCCGAGCGCCACGTCTCCGCCGTCCCGGTGCTCGCCCCGCGCGTGACGCCGTCCGGGATGCGGCCGTGGTCGCGGCAGATCTCCGCCGCCCGCTCCATCGGCGCGTCGACCGGGTGGTCGGCCGACTCGAACGCGAGGACGAGGACGCCGCCGGGCGCGGACGAGCCCGCGTTGACGAACGCCTCGGCGGGGTCGAGCAGCCGGCAGTTCGCCGGGAACAGCCCGGACTGGGCGATGGCGCGGGTGGCGGCGACGGCCGCGGCGTGGTCGTCGAACTCGACGGCCGCGCCGGTCCGCCACCGGGGGCGCTCGCGCAGCCGCAGCCACGCCTCGGTGATGACGCCGAGGGCGCCCTCCGAGCCGAGGAACATGCGGTCGGGCGAGGGGCCCGCGCCCGAGCCGGGCAGCCGCAGCGACTCGCCGGTCCCGGCCGGGGTGACGACCCGCATCGACTCCACCAGGTCGTCGATGTGGGTGTAGACGGTCGCGAAGTGGCCGCCCGCGCGGGTCGCCAGCCAGCCGCCGAGCGTCGAGAACTCGAACGACTGCGGGAAGTGCCGCAGCGTGAGGCCGGCCGGGCGCAGTTCCCGTTCCAGCGCGGGGCCCAGGATCCCGGCCTGGACGCGCGCCGCGCGGCTCGTGCGGTCGACTTCGAGCACGCGGCCGAGGCCGGTGAGGTCGAGGGAGACGACGCCCGGGTGGTCGTCCAGGTCGCGGGGTTCGACGCCGCCGACGACGGAGGTCCCGCCGCCGAACGGGATGACCGCGATGCCGGCGCCGGTGGCCCAGTCGAGGACGTCCACGACGTCCTGCTCGGTGCGGGGGCGCACCACCAGGTCGACGAAGCGGTCGAGGCGGCCGAGCAGGCACCGGACGACGTCGCGGAACGCCTGCCCGTGGCTGTGCGCCGCCCGGTCCGCCGGGTCGCCGGACGCGAGGTGCTCCAGCGCGCGCGGCGCGCGCACCCTCGGGCGGGGGACGCCGAGGTCGGCGATCGCGGGCGGGCGGTGCTCGGTCAGGTCGGCGTCCGGCAGGAGCGCCGCCACCCGTTCAGCGAGGACCCGCGCCTCCGCGCCGGTCACCGCGTCGGCGACGTTCCCCCAGCCCCACCACGACCGTTCCGCCATCGCCCGTCCTCCTCGTGCCGCGTCCGGAACACGCTGCCGTGGCGCGGCCGGCGGATCAAGACCACAAAACTAACCAGCTGGTAGGTTTTGCGTGTCGAACGGCGATCGAGGAGGACGAACGTGGGCTTTCCGGACGGGTTCCTGTGGGGTGCGGCGACGGGCGCCCACCAGACCGAGGGCAACAACGTCGCGAGCGACTTCTGGGCGCTGGAGAACCGGCCGGACGGCTTCCTGCCGGAGCGGAGCGGCGACGCGTGCGACTCCTACCACCGGTGGCCCGAGGACCTCGACATCGTGCGCGACGCGGGGCTCAACGCCTACCGGTTCGGCATCGAGTGGGCGCGGATCGAGCCCGTCGAGGGGCACGTGTCGCGGGCCGCGCTGGCGCACTACCGGCGCGTCATCGAGGGGTGCCTGGAGCGGGGGCTGACGCCGGTCGTGACCCTGCACCACTTCACGAGCCCGCTGTGGTTCGCGAAGGCGGGCGGCTGGACGGACGGCGGCGCGGTCGACCGGTTCCGCCGGTACGTGCGGGGGGTGCGACCGATCCTGGACGGCGTCCCGTGGGTGTGCACGATCAACGAGCCGAACATGCTCGCGATGATGGCGAACATGGTGAAGCGCGAGAAGCGCAGCGAGAACGTCGCCGGGGCCATGCCCCCGCCCGACCCGGCCGTCGCCGACGCGCTCACGGAGGCGCACCGCGCCGCGCGGGAGGAACTCGCACCGCTGGCGTCGGGATGGACGATCGCGAACCAGAACTTCGAGGCCGTCGACGGCGCGGAGGCCGAGCGGGACGAATGGGCCTGGTCGCGCGAGGACCGGTTCATCGACGCGGCGAAGGACGACGACTTCGTCGGCGTGCAGGCGTACACGCGGGTGCGGATCGGCCGGGACGGGGCGCTGCCGGAGCCGGACGGCGCGCGCCGCACCCTCACCGGCTGGGAGTTCTACCCGGCGGCGCTCGGCGGCGCGGTGCGGCACACGGCGGCGCGGATCCCGGGGGTGCCGATCCTCGTGACGGAGAACGGCATCGCGACCCGGGACGACGCCGAGCGGATCGAGTACACGCGGGGCGCGCTCGCGGGCCTGCGGGACGCGATGGCCGACGGCGCGGACGTCCGCGGGTACCTGCACTGGTCGCTGCTCGACAACTACGAGTGGGGGACGTACGCGCCGACGTTCGGGCTCGTCGCGGTCGACCGGGACACGTTCGCCCGCACGGTGAAGCCGAGCGCCCGGTGGCTCGGCGAGGTCGCCCGCACCGGCGACCTGGGCTGACGGGAAGGGGGCCGGCCGCGGCGCGGTGCGGCCGGCCCCCGGTCTCACGACTCCGGTCTCACGACTCCGCGCGGACGGCGGCGACGAGTTCGTCCACGACGTCGCCGGTCAGGCCGATGCCGAACGTGCTGAACTTCGCCAGCGGGATCCCGCGGGCGAGCGCCAGCAGCGCGGGCGACCCCTGCGAGGCGAGGCCGTCGGCCTTGCGCAGCCGCGACTTCAGCACCCGCGAGCCGACCGGGTGGTCGAGCCACTCGCCGAGCGTGGACATGCGGCCGAGTTCGGCGGTGCGGCCGTCCCCGGGGGCGGACAGCTCGGCGCGGAGGCGGATGTCGCGGGACGACGCGCCGACCTCGACCGTGAACGCGCCGACGTCGACGCGCCAGTCGCCGAGGGACGGCGACCACCACGCGATGTCGCGGCCGGTGAGGTCGAACCGGACGCGGGTGCTCTCCCCCGGCTCCAGCCGGACCTTCGTGAAGCCGCGCAGCTCGTGCCGGGGCCGCGTCGGGAGCTCCTCGTCGAAGGCCACGTACAGCTGGACGACCTCGTGCGCCGCGCGGTCGCCGGCGTTCGCGACCGTGACCTCGACGGTCCACGCGTTCGTCCCGGTCTCGCGGGCGTCGATGTCGGAGTACTCGAACCGCGTGTACGACAGGCCGTGCCCGAACGGGTAGGCGACGTCGCGGCCGAGGGTGTCGTAGTAGCGGTAGCCCACGTACCGTCCCTCGCCGTACTCGACGTGGCCGTCCGCGCCGGGGAAGTGCAGGTGGGACGGGACGTCGGCGAGCCGGTTCGGGATCGTCTCGGTGAGCCGGCCGGACGGGCTGTGCACGCCGAGCAGCAGGTCGGCGATGGCGGAGCCGCCCGCCTGGCCGGGCAGCCAGCCCTCCAGGACGGCCCCGGCGGCGTCCTGCCACTCCGCGACGGACACGACGCCGCCGTTGGCGAGGACGACGGCGACCTCGGGGCACACGCCGGAGACGCGGCGCAGCAGGTCGGTCTGGACGGCGGGCAGGTCGATGGTCGTGCGGTCGAAGCCCTCGGACTCGGCCTGGTCGGGCAGGCCGAGGAAGACGACGGCGACGTCGGCGGACGCGGCGGCGGCGACGGCCTCGGCGGCGAGCGACGCGTCGGGCTCGCCGTCCAGCCGGTAGCCGGCGGCGAACGTCGCGTCGGCGCCCGCGCGGAGGGCGTCCCACGCGTTGTCGAGGCGGGTCGGGACGACGTGGGAGCTGCCGTGCCCCTGGTAGCGGGGGGTGCGGGCGAGTTCGCCGACGACGGCGACGCGCCGCCCGGCGGCCAGCGGGAGGACGCCGTCGTTCTTCAGCAGGACGATCGAGCCGCGCGCGGCCTCGCGGGCGAGTTCGTGGTGCGCGTCGACGTCCCAGTCGTCGAACCGCTCGGCGCGTCCCACCCGGTCGGCGAGCGCGATGACGCGGTCGGCGGCGCGGGTGACGGCGTCCTCGTCGAGGCGGCCCGCGCGGACGGCGTCGACGATCTCGTGGTCGGTGCGGGTGGGCGGCATCTCCAGGTCGAGACCGGCGGCGAGCGCGGCGACGCGGTCGTTGACGGCGCCCCAGTCGGAGACGACGACGCCGTCGAAGCCCCACTGCTCGCGCAGGACCTCGGTGAGCAGCCACGGGTTCTCGCTCGCGTACACGCCGTTGATCTTGTTGTAGGAGCACATCACCAGGTACGGGGCGGCCTCGCGGACGATGTGCTCGAACGCGGGCAGGTAGATCTCGCGGAGCGTCCGCTCGTCGACGTCCGCGCTGATCCGCATCCGGTCGGTCTCCTGGTTGTTGACCGCGAAGTGCTTGACGCACGCGCCGATGCCGCGGGACTGGATCCCGGCGACGAGCGCCGCCCCCATGACGCCGCTGACGTGCGGGTCCTCGGAGAAGTACTCGAAGTTGCGGCCGCACAGCGGGGACCGCTTGATGTTGACGCCGGGGCCGAGCAGGACGTCGGCGCCGAGCGCGGACGCCTCGCGGGCGAGGGCCTCGCCGACGCGCCGGGCCAGGTCGGCGTCCCAGGAGGAGCCGAGCGCGACGGCCGGGGGGAAGCACGTCGCGGGGACGCTGTCGGTCAGCCCGAGCGCGTCGCCGGACCCCTTGGTCTGGCGGCGGACGCCGTGCGGGCCGTCCGCGAGGGTGATCGCGGGGACGTCCCGCACCTCCTCGGTGTGCCAGGTGTCGCGGCCCGAGGTGAGCGACGCCCGCTCCTCCAGGGAGAGGCGCGCGGAGTCACGGTCGGTCTGTGTCATGCGGTTCCTTTGCGGGCGGGGACGGGTCGGCGGAGCCGGTGTCGGACGTCGCGGGCGGCGGGGCCGTGCCGGACGTCGCGGGCGTCGGCGGCGCGGGCTCGGCGGACAGTTCGAGGGTGAGCCCGAGCTGGCGGAGGAACGCGACGACGGACGCGTGCATGTCGACGGCCTCGGGTTCCAGGAGCCACTGCGTCTGCAGGCCGTCCATGAGGGCGAGGAACTGGCCGGCGACGATGCCCGCGTCGTGGTGCAGGGGCGGGTCGGGCCGCGCGAACAGCTCGGCGAACGCCTTGGTGAGCCGCTCGCGGAGCAGCCGGTAGCGCTGGACGAAGTAGTCGTGCGCGGGGTGCCCGGGGTCGGCGGCCTCGCCGGAGATCTTGACGTAGAGGCCGACCATGCCGGGCGTCCGCATGTTCCGGTGGACGATCCGGACGACCGCGTCCAGCAGCGCCTCGGGGCGCTCGTCGGTGCCGGGCCCGAACATCAGCGCGGCGTCGGCGCGGTCGCGGCGGCCGAGCACCTTGATCAGCACGTCCTCCTTGCCGGGGAAGTGGTGCAGCAGGCCCGCGTGGGTGAGCCCGGCGTGCGCGGCGATGTCGCGCAGGGAGACGGCGTGGAACCCGGACCGGGAGAACAGCTCGGTGGCCGAGTCGAGGATCGTCGCGCGGGTGCGCTCGCCCTTCGTCGGCCCCTTGCGGCCCGTCCCGCGGCCGGACGCGCGGCCCGTCGCGCGACCGGAGGCATGGCCGGTCGCGCGGCCGCCGGACGCCCGGCGCGGGGTCTGTTCGCTCATGGGTGCGGGCCTTCCTGGGATGTCGGGCTGGGCGGGTTCATCCTCCAGCGCATCCTTCGACCGAGCAAAACCTACCACGTGGTTAGTTCCGCGTGTATGCTCGCCGACACCCCGGCGGAACCTCCGACCGCCCGTGCGTGGAACAGCCGTTGTGCTCGGAGAACGGAGTAACGATGAAGAAGATCACGAGGGGGGTCGCGGCCCTCGCGGCCTGCGCCACGGCGGCGGCCGCGCTGAGCGCGTGCGGCGGCTCCGGCGGCGAGGGCGGCTCGTCCGACTCCCTCACCGTCGCGACCATGACCCTGCCGCAGAGCCTCGACCCCAAGGACGCGGCGGGCAGCGCGATGCCGTTCTTCCAGGCGGCCTACGACACGCTCGTCAAGCGCGAACCGGACGGGACGTACAGCCCGATGCTCGCCACGAAGTGGGAGTACAACGGCGACCGCACCGAGCTGACGCTCACCCTGCGCGGCGACGTGAAGTTCGACGACGGCACGCCGTTCGACGGGGCCGCCGTGAAGGCGAACATGGAGCGGTTCGCCAAGGGCGGCGGCGGGATGGCCAAGACGCTCGCGGACGTCGAGAAGATCGAGGTCACCGACGCGACGCACGTCGTCCTGCACCTGAAGCAGCCGAACCCGGCGATGCTGTTCTACCTCAGCGACGCCGCCGGGCTCATGGCCAACCCGGCGAAGTTCGACGACGCGGGCGACCCGCTGAAGACCAGGCCGGACGGCACCGGCCCGTACGACCTCGACTCCGGCCGGACGGCCATCGGCACGAAGTGGGTCTACACCGCCGCCACCGGCTACTGGGGCACGAAGCCGCCCTACAAGCAGCTCACGTTGCAGTACTTCGACAACGAGACCGCGATCGTCAACGGGCTCAAGACCGGGCAGGTCAACGCGGCCGTCCTGCAGACCGCCAACGCGCAGTCCCGCATCGAGAAGGACCCGGGCGTCGAGACGCAGAAGCAGGAGTTCGACTTCCAGGGCATCCTGCTGTTCGACCGCGGCGGGAAGATCACGCCCGCGCTCGCCGAGCCGAAGGTGCGGCAGGCCCTCAACCACGCCATCGACCGCAAGACGATGCTCGCCAAGATCCAGCAGGGCCGCGGCGAGGCGACGAGCCAGGTGTTCGGCACCGAGAGCGTCGCCTACCAGGAGGAACTCGACTCCTACTACTCCTACGACCCGGCCAAGGCCAAGCAGCTCCTCAAGGAGGCCGGCTACGCGGACGGCTTCGACCTGAAGCTGCCGCGCATCTCCGCCATCGTCCCCGACGCGCTCGCCTCCTCGCTGCAGACGTACTTCAAGGCGGTCGGCGTCGAACTGACCTGGGACGACATGGACGCGTCGGCCGTCCGGCGCATCTTCACCGACCGCGAGTACTCCGGCATGGTCATGAACATGGGCCAGTCGGCCAACGACTGGGTCGCGATCGGCGAGCTCGTGCTGCCCGGCACGTTCAACTTCTTCGCCACCACCGACGCGACCGTGCAGAAGCTGCTGCCGCAGATCAGCGCCGTCCAGCCGGACCAGGCCGAGGCGCAGCTGCACGAACTGAACCGGCACCTCGTCGAGGAGGCGTGGTTCGTCCCGTTCTACCGGCTGTCGTACCTGCACGTGTCGGACGGCAGCGTGACGATCAAGCCGCAGTCCGGCATGGCCCTGCCGTCGATCTACAACTACGCGCCGGCCGAATGACGGCGCGGGCGCCGGACGGCCCGCTCCCGTCCGGCGTCCCCCGGACCAGCCCTCCCCACCACAGAAGCCGAGTCAGATGCTGAGCTTCGTACTGCGCAGGACCGCGGCGGGGGTCGTGCTCCTGTTCGTGATCTCCGTCCTGTCCTACCTGCTGCTGTCGATCCCCGACAACGACGTGGGCCGCCAACTGCTCGGCAACCGTGCCGCGCAGGACCTGGTGGACGCCAAGAACGCCGAACTGGGCCTCGACCGTCCCGTCCTCGCCCAGTACGCCGACTGGCTCGCGCACGCGCTGCGCGGCGACTTCGGCACCTCGTGGTTCACCGGCGAGGACGTCCTGCAGTCCATCACCACCCGGCTGCCCGTCACCCTCAGCCTGATGGTCGGGGTGACGCTGGTCAGCGCCGTCCTGTCGCTGCTGCTCGGCGTGTGGGCCGGCGTGCGGCGCGGCGCGATCGACCGGTTCGTCCAGATCCTGGGCGTGGTCGGGTACGCGCTGCCCGGGTTCCTGGTCACCCTGGTGATCGTCGTGGTGTTCGCGGTGCGGCTGGGCTGGTTCCCCGCCATCGGCTACATCGGGTTCTCCGAGTCGCCGTCCGGCTGGCTGTCGACGATCACGCTGCCGATCGCGTCGCTGTCGGTCGCGACCGTCGCGGGCGTGTCCCAGCAGGTGCGCGGCGCCGTCATCGACGTGCTCCGGCAGGACTACGTGCGGACGCTGCGCGCCCGCGGCCTCCCGCCCGGCCGGATCCTGTTCCGGCACGTGCTGCGCAACGCGGCGGCCCCGCCGCTGACGGTCCTCGGCCTGCAGTTCGTCGGGATGCTCGGCGGCGCGGTGCTGGTCGAGCAGATCTTCGGCCTGCCGGGCATCGGCAGCATGACCGTCACCTACACCACCCGGGGCGACATCCCGATGATCATGGCGATCGTGATGTTCACGGTGGTCGGCGTCATCGCGATCAACCTGCTGGTGGACGTCCTGATCGGCTGGCTCAACCCGAAGGCGAGGGTCTCGTGAGCGAAACCGTCGAGAAGGCCCCGGCCGCGCCCGCCCGGCGGCCGGGCGGCGCGCTGCGGCGGCTGCTGCGCAACCCGCTCGGGCTGATCCCGGCCGTGCTGCTCGCGGCGATCGTCGTCGCGGTGCTGCTCGCGCCCGTCCTCAGCCCGCAGGACCCCGACACCGCCGACCTCGCCGACTCGTTCGGCGGCGCCGCCGCCGGCCACCCCCTCGGGTTCGACTCCGCCGGGCGCGACCTGCTGTCCCGGCTGCTGCACGGCGGCCGGTTCACGCTCGGCGGCGCGGTCATCGCCCTGCTCGTCGCGCTCGCGCTCGGCGTCCCGGCCGGCCTGCTCGCCGGGTACCGGGGCGGACGGTTCGACGCCGCGGCGAGCTGGACCGTCGACCTCGTCATGGCGCTGCCCGCGATGGTCGTGCTGCTCGCGTCCCGCGCGATCCTCGGCAACACGGTGTGGGTGCTGATGGTGGTCCTCGGCGTGCTGGTCGCGCCGAGCTTCTTCCGGCTGGTGCGCGGCATCGTCGCGGGCGTCCGCGGCGAGCTGTACGTGGACGCGGCGAAGGTGTCGGGCCTCACCGACCTGCGGATCGTCGCCCGGCACGTGCTCATCGTCGTCCGCGCCCCGATCATCATCCAGGTCGCGCTCGTCGCCGGGCTCGCGATCGGGCTGCAGGCCGGGCTGGAGTTCCTCGGCATCGGCAGCGGCGACACCCCGACCTGGGGCGCGATGCTGAACGAGGCGTTCCAGAACATGGAGCAGGCCCCCTCCATGATCGTGTGGCCGGGCCTCGCGCTCGGGCTGACCAGCGCGTCCCTCGTGCTGCTCGCGGGCGCGCTGCGCGACGCGCTCGAGGACCGCGGCGACCGCCCCGCCCCCGCCCGTCCGCGCCGCCGCCCGCGCGCCGACACGCCGGCGGCGACGGCCCCGGCGGACGCGGACGGCGCCGAACGGGCCGACCTGCTCTCCGTCCGGGGGCTCGCCGTCTCGTACGGGACGAAGGAGGTCGTGCACGGCATCGACCTGGACGTCCGCGCGGGCGAGATCGTCGGCCTGGTGGGCGAATCGGGGTCGGGCAAGTCGCAGACGGCGTTCTCGATCCTCGGGATCCTGCCCGAGGGCGGGCGGGTCAGCGGCGGCAGCGTCACCGTCCTCGGACGCGAGATCGTCGGGCTGCCCGAGCGGGAGCACCGGGCGCTGCGCGGCGACGTCGTCGCGTACGTCCCGCAGGAGCCGATGAGCAACCTCGACCCATCGTTCACGATCGGCGCGCAGCTCGTCGAGCCGATGCGCTACAAGCTGGGCATCTCGAAGGCGGAGGCGAAGCGGCGCGCGCTCGACCTGCTGCGGCAGGTCGAGATCCCCGACCCCGAGCGGACGTACGGGTCGTACCCGCACGAGATCTCCGGCGGGATGGCGCAGCGCGTCCTCATCGCGGGCGCGATGTCGTGCGACCCGAAGCTGCTCATCGCGGACGAACCGACCACCGCGCTCGACGTCATGGTGCAGGCGGAGATCCTCGGCCTGCTCCGCCGCCTGCAGGCCGAACGCGGCCTCGGCGTCCTGCTCGTCACCCACAACCTCGGCGTCGTCGCCGACCTGTGCGACCGCGTCGGCGTGATGCACGACGGGCGCATCGTCGAGTCGGGCCCCGTCGAGCGGGTCCTGGGCGAGCCCGCCGAACCGTACACGCGCCGCCTGCTCGGGGCCGTCCTGGACGACGTCCCCGCCCGCGCACCGTGGCGCCCCGCGCAGAAGGAGACGGCGTGAAGGACGAAGCCGTGAAGGACGACGCCGCCAAGGACAGGGCACTGCTCACCGTCGAGGACCTTTGGGTCTCGTTCCCGGGCAAGGGCTTCCGGGCGCCGCGCACCGAGGTGCTGAAGGGCGTCTCGCTGGAGGTGCGGCCCGGCGAGACGCTCGGGATGGTCGGCGGCTCCGGGTCCGGCAAGACGACGATCGGACGCGCGATCCTCGGGCTCGCGCCCGTCCGGTCGGGGTCGATCACGTTCGCGGGCGAGCGCATCGAGCGGGCTCCGGCCAAGCAGCGGCGGCGGCTCAGCAAGGACCTCCAGGTCGTCTTCCAGGACCCGTACACCTCGCTGAACCCGTCCCTGGCCATCGGCGACACCCTCTCCGAGCCGCTGCTCGCGCAGGGGATCGGCCGCCGCGAGGCCCGCCGCCGCGTCGGCGACCTGCTGGAGCGGGTGCACCTGCCGTCGGACGCCGCCGCCCGGCTGCCCCGCGAGTTCTCCGGCGGCCAGCGGCAGCGCGTCGCGATCGCCCGCGCCCTCGCGATCGGCCCGAAGCTGATCGTGTGCGACGAGCCCGTCTCGGCGCTCGACCTCACCACGCAGCGCACCGTCCTCGACCTCCTCCTCGAGATCCAGGAGCGGACGAACGTCTCCTACCTGTTCGTCTCGCACGACCTCGCGGTCGTCCGCTTCGTGAGCCACCGGGTCGCGGTGCTGCACCGCGGCGAGATCGTCGAGACGGGCGACGCGGCGCGGGTCACGGCCGACCCGCAGCACCCGTACACGCGGAGCCTGCTGCTGTCGGCGCCGGTCGCGGACGTCGCCGAGCAGCGCGCCCGCCGCGAGGCGTTCGAGCACGAACGGGCCGCCTCCTGACGTCCGTCCCGCTCAGGGACGGGTGAGGAGGCCGCGTTCCAGCGCGGTGACGACCGCGTGGGTGCGGTCGGCGACGTCGAGCTTGGCGAAGATGCGCAGCAGGTGCGTCTTCACGGTGGCCTCCGCGATGACCAGCCGCCGGCCGATCTCGGCGTTGGACAGGCCGTCGGCGACCGCGTTGAGCACGTCGGCCTCGCGGGCGGTCAGCGCGACGGGGGCGGGCCGCCGCATCCGCGCCACGAGCCGCTGCGCGACCCGCGGCGCCAGCACGGTCTCGCCGCGCGCCGCGGACCGGACGGCGTCGATGAGCCGGTCGCGGGTGGTGTCCTTGAGGAGGTAGCCGACCGCGCCGGCCTCCACCGCCCGCTCGATGTCGTCGTCGGTGTCGTAGGTGGTGAGGATCAGCACCCGGGTGCCGGGCGCCTTCGCCGCGATCCGGGCGGTGGCGGCGACGCCGTCCAGGACGGGCATCCGCAGGTCGAGGAGCGCCACGTCGGGACGGTGCCGCGCGACGAGCTCGACCGCCTCGCGGCCGTCGGCGGCCTCGCCGACGACGGCGATGGCGGGTTCGGGGGCCAGCAGCGCGACGACCCCGGCGCGCATCGCCGGATGGTCGTCGGCCACGACGACCCGCAGTTCGGCTTCGGGCATGTCACTCCTCGGCGGGCGGGACGGAGGCGGGCGGGACGGCGGCGGGCGGGTCGGCGGGCAGGACGGCGAGGACGCGGGTGCCGTCGCCGGGCGAACTGGTCACGGTGAGCTCGCCGCCCAGCTCGGCGAGGCGCCGGCGCATCCCGGCGAGGCCGAACCCGCGGGCGGCGGCGACGTCGAACCCGCGGCCGTCGTCGGTGACCTCCAGCTCGACGGCGTCCGGACCGGCGGTGAGGACGACGCTCACCGCGGAGGCGGCGGCGTGCTTGCGGACGTTGGCCAGCGACTCCTGGGTGCAGCGCAGCAGCGCGATCCGGGTCGCCTGGTCGCAGTCGACGTCGGCGAGGTCGCCGTCCACGGCCAGGCCGGTGTCCTCGGCGAACCGGTCGAGGGTGCGGCGCAGCGTCCGGGCGACCGGGCCGGAGGCGTCCCGCTGCGCGGCGCCGACCAGGACGCGCGCCTCGGCGAGGTTCTCGCGCGCGGTGCGCTCGATCGACGTCAGCCGCGCGGCGGTCGCCGGGTCGCCGGTGAGGTCCGCCCGCGCCGCCTCCGCCAGGACGACGATGGACGCGAGGCCCTGCGCGAGCGTGTCGTGGACCTCCCTGGCGAACCGGTCGCGTTCCTGCGCCGCGCCCTCCCGGCGGTGCGCGTCGGCGAGCTCCAGCCGGGCCGCCGCCAGCTCCTCCGCGAGCTTCCTGGAACGTTCCGCGGCCCGTCTGAGCAGCAGGTGCACGAACGCGCCGAGCACCGCCCCGGCGGCGAAGGCGGCCGCGGTGACGACCTGGTTCCCGCCGAGCGGGTCGCCCGTCCGGACGGCGCCGCCCGCGAGGGTCGCGGCGGCCCCCGCGCCGCTGACCGCGACGGCCCGCGCGACCGTGGGGGCGAACAGCCAGAACGTCGGGAGCGACACGACGAACAGGGAGGCGCCGCCGCCGCGCAGGTAGGCGACGGCGCCGAGCCCGGCGACCAGGACGACCAGGAACGGCACCCGGTGCCGCGGGAACCGCACGGCGGCGAGGTGGGCGGCGCCGAGCGCGATCGGCGTCCACGTCGCCCAGTGCCGCAGGGCGCCCTGGTCGCCCAGCCCGGCGACGGCGAAGGGCGCGGCGCCGAACAGCAGCCATAGGGCCGTGTTCCAGCGCAGGATGCGGAACCGGTCGTCGGGGGGCGCCATGGTGATCACCTTACGTTTTCCTCGGTCCTCGCCGTCCGCGCCCGCTATCCGCGCTCGCCCGCGACCGCGGCACCGGGACGTGCGCGCAGCAGCGCGAGCGCGGGCAGCAGCGTCGCGGCCAGCGTCAGCCCGAGCGCGGCGGCGGCCACCGCCGCCAGGATCCACGGGGAGCCGCCCGGGACCGGGCCGTCCAGGACGCTCAGGCTGAGCGGCACCAGCGTCGCCGCGGCGACCAGCAGGCCGGCCGCGACGCCGGCCGCGGCGACCAGCACCGCCTCCACCGCCATCATCTGCAGCACCTGCCGCCGGGCGGCCCCGGCGAGCCGCAGCAGCCCGAACTCGCGCCGCCGCTCCCCCGTCGCGATGATCTGGGCGTTGACCAGGGCGATCGCGGCGTAGCCGACGACGACGGCGAGGACGAGCCAGGCCATCCACGCCTGCGTGTCGTCCCGCTCGGCGCGCAGTTCCGACAGCGTCCCCCGGTCGACCGCCCGCAGGCCGGGGTGGCTCTCGGCGAGCGCGCGGGCGAGCCGGGCGCGGTCCGTGCCGGGCTCGGCGGCCACCAAG
This sequence comes from Spirillospora sp. NPDC052242, assembly GCF_040679555.1. Taxonomy (NCBI): domain Bacteria; kingdom Bacillati; phylum Actinomycetota; class Actinomycetes; order Streptosporangiales; family Thermomonosporaceae; genus Spirillospora; species Spirillospora sp. NPDC052242. Next base: position 232,509 of record NZ_JBFAUZ010000001.1, read on the forward strand.
ATCTGCGGGACGAGACCGCCGTCGGTGTGGGGCAGCAGCCGCGCCGCGGGGAGCAGCGCCGTCTCGTAGCCGGGCGGCGCGTCGACGGTGGCGACCAGTTCGAGGGCCGCGCGGCTGCCGTCGCCGAGCCGCATCGGGACCGTGTCGCCGATCTCGTAGGGCCCGGCGTACCGCTCGGGCAGCGCGACCGTCGCGCCCTCCAGGGCGTCCAGGCTGCCGCCGGTGGCGCGGAACGCCGTGGTCCGCTCGACCCCGGCGGCGGTGACGCCGACCAGCGCCATCGCGGGCGGCCGCGGAGCGCCCTCGCCCCCGTCGCCCGCGTGGACGAGCGGCCCGGCCAGCTCGGCGGGCTCGATGTAGCCGGTGCTGGTGACCTGGGCCGACGCCGCCGCGACGCCGGGGTGCCGCGCGATCTCGTCGACCATCGCCGGGGGGAGGCCGCCCGCGGCGGAGGTGACCGCCAGGTCGGCGCGCAGGCCGTCCTCGAACACCTCCCGCGCGCCCTTCGTCTGCGTGGTCTGCATGTAGACCAGCGCCAGCGCCAGCCCGGCGGCCAGCATCACCGGCAGGACCGCGCCGGTCAGCCGGGCGGTGCGGGCCCGCGCGTTCTCGGTGGCCAGGTGCCCGGCGTACCCGGTCACGGCGCGCAGCGGGCGGCGCAGCGCCGCCGTCACCGCCGTGACCAGGACGGGCCCCAGCAGCGCGCACCCGGCCGTCCACACCAGCGTGGCCGGGGTCGCGATGCCCGCGGCGTCCGGGCCGTCCGCCTTGGCCGTGGCCGACGCCAGGACCATGCCGCCCGCGACGAACCCCAGCCCCGCGACGATGCGGACCGCCCCGAACCGGCGGCTCTCCACGGACGCCTCCGCGAGCGCCTCGACGGGACGGGTGCGGGCCGCGCCGTGGGCCGCGGCGAACGCGGCGCCGAGGGCGGTGAGCAGCGCCGTGCACACCCCGGCGGCCAGCGGGACGCTCCCCGCGCGGTACGCCAGCGTCTCCGGCACCGCGCCCGCCTCGGCGAACGCCGCGAGCAGCCACCGCCCGACGTACGGGCCGGGCAGGCAGGCGAGCCCGGTGGCGGCGACCGCCAGCAGCATCGTCTCGCCGACGACCAGCCGGCGGACCTGGCCGGGCGTGGCGCCGACGGCCCGCAGCAGCGCCGTCTCGCGCGCCCGCCGCCGGATCGACAGGCCCAGCGTGGCGGCCACGCCGAACACCGTCACCATCGCCGACAGCCCGCCGAACGCCGCGGCGAGCGGGATCAGGTCCTCGCCCTCGGACATGACGCCGGGGTCCTCCGCCCGGCCCCGCTCGTCGCCGGTCAGCACCGCGACCTGCCGGCCGTCGACCGCCGCGGCGACCGCGCGCTCCACCGCCGCCGCGTCGGCCCCCGGCGCGGTGAACACCCCGATGGAGTCGACCTTGCCGGGACGTCCGGTGAGCCGCCCGGCCTCGGCGTCCGCCAGGTAGGCCGCCCCGGCGCCGTCGACCAGCCCGGACACCCGGTAGCGCGCCGCGCCGCCGCCCGCCAGCAGGCCGACCGTGTCGCCGACGGCCGCGCCCGATCCCGCCGGCAGCACGACCTCACCGTCCCCGGACGGCGCCGCCCCCTGGACGAGCGCCGCGGGGGCGAGCCGCGCCGACGACCAGCCGTGCCCGGTCAGCTCCCCGCCGCCGTCCGTCCGCCGGACGGGGAACGACACGTCGGCCGCCGTACCGGCCACGCCCGGCAGGGCCGCCAGCTCGCCCGCCAGCCCCGCGTCCAGCGGCACCCGCTCGGCGAACACCTCGTCGGAGGCGGTGCCGTGGTAGCGCTGGTCGCCGGTCACCACGATCGGCGCGGCGCCGAGCCGCTGCGGCGGCGCCGCCCGGTGGATCCCCGACTCCAGCAGCCCCCCGCAGCCGATCACGATCACGGCGCCGAGGAACATCGCGACGAACGCGGCGAGGAACCCGCCCGCGTGGAAGCGCAGCATGCGCAGCGAGATCCCGATCACCACAACTCCCGCACGGTCTCGCCGCCCGCGGCGCCCGCCCCGTCCTCGCCCGGCGTCCGCTCGCCCCGCAACCGGGTCATCCACTCCGCCACCCGCTCGGACGTCGGCCGGTTCAGCGAGCCCGCGATCCGGCCGTCCGACAGGAACACCACCCGGTCGGCGTACGCGGCCGCCACCGGGTCGTGCGTCACCATGACGACCGTCCGCCCCGCCTCCGCGACGACCTCCCGCAGCAGCGCCAGCACCTCGCGCGCGTTGCCGGTGTCCAGCGCGCCCGTCGGCTCGTCACCGAAGATCACCGCGGGCCGGGTGACCAGCGCCCGGGCGATCGCCACCCGCTGCTGCTGCCCGCCCGACAGTTCCGCCGGGCGGTGGCGGCGCCGGTCGGCCAGCCCGACCCGCTCCAGCACCTCCGCGACCGCGCCCCGGTCCGGCCGCCGCCCCGCCAGCCGCAGCGGCAGCGTCACGTTGTCCACCACGGTCAGCGCCGGAAGCAGGTTGAACGCCTGGAACACGAACCCGATCCGGTCGCGGCGCAGCCTGGTCAGGGCCCGCTCGCCGAGCGCGCCCAGGTCCGTCCCGTCCAGCCGCACCGAACCGGACGTGGGCCGCTCCAGGCCCGCCGCGCAGTGCAGGAACGTGCTCTTGCCCGAACCGGACGGCCCCATCACCGCCGTGAACGTCCCGCGCGGCAGCCCGACGGTCAGCCCGTCCAGGGCCGCCGTCCCCCGCCCCGGACCCCCGTACACCTTGCGCACGGCCTGCAGCCGCACCACCTCGTCCGGCCCCGTGGCCGGACTCCCGCTCGCCGACTCGGCAACTTGTGTCATGCCGTCGATCCTGGTCGCGGGGGTGTCACCGCCGACAGCCTCGACCGGCTGAACCCGTTGTCCACCGACCGGTGGACAACGGGGGCTACTCGGGGAAGGCGGTCGTGGAGCGGTAGTGGTCGTGCCAGCCGAGCGCCTCCCACCACGCGGGATGCGACGCGAGGCGGCCCCGGTACTCGTCCCACTCCGTGCGGGCGGGCGTCCACGCCTTCTCGGCGATGCCCGGCAGCCGCGGCAGGAGCAGGAACGCGAGGTCGTCGAAGCCCTCGACGGTCTCGCACCAGATCGCCGCCTCGACGCCCGCGACGTCCGCGCCGTCCGGGATCTCGGTGAGCGTCCCCGGCGTCCAGTCGAACAGCTCGCGGCAGGTGCGCAGCGGGTACGACCCGTGCCCGACCCGCGTGCGCCGCGCGGTCTGCGCCGCGTCCCGCGAGTCCTCGGCGTACCGGCGGTCGAGGTACATGACGCTGCTGGCCGACGCGAGCACCGGCGCCCCGGCGGCGACGGCGGCGGGCACGTCGCGCGCCGACTCGGCGAACGCCTTCGCCATCTCGTCGACGAGCGCGTGGTACTCCGGCGGGATGCGCTCGCGCGCCTCATCGGCGTCGAACTCGTCGCCCGCGCCGACCCACTCCTGCGCGACGTCCGCCGGGGTCAGCGCGCCCGACCGCGCCGCCTCCTGCCACGCGACGACCCGCTTGCCGGTCGCGCGCCCGATCTCGAGCGCCCGCGCGACGAACTCGCGGTACAGCTCGTCCGGCATGCCGAACGCCTCGTCCCCGCCGATGTGCAGGAACGGCCCCGGCGTCAGCGCGGCGACCTCGCCCAGGACGTCCTCGACGAACCGGAACGTCGCGTCGCCGCGCGGATGCAGGTACGCGAGCAGCTTGTGCACCGGTTCGTCCGGTCCCTGCAGCTCGGGGTACGCGCGGACGGCCGCGAGCACGTGCCCCGGCATGTCGAGCTCGGGCACGACGGTGACGAATCGGGCCTCCGCGTACGCGACGATCTCGCGGAAGTCGTCCCGCGTGTAGTACGGCCGCACGCCCTCGTCGGCGTTCGTCGCCCGCCCCGGCCAGGTCTCCGGGTCCGTGAGCCGCGGCCACGCGCCGATCTCGAGCCGCCACGCCTGGCTGTCGCTGAGATGCAGGTGCAGGACGTTGAACTTGTAGAGGGCGAGGAGGTCGACGACCTTCTTCACCTGGTCGACGGTGAAGAACCGCCGCACCACGTCGAGGGACAGCCCCCGCCACGCGAACGCGGGCCCGTCCGCGATCCGCACCCGGGGCATGACGAACCCGCCCCCGCTGTCCCGCCGGAGGAGCTGCGCGAACGTCACCGCGCCCCGGAACAGCCCCTCGGCGTCCCCGGCGGTGACCGCGCACCCGCCGCCGCCGTCCACGACCAGCCCGTACGCCTCCCGCCTACCCGGGTCGACTTCCGCCTCGGCGTCCGGTCCGGCCGTGGGGGCGGCGCCTGGGGCGATGCCGGTTCGGGGGTCGATGCCCTGCGGGGGGTCGATGGGTTCGGTGTCGGTGGGGGTGTCGAGGGTCAGGCGGAGGTCGCCGTCGGTGCCGACGGTGACCGCGGTGCCGGCGGCGTGGAGGCGTGCGAGAAGGTCGGCGACCGTGTCGCCGAGGGGGCGCAGGGCCTCGGACGGGACGGCGATGCGGAGGCGGGGCCCGAGGCGTGCGGGCGGGCCGTCGAGGGGCGTCAGGTGTTGCGGGAGCGGGATGGGTGCCGGCACTGCCCCTCCAGGGTCTCGTCATGGCGTGTCCCGGTTTTCTACCACATGGTAAGTAATCGGGCCGGAGTTCACCTGCGGTTCAAAATTCCGTCATATCCCTTGCGACCAGGTGTTATGTCGGTTTCTCTGGGCGTTTGGACTTCGGAGGAGGCGCGATGGGACGGAGAGTCGCGCTCGTCACCGGGGCGGCCGGCGGGATCGGGAGCGCCGTGGTGGACGAGCTGGCGGGCCGCGGCTGGACGACCGCGGGGCTGGATCTGCGCCCGGCACCGGGCGTCGATCTGCCAATCGTGGCGGACGTGTCCGATCCCGCGCAGGTGAGCGCGGCGGTCGGCCGGATCGAGCGGACGCTGGGGCCGGTCGAGGCCGCGCTGTGCGCGGCGGGGCACCACGCGATCGTCCCGGTGTCGGACGTGCGCTGGGACGACTGGCGGCGGATGCTGCGGGTCCATCTCGGCGGCGTCGTGAACGTGTGCCGGACGGTCGCGCCCGACATGGCGAACCGGGGGCGCGGGTCCGTCGTGGCGGTGTCGGCGGCGTCGGCGGTCGGCGGGGCGGACGCGCAGGCGCACTACGCGGCGGCGAAGGGCGCGGTCCTCGGGCTCGTCCGGTCGCTGGCCGCCGAGGTCGCGCCGTTCGGCGTCCGGGTGAACGCTGTCGCGCCGGGCCCCACGGACACGCCGCTGGTCCCGGACGACTCGATGCTGCGGCGGCCCGCGCACCTGCAGTCGGTGCCCGCGGCGCGGCTGACGTCGCCGCGGGAGGTCGCGCTCGCGGCGGCGTTCCTGATCGAGGACGCGACGGCGTGCACCGGCGAGGTCGTGTCGCCGAACGCCGGGGCGGTGATCTGATGGCGCTCGCACTCGTCACCGGGGCGGGCGGCGGGTACGGCACCGCGATCGCGCGGCGGCTCGCGGCGGACGGCCACCGGGTCGCGGTGAACGACCTCCCGGACGTCGACCTGCGCGGCCTCGCCGCGGAGATCGGCGGCATCGCCGCGCCGGGGGACGTGACGCACCCGGACGGCGTCCACGCGATGCTCGGACGGCTGGAGCGCGCGGCGGGCGAGCACGTCGGCGTGCTGGTCGCGGCGGCGGCCCACCGGACGACCGCGCCGCTGCCCAAGCACGACCTGGACGACTGGTGGCACGTCGTCGACACCGCGCTCGGCGGGGCGTTCGCGTGCGCGCAGGCCGTCCTGCCGGGGATGGCGGAGCGGGGCGGCGGGCGGATCGTGCTGCTGGCGTCGGAGGCGGGCGTGTCCGGCCGGGCGGACGCCACGGCGTGCTCGGCGGCGCACGCGGGCGTGATCGCGCTGGCGAAGTCGCTGGGCCGGGAGCTGGCGGCGTTCGGCGTCGCGGTGAACGCGGTCGCGCCGGCCGGACCGGACGAGCCGACGCCGCTCGGGCCCGCCCCGACCGCCGGGGAGGTCGCCGCGTCCGTCGCGTTGCTCGCCGACCCCCGGCTGCCGACCATGGTCGGCCAGACCCTCAACCTGACGGGCGGCCGCACGCGTGCCCGCGCCTGACTCCACGTGAAATGACCGTTCGCCGCCGATATTTCCACTAAAGCAGGCAATTCTCCCTAGACCACGCGAATTTCGCTTTCTAAGCTCGGAGCGTCCACGACCGCGCACCGGGAGCGACCATGATTCCCGACATCCTGTCGCCCGAATTCGCCGCCGATCCCTACACCGGGTACCGCGTCCTGCGGGAGGAGGCGCCGCTCTTCTGGCACGAGCCCACGCAAAGCTACCTGATCTCGCGGTACGCCGACGTCGAGCACGCCTTCCGCGACCCGGTGTTCACCACCGCCAACTACGACTGGCAGCTCGAACCGGTGCACGGACGGACGATCCTGCAGCTCAGCGGGCGCGAGCACGCCGTCCGCCGGGGGCTGGTGGCGCCCGCGTTCCGCGGCGCCGAACTGCGCGACCGATTCCTGCCGATCATCGAACGGAACGCCCGCGAACTGATCGACGAATTCCGGACGGCCGGAACGGTCGAACTGGTCGGACAGTTCAGCACGCATTTCCCGATCAACGTCATCGTCGACATGCTCGGCCTCGACCGCGCCGACCACGCGCGATTCCAGCGCTGGTACACCTCGATCATCGCGTTCCTCGGCAACCTCGCGCAGGACCCGGACGTCGCCGAGGCCGGGCTGCGGACGCGCGCCGAACTCGCCGCGTACATGCTGCCGATCATCGCGCGGCGCCGCGCGGAGCCCGGCGACGACCTGCTGTCGAAGCTGTGCCTCGCCGAGATCGACGGGACGCGGATGAGCGACGAGGACGTCAAGGCGTTCGTCAGCCTGCTGCTCGCGGCGGGCGGCGAGACGACCGACAAGGCGATCTCCGCGCTGTTCGCGAACCTCCTCGCGCACCCCGACCAGCTCACCGCCGTCCGCGACGACCGGAGCCTGCTCCCCCGCGCGTTCGCCGAGACGCTCCGGTACAGCCCGCCCGTCCACATGATCATGCGGCAGCCCGCGGAGGACGTGAAGGTGAGCGGCGGGACGATCCCGGCGGGCAGCACCGTGACGTGCCTGATCGGCGCCGCGAACCGCGACCCCGACCGCTACGCCCGTCCCGACCGGTTCGACATCTTCCGCGACGACCTGTCCACGACCAGCGCGTTCTCCGCGGCCGCCGACCACCTGGCGTTCGCGCTCGGCCGGCACTTCTGCGTCGGGGCGCTGCTCGCCAAGACGGAGGTCGAGGTCGGCGCGAACCTGCTGCTGGACGCGCTGCCCGAGTTGCGGCCCGCCGCCGGGTTCGCGCCCGTCGAGCGGGGCCTGTTCACGCGCGGCCCGGCGGCGGTGCGGATGGACTTCACCCCCGCCGCCTGACCGGCGACCGGAACGGAGCGCAGCGGAGTGGAGGTCGACGGTCAGGCGGCCCCGCTCTTACCGGGGGGCGTGGGGGGTCGCCCCCCACAATGAGCCGCCTGACCGGCGACCGGAACGGAGCGGAGGTCGACGGTCAGGCGGCACCGCTCCTGCCGGGCGGCGCGGGACCGACCGGCGTGACCCCGGCCGGGTCGAAGACGACGGGCAGCTCCTGAAGCCCCCGCATCCAGAACGAGGGCCGCCACCGCAGCTCGTCCACCGGGACGGCCAGGGCGACGCCGGGCAGCCGGTCGAGGAGCACCTCGATCGCGGTCCGGGCGATCATCAGCGCGAGCCTCGGGCACGGGTACGGGCAGCCGTGCTCGCCGTGCCCGAACGACATGTAGGCGCGGGTGGCCGGTTCCCGCCGGCCGCCCGCCGACCGCGCCCGCGGGTCCCGGTTCGCGGCGGCGAGCCCCAGCACCATCAGGTCGCCCGCGCTGATCCGCTGCCCGCCGAGGTCGCAGCCCTGCACGGCCCAGCGGCCGATGAAGTTCTGCGTCGGCGTGTCGTCCCACAGGACCCGCTGGAGCGCCTGGTCGATGCTGAGCCGCCCGCCCTGCACGGACGAGCTGAGCCGGTCGTCCTCCAGGATCAGCCGCAGCGCGTTCGCGATCCAGTTCCCGGTGGGCTGCTGCGCGGCGGCCATCACCACCAGCAGGTCGATGGTGATCTCGTCCGGGGTGAGCCCAGCCGCGTGCGACAGCAGCACGGACGGGACGTCCTGCGCGCGGCGGTGCTCGCGGAGGCCGACGAGCCCCCGCATCCGCGCGTGGATGCGCTCGTGCGCGCGGGCGGCGCGCTCGTCCGCGTCGAGCGACTCGGCGACGTCCCGCACCAGGTCGGGGATCTCGTCGCCGGGCAGCCCGAACAGCCGGGCGATGACGTGCAGCGGGACGCGGTGCGAGTACTGCTCGACGAGGTCGGCCGTCCCGTCCCCGGCGAACTCGCTGACGAGCCCGTCGCATTCGCGGGCGACCAGCCCGGCGAGGACGGGCGGGTCGACGGCGTCGAGCGCGTCGCCGATGGCCCCGGCCCGGCGGCGGTGCGCGTCGCCCTCGGCGAACATCACCGACGGGGTCCAGCCGACGTACGGCATCAGCGGCCAGTCGTCCGGGACGAGGTGCCACGCGTTCCAGCGGCGGCAGTCGCGGGCGAACCGGCCGTCGTTCGCGGTGACCTGGTGCAGCTCCCGGTAGCCGATCACGAACCAGGCGGGGACGTCGCCGTCCAGCAGCACCGGGACGACGGGCCCATGCTCGCGGTGCAGCCACCGGTAGAACTCCGCCGGGTCGGCGGCGGCGTCGGCGCCGGTCACCCGCACGACCGCCTTGCGGGCGAGCAGGTCGGCGCCCTCGGGCGGGCCCGGCACGGGCGCGGGCGACTCGGACGTTTCGATCATGGCGCGTCCTCCCGGACGACGGGGTTCTCGCGGAGGCGGGTCAGGTACCGGACGAGCGCGATCAGCACGCCCTTGGACGACTCGCGGGCGCGGGCGTCGCACTCGACGAGCGGGACGCGCTCGTCCAGGCAGAGCGCGGCGCGGACGCGGTCCAGCGGCGGCCGGGCGCCGGGGAACCGGTTGACCGCCACGACGAACGGCATGGCCTGCGCCTCCAGCCGGTCGATGCAGTGGAACGAGTCGGCGAGCCGGCGCGTGTCGACGAGCGCGACCGCGCCGAGGCTGCCGGTGAACAGCCGCTCCCACAGGAACCGGAACCGCTCCTGGCCGGGCATGCCGAACAGGTACAGCACGCGGCTCTCGTCCAGCGAGATGCGGCCGAAGTCGAACGCGACCGTGGTGGCGCGCTTGGCGTGGACGCCGGTGAGGTCGTCGACGCCCTCCCCGGCCTCCGTCATGACCTCCTCGGTGCTCAGCGGCCGGATCTCGCTGACCGAGCCGACCATGGTGGTCTTGCCGGCGCCGAAACCGCCCACGATCACGATCTTCAGGGCGTCCCGGGCGGTGCGCCGCAGCGGCGCCTCGACGGGCGGGGCGGCGGTGGGGGGATCAAAGGTGTTCGAGTCCAACGAGGACCTGCTTCAGCGTTTCGAGGTCGGCCGTGCGCGAGGGGGCGACGGCCGTGGACGGGTGCCGGACGGTGATCCGTCCGGTGTCGCGCATGTCGCGCAGCAGGATCCGCGCGACGTGCACGGGCATCTCGAGGCGGGCGGCGAGCTCGACCAGCGCGACCGGGTGGTCGCGGCACATCCGCAGCACCGCGACCTGCTCGGCCGACAGGCCGCCGCCCGGGTCGTCCTCCGCGACGATCAGCGCGACGACGTCGAGGACGTCCGGTTCGGCGGCGCGGCCGGACGGACGGGGCCGCCGCGGGCCGCCGGGACCGGGCGGCCCCCGCCGGTCGGGCGGGTCGTCGCCGGTCCGGTCGCGGCCGCGGGTGACCGCGAAGAGCCGGTCGGGCTCGTCGGCGTCCGGCTGCGCGCTCATGCGCGCGCGTCGTGCTCGGGCCGGCGCGGCGCGGCGTACAGCTCGCCGCGGATCTGCCGGGCCAGCTCCTCCATCCGCCGCCCGGCGAGCCCCACGTCGGTGTTCGGCTCGGTCACCACGGCCAGATGGGCGCCCTGCCCGGCCGGGATGATCAGTAGCACGCCGCCGTGGAACTCGACCATCGACCGGCCCGCCGCGACGCCGCCGCCGTCGCCGAACTCGGCGGACGCGCTCAGCGACAGGCTCTGCACCCCCGACGCGAGCGCCGCGAGCTGGTCGGCCCGATCGTCGTCGAGGTCGTGCGTGTGGCTGATCCGCAGGCCGTCCCTGGACAGGACGAGGACGTGCCGGATCCCGCGGACCTTGTCCTTCAGTGCGTCCAGGAGCCAGACGAGGCCGCGCGTTTCGGGTGTCACCTTTCCCCTCCATCGGGCTCATCGGACATCTCGATGTCATCGGGCACGCCGTCGCCGGGCACACCGTCGTGGAGCACGGTGCCGCCGCCGGACGGACCCATGAAGGCGGCGAACGCCTCCCCCTCGTCCTCCTTCTCGAGCTCCGGCGGCCGCAGGCCCATCAGCGCCCACTCCTCCGGGGTGATGGTGGCGCCCCGGCGGCGCTTCGGCAGTTCCGTGTCGCCCCAGACGACGACCTCGTGCGGCGCGTCCTCGCGGGACTCGGCCTCCCCGGCGGACGGCTCGCCCGACGGTTCGGCGGGCGCCGGTGCCGGCGCCGGTGCCGGGACGGTCGCGACGGCGCCGCCGCGCGCGAGCTCCCGCTCCCGCGCCAGCTCGCACTCCCGCACCTGAGCCTTCTCCCGCTCGCGAGCCTTCTCCCGCTCCCACGCCTGCTGCTGCTCCCGCGCATTCTGCTTCTCGCGCTCGCGCGCCTGCTGCTTTTCGCGCTCCCGCGCCATGACCGTCCGCCCGTCCGGGATCGGCGGCATGCCCGCGAGCCCGGCGGTGCGCCGGTCGCTCGGCACCTCGTCGTCCTCGGTGCCCGGCTTGCCCTCGTCCGACCACGGCCAGCGCTCCACCGGCCGGGTGACGATCTCGGCGGGGACGAGCAGCACCGCGGCGACGCCGCCGCGCGACGACGGCCGGAAGCTCACCTTCAGGTTGTGCTTCTTCGCGAGCATCCCGACGACCGCGAGCCCGACGGACTCGCCCGTCCAGGCGGTCCGGTCGTCCGGGCGGCTCACGAGGTACTCGGCGTGGGCCAGCTCCCGGTGCCGCATCCCCATGCCCGCGTCCTCGACCGTGATGACGACGCCGGTGATCTCCTTCTCGACGTAGACGTGCACGGGGGTGTCGTCCAGGGAGAACATCAGCGCGTTGTCGATGAGCTCGGCGAGCGCCTGGATGACGCCTTCGGCGTGCGGGCCGTGAACGGCGCGGTCGTGGTCGGTGATGTAGCGGACGCGGCGGAAGTCGTCGCAGCGGCCCATGGCGGCGCGGACGATCCGCTCCATCGGGATCGGCTTGTGCCAGCGCCGCCCCGACCGGCCGTCGCACATCGTCGCGATGCTGTCGGCGAGGCGTCCCATCTGGGAGACCTGGTGGTCCAGGTCCATGATCTCCCAGAACACCTCGGTCTCGTCGTAGCGGAACTCCATCTCGTACAGCTGCTTGAGGACGCGCCGGACGGCGGCCTGCATGCGGGCCGCGGTGAGCGCGCAGTTCGCGGTGATGCCCCACTGCCAGCGCCGCTGGTGGGCGATCGCGAGGCCGACCTCGTGCGCGAGCCGCGCGAACGCGTCGGTGGCGGGCCGGTCGAGTTCGGCGAGGATCTCGTGGACGAAGTCGACCCGTTCGGGCATCCGGGTGCGGAACTCCGGGAGGACCGTGCCGGTCAGCCAGGCGGCGTCGGCCTCGAGCGCGGCGGTCTCGGCGCGGGCGCGGTCGGCGTCGGCGCGGGCCGCCGCGACGCCCTCGACGACGACGCGCAGCAGCCGGGCGAGGACGGGATCGGGGGTCTCGGGCAGGTCGGCGAGGACGGCTTCGGGCGCGGTGCCGTCGCGGAGTCCGGCGACGAGCAGCGGCAGCGGCCCGTCGACCAGCTCGCGGAGCCGCCGCTCCAGCCGCTCGTCCTCGCCCTCGGCGACGGCCAGGTGGGCGTCGAGGCGGCGGGCGAGGCCGGCGAAGTGGGCGGCGGCCGCGACGGCGACGCACAGCGCCAGGGCGAGCGCGCCGCCGCCCGCGGCGACCAGCGCGCGGTCGTCCGGCGCGACGGCCAGGACGGCCGCGAGCCAGCCCGCGCCGGCGACGAGGACCGCGGCGAGCCAGACCTGGAGCGCGCGTTCGAGTGCGGCGCGCTCAATGCGGGAACGGTCTGCGTGAAATGTCATCCATCATGTCCTTTTTCGAGGCGGCTGATGGGACCGGACCGGGCGAGGACCCGCCGTGCGCGGCCCTCGGTGCGAGGTGGCCACCATGATGCAGGAGAATGCTGCGCATGGAGGGTTGGTCGGGAAAATTCCACGAAGAACCCCGCAAAAGAATTGCATTTGACGGCATTTGTCCGACATATACGACAACGCCCCTTACTCGTCCCGACGCGCCTGTCGGGACCGCGTGACCGGGCTCACAGCCGGGCGATGTCACGGGCGCGCCGCCCGTCCCGTCGTTCGGGCGACGTCCGGGAAAACCCGGGCGACCGCACGGCGGAGGTCCTGATGAACAACGAGATCACCGTGATCGGCGGCGGGCTGGCCGGGCTCGTCGCGGCCGTCGCGTGCGCGGAGGGCGGCGCGTCCGTCGTCCTGCACGAGGCGCACCGCACCCTGGGCGGCCGGGGCCGCGCGACGGCCGCGCCCTACGTCGCGCACGAGGGCGCGCACGTCTTCTACGCCGACGGCCCGCACTGGACGTGGCTCACCGACCGCGGGCTCGCCGGCCCCCTCGGCCGGTACAGCCCGCGCATGATGACCCACACCTTCTTCCGCGCGGACGGACGGCTGCGGCGCGTCCCGCCCGCCGGGTTCCTGCGGATGGCGGCGCGGACGCCCTTCCTGCGGGCGCCCGTGGACCGCGACTTCCGCTCGTGGGCGTCCGAGCGGTTCGGCGAGCGCACCGCCGAGCGGGCCGCGAGCGCGATCTCCGTCGTCACCTACGACGGCGACACCGGGCGGCTGTCGGCCGCGTTCGTCTGGGAGCTGATCGGCCGCGTGTTCGCGCCGAAGCGGCCGGCCGTCCGCTGGCCGATCGGCGGCTGGCAGGCGGTCGTGGACCGGCTCGCCGCGCACGCCCGCGAGCTGGGCGTCCGCGTCGAGCTCGGCTCCCGCGTCACCGAACTGCCGGGCACCCCCACGATCGTCGCGACCGAGCTGGCGTCCGCCCGCGCCCTGCTCGGCGACCCGTCGCTGACCTGGGAGAGCGGCCACTACGCGATGCTCGACCTCGCGGTCCGCGACGACCGCCGCGACGCGTTCATCGTGTTCGACCTGGACGAGGGCGGCTTCCACGAGTCGTACTCCATGCAGGACCCGAGCACCGCCCCGGCGGGCGAGACGCTGTTCCAGCTCGGCGTGCCGGTCCGCGCGGACGAGCGCCGCGCCGACGCGCTGCGCCGCCTCGACGCCCTCGCCGACGCCGCCGTCCCCGGCCGCCGGGACCGGACGACGTGGTCGCGGACCGCGACGGCCCGGGGCCGCACGGGCGCCCTCGACCTGCCGGGCCGCACGTGGCGGGACCGTCCCGCGATCGACCGCGGCGACGGCGTCTTCCTCGCGGGCGACATGGTCGCCGCGCCCGGCATGCGCGGCGAGATCTCGATGAACAGCGCCCTGCGCGCCGCCGAGGGCGCCCTCCGCGCCGCCATTCCGTCCCGCCGAATCGAACACTGAACGAAATGCTCCGTATATCGACGGATCAATTCGCTTCGCGCGATCACGAAAGCGCCCATCGACCGCCTCTCCCATTAACGGAGAATCGTCGATGAACGAGAGACGGCCTCACCGGACGGCGCGCGCCCGGTGAGGCCGCCGCCGTGCCGCACGGGCACGGGCGCCCGCCACGGCCGTCCGTCCGTCTCCCGGACGGCGGGACGGCGCACGGGGGCGAACGGGGGCGAACGGGGCGCACGACGGGTGATTTCGCCGATGTGGAGGCGGCGTCCACGTGCGGACAATGATCGTCGTCCGGGAGCCATTCGGGCTCCTCCCCCCCGGAACAGGAGCGAATCGACGTGAAGGCAACCAGACGTGCGGTGCAGATGCTGGCGGGCGCCGCACTCGCCGCCGGCCTCTGCGCCGTTCCCCAGACCGCGCTCGCGCAGGAGAACCCCTACGAGCGCGGGCCCGACCCCACCGAGCAGAGCATCGAGGCCCCCCTCGGCTCCTACGACGTCGGCGAGGACAGCGTCTCCGGCCTCTTCGTCAGCGGCTTCGGCGGCGGCACGATCTACTACCCCGAGGACACCGACGAGACGTTCGGCGCGGTCGCGATCGCGCCCGGCTTCACCGCCGACCAGAGCAGCATGTCGTGGTACGGGCCGCGGCTCGCCTCCCGCGGCTTCGTCGTCATGACGATCGACACCAACTCCCGCCTCGACCAGCCCGCGAGCCGCGGCGACCAGCTGCTGGCCGCCCTCGACTACATGGTCGAGGACAGCGACGTCTCCGACCTGATCGACCCGAACCGGCTCGCCGTGATGGGCCACTCGATGGGCGGCGGCGGCACGCTGGAGGCGTCGGTGGACCGCCCGTCGCTGAAGGCCGCCATCCCGCTGACCGGCTGGAACCTGCGCAAGAACTGGTCCTCCAGCCGGGTGCCGACCCTCGTCGTCGGTGCCGAGAACGACTCGGTCGCGTCGGTGACCTCGCACTCCGAGCCGTTCTACGAGAGCCTCCCGCCGGAGAAGGCGTACGTGGAGCTCGCGGGCGCCTCGCACTTCGCGCCGAACACCGCGAACACCGACATCGCGAAGTACAGCATCGCGTGGCTCAAGCGCTACGTCGACAACGACACCCGCTACACGCAGTTCATCTGCCCCGGCCCCGACACGGGCTGGCTCTCGGACATCTCCGAGTACCGCAGCACCTGCCCCATGTGACCCGTCCGCTCCCCGACCTACCTCAGGGGCCGCCCGCCTCCCCGCGCGGGCGGCCCCGCCCTGTGCGTGCCGGGCGGGGCGGACAGGACGGACGGGACGGTCGGGGCGGACGGGCCCGCGCCCTGCGCGGCGTCCGTCCCGCTGCCGTGCAGGCGGACGGCGCTGAGCGCGAGCACGAGCTCCACGAGGTCGCCGGGGCGGGCGAGCCGCCGCCGCGTGAGCTGCTCGATCTTGCGGAGCCGGTTGAGGACGGTGTTGCGGTGGCAGAACAGCCGCTCGGCGGCGCGGGCCGCGGAGCCGCCGCAGTCGAGCCAGGTGTCGAGGGTGCTCAGCAGCACCTCCCGGTACGCGGGGTCGACGTTCGCGAGCCCGCCGAGCGCGACCTCCCCGAGCCGCCCCGCGAGGCGCGGCTGCGACAGCACCAGCGCGTCCGGGAGCCGCCGGTCCAGCCGCGCGATCTGCGGCCCGGGCCCGTGGCAGGTGCGCAGCGCCAGCTCGGCGAGCCAGCGGGCGGTACCGAGGTCGGCGAGGCTCTCCGCGACGGGGCTGACGCCGGCGTGCCCGCGCGTGCAGGGTTCGAGCGCGCCGACCAGGTCGTCGAGGTCGGCGGCGCCGAGCGCGACCAGCGCCACCTGCGCGTTCGCGCGCATCCGCCACAGGAACCGCATGCCGCCGACGTCGCGGGGCCGCAGGTCCACGTCGCCGGTGAACCCGCCGTCCGCGCGCAGCATCGCGACGGCGTACCGGCCGTTCACCGGCAGGCCGAGGACGGTCGTGGCGGTGCCGAGCAGCCCGCCGTCGGCGCCCTGCCCGTCGAGCAGCGCGTCCACGATGGCGTGGACGCGCTCCTCGCTGCGGCGGGCGAGCGCGAACTCGGTGCGGTGGTAGGCGTCCGCGGCGGCGTCCGACTGCTGGTCGATGGTGTCCCAGGTGCGGGTGGCCTGCCGGACGAGCGCCGGGATGTGCTCGGGATCGTGCCGGCCCACGGCCTCCACGACCGCCTCCCAGAACACGCGCCCGGCGAGCCGGTAGCCGCGCAGCACGTGCTCCAGCGGTTCGCCCTGCTGGGCGCGGCGCTCGCCGAGCCGCCGCGCCCACTCCAGGTCGGCGCGGCCGCCGCCGGGCTGCAGGATCGCCTCGAAGCCGTGCCCCAGCCCGGTGTGGCACACCTCCCACATGTCGCCGATGACCGCCTCGGGGCGGTCGCGGCCGTCCTCGCCGGACAGGATCTCGGCGGCGAGCCGGTCGGCGAGCTCGGGCAGCCGGTCCTCCAGGCGGAGAACGGCCTTGCGCAGGATGGCTCCGTCGGCGTCCGCCGTCATGGGGAGTCACCTCCAGGACCGAACGGGGGGCATCATGGTCCCACCCGTGACGCACGCGAAACCACAATCGTGCGCGCGGACTGTGCCATTGCACAATGCGAAGCTCGCCGGATTGCGCCCGCGCCCTGTAACAGAACGCCGCTCTGGACCCGTCCGGTCACTCCGTGCTGACCTATGGGCCCCCGCCCAGAGGGAGAACCGGCATGACAGTGTCACAGGGACGAGAACCGTTGCACGGACGCGTACCCGAGCTGGACGCCATCGGGGACCTGCTCGGCCGCGCCCGCGACGGGCGCGGCGGCGCCCTCGCGGTCGTCGCGGACGCCGGCCTAGGCCGGACCGCGCTGCTGGACGAGGCCGCGCGCCGCGCCGGACCGGACGTCCGGACGATCGGCGCGTCCGGCGTCGAACGCGAGTCGGCCGTCCCGTACGCGGGGCTGCACCGGCTGCTGCGCCCGCTGGCGGACGACCTGGAGCGGCTCCCGGACGAGCACCGCGCGGCCCTCGCCGTCGTGCGGGGCGGGCCGGGCCGCGCCGAGCCGTTCGCGCTCTACGCCGCGCTGTGCGAGCTGCTCGCGCTCGCGTCCCGGGACGGCCCCCTCCTCTGCCGGGTCGACGACGTGCAGTGGCTCGACGAGGTGTCGCTGGACGCGCTGGCGTTCGCGGCGCGCCGCGTGCAGGACCTGCCGGTCGCGGTGCTGCTCGCCGCCCGCGACGACCGCCGCGTCGCCGACCGGCTCGCCGGGATCCCCCGCCTCCGGCTCGGCCCGCTCGACGAGGACGCGAGCCTGCGGGTGCTGCGGGACGCGATCGGCGACGCGGTCGGCGGGCCCCTCGCCGACGCGATCGTCGACCTCGCCGACGGGTGCCCCCGCGCGATCCGCGACCTCGCCGCCGCGCTCACCCCCGGCCAGCTGTCGGGCGCCGCCGCGCCGCCCCGGGCGCTGCCGCCCGGCAGCCCGCTGCGGGCCCTGCACCGGAGCCGCTACCTGCGGCTCCCGCCGGGGGCGCGGCGCCTCGTGCTGCTCGTCGTCGCGGACGAGTGGGTCGGCGCGGGCACCCTCGACCGGGCGGCGAGCGCCGCCGGGATCGGCGCGTCCGACGTCGAGGCGGCCCGCGAGTCGGGGCTGCTGCGGTACGAGACGGACGCGGTCACCGTCCGGGACCGGCTCGTCCGGTCGTCGCTGTGGGCGGACGCGACCCGCGCCGAACGCACCGCCGCGCACGCGCTGCTCGCCGAGGTGCTCGTCCACGACTGGCAGTACACGGGGCGGATCTGGCACCGGGCGGCGATGACCGGCGGCACCGACGACGTCGCCGCCGCCGAGCTCGCCCGCGCCGCCGTCGCGTCCCAGGGCTCCGGCCGGTACGCCGACTCGTGGCGGATGTGGCAGCGCGCGTCGGCCCTCACCACCGACCGGACCCTCGCCGCCGACCGGCTGCTGTCCGCCGCCGCCGACGCGTGGGCCAGCGGCCGCCCCCGCCGCGCCCGCGCGATGCTGCGGCGGCTCGCCGCGTTCCGCTGCGAGGGGACCCGGCTGGCCCGCGCGGACCGGCTGCGCGGCGAGATCGCCGCCGCCGCCGGGGACCCGGCCGCCGCCGTCCCCCTGCTGCGGGACGCCGCCGAACGGTTCGCCGACGCCGACGAGTCCCTCGCCCTCGAGACCCTCGTGTGGGCCGCCGAGGCCGCCGACGCCGCCGGCGACGTCCGCGCCCACGCCGAGATCGCCGAACGGGCCGCGTCCCTCCCCGTCCCGGACGCCCCGTGGTGCGACGCCCGCACCCGGCTCATGCTCGACCACCTCACCGGCACGGCCGCCCTCCACGCCGGCCGGTACGCCGACGCCGCCGAACGCCTCGCGAGCGCCACCCGGCTCGGCTCGTCCGTCACCGACCCGGCCGCGCTGGCGTGGGCCGCGCGGTCCGCGCTCGCGCTCGGCGACGCGGGCCTCGCGCCCGCGCTCGCGGCCGCCGCCGTCGCGGCCGCCCGCCGTGCCGGGACCGTCCCGCTGGAGTCGCACGCCCTCGCCGTCGCCGCCCGCTGCGAGGTCCTCCTCGGCCGCCCGCCCGCCCCCGTCGCCGCGGGCCACGACGGGCTCCGCCTCGCGCAGGCCACCCGGCTGCACGGGCACGCCGCCGAACAGCTCGCGACCCTCGCGCTCGCCGCGTCGTTCGACGGCGACACCGGCACCGCGGAACGGCACCTCGACCGGCTCACCGAGTCCGCGGGCCGCCGCGGGCTCGTCCGCGCCGCCGCCCTCGGCACGTGGGCGCACGCCTGCCTCGACCTCGCCGCCGACCGGCCGTCCGACGCGGTCGCGCGGCTCCGGCTGCCCGGCGGCGCGGGCGTCGCGCACCCCCGCGCGCTCCTCGCGTCCGCCCCGCACCTCGTCGAGGCCCTCGCCCGCGGCGGCGACCGGGCCCGCGCCGCGACCGCCTTCGACACCTTCCGCCGCTGGTCGGAGGCCACCGGGTCGCCCGTCCACCGGGCGCTCGCGCACCGCTGCCGCGCCCTGCTCGCCGACACCCCCGCCGACGCCGCCGACCACTTCGAGTCGGCCCTCCGCCTGCACGAGACCTCCGGGGCCGTGTTCGAGCAGGGCCGCACCGAACTGCTGTACGGGCACCGCCTCCGCCGCGCCCGCCGCCCCCGCGCCGCCCGCGAGCACCTCCGCACCGCCCTGCGGATCTTTGAACGCTACGACGCCCGCCCCTGGACCGACCGCGCCCGCGCCGAACTGCGCGCCGCCGGCGAGACCGTCACGCCGCTGCCCGTCCCGCCGCCCGCCGAACCCCCGTCCGTCCCCGGGACGCCGGCCCGCCCGCCCCGTCCCGTCCAGGCGAACGGCTTCGGCGACCTCACCCCGCAGCAGGCGCACATCGCCCGCCTCGTCGCCGAGGGCGCCACCAACCGGGAGATCGCCGCCCGCCTCCTGCTGAGCCCCCGCACCATCGACCACCACCTCCGCAACGTCTTCACCCGCCTCGGCATCCGCTCCCGCGTCGAACTCGCCCGCCTGATCCGCTGACCCACCGCCCCGGTACCGCAACAGCCCAACACCCGGACGGACGGTGGCGGCACCGGCCCACGCGGGGACGGGCTGGAGCCGGTACCGGCAAGCGCCGGAATCGATCGGCGGCGGGGTCAGGTCGGGTCGGGCTCGGAAGCGGGCGGGTCGGCGTAGACGCCGCGCAGCATGCCGGTGGCCTGGCCGACCTCGATGAGGTGGCCGTCCGGATCGCGCATGTAGCAGCGGATCTCGGCCTTGCGGTCGATCGGCTCGGTGAGGAACCGGGCGCCCAGCGACGTCGCGTGGTCGTAGAACGCCGCGATGTCGGCGACGCGCACGTTCATGAACGCCGTGATCGGGTCGCCGGGCTCCGGCGGGCGCAGCGAGAGGTCCGGTTTGTCGGGGGTGGGGCCGCCGCCGGGGTTCATGATGATCCACGTGTTGGCGACCTTCACGATCGCCGGGTTCTCCGGCAGGACGACCTCGCCGCCGAGGACGTCCGCGTAGAACGCGCGTGAGCGGGCGACGTCCCGCACGGTCAGGAAGTGCGTGAGCACGAGCCCCTCGACGGGCGCGGGCAGCCGTTCGCGGTTCACCATGATCGTCCCCTCAAGCCCTCGTCTTGTGCGCCCAGCGGGCCGGGTCGGCCTCCAGGGCGTCCCGGTCCCAGTCGGCGAGGTCGGCGGCGGCCTCGTAGGTGTCCTGGAGGAAGTCCAGCAGCGCCCGGTCGGGGTCGGGGTCGTCGGCGACCGCCTCGTACGGGAGCAGGAACTGGCCGTTCTCGGTGCTGTAGAAGGCGCCGGACGGCCGCACGGGACGGGCCGCGAACCCGTGCGGCTCCGGGTAGGCGTACGCGTAGAACGCGCCCTCCTCGCCGCCGCCCGGCCAGAACCCGCAACTGCTCAGCTCCCGCGAATACCCCTCGACCATCACCCAGTCGCCGCAGTTCGGGGCGCCGCCGGGATGCTCGGGCGCCGTCCGTCCGGAGAAGCGGGTGCACGCGAGGTCCATCGCGCCCCAGAAGAAGTGGACCGGGCTGACCTTCCCCGCGAACCGCGAACGGAACTCGCCCATCACCCGCGACGCCTGCAGGAGCTGGCGCCAGAACAGGTGCGCCGCGTCCGGGTCGTACGACGCGTGCCGGTCGTCCTCCGCGAACGGGATCGCCGGATCGACCTCGTTCGGGCGCCCCTGGATGCGCGCCTCGACGCCGAGCCGGTCGAGCGCGCGCATCGTCCGCTCGTGGAACTCCGCGACCGTCATCGGCGCGAGCGCGAACCCCTCGTCCGTCCCGTCGTCGGCGCGCAGCCGCAGCCGGTGGCCGACGAAGTCGAACTCGACGTCGAACGCCCCGCTCCCGTACGGGATCGCGGACGTCGTCAGCCCGCGCGGGCTCACGTACATCGTCACGTTCCACCAGTGGTTCACGAGCGGCGCGTGCACCAGCCGCACCTTCCCCACGATCTGCGTCCACATGTGCAGCGTGTCGCGGGTCTCGTGCCAGTCCGTCACCCGCAGCCGCGGCCACCCCTGCCGTGCCATCCCGTCTCCCCTCAACCGGACCGTCCCCGACGACCATGCCCGGACGAACGGTGGTCACTCGAACCCGAGGCCTCAGGGGCGCTTCGAGACGATCACGCCTGCTCGTAGCGGTGCATGGCCCAATGCTGCGCGGCACGCACGGTCGCCTTCGCCCACGGGTTGGTGAGGTTCCAGAAGGCGTGCAGCCATGCCGTGGACACGGTCCGGGCGTAGTAGTCGATGTCGAGCGGGTCGGCGTCCCGCCAGGCGGGCAGGTCGGCGACGATCGCCTCGGCCTCGCGCGGCGGGTGACCGGACGCGATGAGGCAGATGACGAAGTCGCACGGGTTGACGAACGGCGCCCCACGGCTCGCGGCGGCCCAGTCGACCAGAACCGCCGACACCCCCACCCGCACGTTCGTCGGGTTGACGTCGGTGTGCAGCAGCGCCGAACCGGCCAGCCGCGTCAGCTCCCGGCCCGCCGGGGCGTAACTCGACCAGCGTTTCTCGCACGGGATCAGCGGGACGTCGGGCGAGTCGACCATGTAGTTGGCCCGGGTGCCGTCGCCCCATGACCTTGGCCGGGGGACCGATCCGCTCGGCCACGGCTCGGCGCAGCCCGGACGGCCCGGACGTCTTCAGCGGGGCTGTTCGGCGACGCGCAGGATGCGGCGCAGGTGGGCGCGCCACGCGGCCCGCACGGCCAGCAGGCCCTCAGCGCGGGTGGGAAAGTCCTTCCGGCCACCCAACTGGACGGGTTCGAGCTGCTCGTCGTCGGTGGTGAACGCCTCGCACGTACCGTCGGGGCACTGGCGGACGTAGCCGAGGTGGATGCGGCCCAGCCACAGCGAGTCCACGCCCGCCGCCGCGCGGGGCTCGATCCAGTAGTCCTCGCCGAGGTCGTGGGAGACGCCGACGGCCCGCTGCCGCCACGCGTCCCGGGCCCGGATCAACGCGGCCTCGGCCGTCGCGTACCGCCCGTCGGGCGCGCCGCACGGCAGGTGAACGCCGTCCCGTCCGACGGCCGCCCACTGCCCGTGCTCGATGCTTTCCATCTCTCCTCACGGGGGCGCGGCCGTGGCCGCCGTCCGGCGGCCACGGCGGAACGGGACGGGTCAGGGGGCGATGAGGCCGCCGAGCGCGGCCCGGACCAGGCCCCGGCGCGGCGCACGGTGCCGCCGTTCGCCCGAGACGCGCCCCCGCGGCGCGGGTGTCGGAAAGACGGGCGGGAGGTCCGGGAGGGTGGCATCGAGCCTGGCGCGCGAGTACCTCGGCCTGAGCACCATGTCGCCCGGCGGCGTGGCCGAGGGCACGGCGCGCGGGACGTCCAGGCGGTCCAGGCGGCGGACCAGCTCGGCAGGCGTCGCCGCCTCGACGAGGTGGCACTCCCCGGCGCGGTCGCGGGCGAGCGCCCACCAGCTGCCGGTGGCGTGACCGAGCCACGCCACGGTGCCGGGGAACCAGCGCTTCAGGTCGGCCGCCGTACGGTCGGGGCCGACCTCGGCGGACACCGGCGCCGTCACCGCGCCACCGCCTTCGCGTCCCCGCGCACCAGCCGACCGAGGACCCACGTCACCGCGTTCATGATCTGGTCGGCCTCGGCGACCGGCTCGTGCCCGGGGCCGAAGAACCACATCCGCCCGCCGTCGTCGGCGCGCTCGCGGCAGGTGAGAGTGACGGTCGCGGGGCTCGCCTCCGGGCGGCAGCCTGGGACCTCGGGGTTGCTCACGCGCAGTCCGCGCGCACTCAACTCGACCCCGAGCCGCCGGGCGCCAAGGTGCGCGCCGAGCGCTGCGAGCGGGTTGGGAGGGACCATACGATGCTCCACAGGTCGGACCTCGCTTCCGGCCGAGGCCCCGGACTCCCCCGCTGTTCGCCCAGCGGGCCGGGGCCGCCTTCGTGTCCGTGACACGCTTACGCCTCTAGATCAGCGCGCCGACGGCTACCGTGGAAGACGTGGACCTGTTGACCTGCGTAGAAGTCAACGGTCCACGGGGCAATGACCACCGGGCGAACGGTGCACGCGATGACCTTCGGCGAGAAGATGAAGGCGCTCATGGCCGAGCGGGGCCTGTCATTGCGCAAGCTGGCGGTCGCTGTGCACTACGACGTGAGCCTGCTCTCGAAGGTCTCGCGGGACCTCAAGCCGCCGTCACGGGCGCTGGCCCATCAGCTCGACACGGCTCTCGGCGCCGACGGCGAGCTGGCCGCCCTCGCAGCCGAGCCCGCGACCAGGGACCCCCGCGGTGAAGACTCCTTCGATAACGGCTCGCGCGTCGACCTGCTCGCCCTGGCCTGGACGGTGGGAAGGCTCGATCAGAACGTGGACCGACGCGCAGTGCTGCAGCTCGCCGCGACGCTGGCGGCGGCCCCCGCCCTCGGGGTCGTGGACCCGATCGAGCGGATCGCCGGAGCGCTGACGCGCCCGACCGGGCTCAGCGAGGACATCGTCAGCCACCTCGAGGCCCGATCGATCGGCTTCCACCGGCTGGAGTTCGTCCTGCCCGCCGAGCAGATCTTCCGTAGTCTCCTCTCGCACCTGTCGGAGGTGACCTCGCTGCTGGAGGCCGGCCCACGGGATCGCCTGCGGGCGCGGCTGGCCAGGGTCGCGGGAGAGACCGCCGTGCTCGGCGCCTGGCTGGCGTGGGACCTGGGGGACGCCGCGCGGGCTGCGTCCCTGTACCGGGTGGCCGGGCTCGCGGCCCGCGAAGGCGACGACCCGGCGATCCTGGCGTGCTCGGCGATCTACCAGAGCTTCGCCGGCAGCGCCGTCCAGGCGCACGGCGTGGCGCGGCGCTCGCTGGCCGAGGCCCGCCAGTACCTCCCGGGTGACGGCGATCCGGCGACGCGGGCGTGGCTGCTCGGCCGGGAGGCGGAGGAGGCGGCGGCGCTGGGCGACCGCGCGGCCGGCGACATGATCGAGCAGGCATCGGACCTGATGGCCAACGCCCGGCCGCACGCCGAACGGCCGTGGACCCGGTGTTTGGAATCGCCGCGCTTCGCCCACATGCGCCTGACCATCGCGACCCGGCTCGGCGACGAATCCGGGGTCCATGACGAAGTCGGCGAGCTGGTGGTTCTCGCTTCGGATCCGGCGCAAAAGAAGACCGGCCGGATGCTGGCGAGCGTCGGGCTCGCCCTGGTCGGGATCGGGGACACCGAGGAAGGCATCCGCTTCGGCGAGCGGGCGGTCGACGCCGTCGAGACCAGTCGGGCGACCTACGCCCTCAACCGGCTGTCGGAGCTCGACGTCGCGCTGGCCGGTGATCCCCGAGCCCGCCAGGTGCGCGAGAGGATCCGGGCTACGCGCCGGGAGCTTGCGTCTCCTCGTCCATCCACGACAGGTACGACGCCAGCCCTGCGTTGATCGGCACCGAGATGATCTCGGCGACGCTGTAATCGTGCATCTGGTGAACGTGCGCCTCCAGCTCGGCGTACCGCGCGGCCGGGGTCTTGATCAGGAGCAGATACTCCTCGTCGACGCGGACTTCGCCCTTCCACCGGTAGGTGCTGGCGATCGGGCCGACGACTTGCGCGCAGGCCGCGAGATGCGAGTCGATCAGTGACCTGGCGATCTCCAGGCCCTTCTCGCGTGAGGGGATCGAGGTCTGAACCTGTACGTACTCACCCATGCCTCATGACGCTACAGGCGGCCGTGCCGGTGGACGAGATTCCGTCCACCGGGCACATTCGGCAGGTCCCTTCTGCGGGGAATTTCGGGAACCCATTCGGCAGGTCAATGCGGTGAGTCGGCCTTGCGGTCCAGGTCGTCGCCGCACTGGTTCCAGAACTCGACCATCAGGTCGCCCACTCCGGGTGTCCATACCGCGACCTGGGTGAACAGCACACCGGCCAGTTCCGCGGACGGGTCGGCGAAGGCGGTCGTGCCGAGGCCGCCCATCCAGCCGAACCGTCCGGGACGGGACGTCGGCGGGGCGTCGCGGATCTCGACCGCGACGCCGAAACCCCAGCCGGTCGTGAGCATCGGCTCGGCGGCCGTCCGCTGCGCGGCGGTGAGGTGGTCGGACGTCATCAGCCGGACCGACTCCCGGGACAGGATCGGCCCGCCACCATCGAGCAGCGTCCCGAAGAAGGCGAGGACGTCGTCGGCGGTGGCGACCAGCCCGCCGCCGCCGGACGGGAAGCCCGGCGGGCGGTCGCGGGGATCGTCGCGGACTACGAGGTGACCGGCCTCGTCCGGGGCGTAGGACGTGACGAGGCGGTGCGTGTCGCGGGGGGCGACGTGGAAGCCGGTGTCGTGCATGCCGAGCGGGTCGAAGATCCGCTCGTGCAGGACGTCCGCGAGCGGGCGGGCGGTCGCGCGGGCGATCAGGACGCCGAGCACGTCCGCGCCTGTGTGGTACATCCACCGCGTGCCCGGCTGGTGGACGAGCGGCAGCGCCGCGAGCCGCTTCGTCCACGTGTCGGGCGGCAGCGGGGACACGTCCGGGCCCGGCGCGACGCCCGCTTCTTCGAGGGCCGTCCCGATCGGGGACGGTTCGAGCACGGCGCCGGTGCCGAGCCGGAACGTCAGCAGGTCGCGGAGGGTGATGGCGCGTTCCGCCGGGACGGTGTCGTCCAGCGGCCCGTCCGGACGGCGCAGCACGCGGGGCGCCCCCAGCTCGGGCAGCAGCCCGTCCACCGGGTCGTCGAGGCGCAGCGCGCCGTCCTCGACCAGGGTCATCGCGGCCGCCGCGACGACCGGCTTGGTGAGCGACGCGATCCGGAACAGTGCGTCCCGCCGCATCGGGACGCCGCCGTCCGCGGCCGTCGAGCCGAGCACGATCGCCCGCGTCTCCCCGCCCCGCCGGACGAGCGCGACGAGGCCCGGCACGAGCCCCGACTCGACGTGCCCGTCCAGCATCTTCCGTATCCGGTCCGGCATGTCCCGGCTCCTCCCCTGGCCCTCGCGTGTACAGACCGTCCGGCGGCGCCGAACTCATCGCGCCGTCGATGTATCGCCCGCGTATCGAAAACCGCATACGCCACGGCAACGCCCGTCCGGGTTCAGTGGGCGCATGAATCACAGCGCGTCACTGGCGGTCCGCCGCACGCGCGGGGCCTTCCTGCCGCCGACCTTGCAGACGCTGCCCGATGCGGTGGCCGCGAACGTGGCCGGGATCCGCGCGCGGACGCCGAGCACGATCATGGCCGTGGTCAAGGCCGACGGTTACGGGCACGGCGCCGTCACGGTGGCCGAGGCCGCCGTCGCCGCCGGGGCCGGATGGCTCGGGACGACGAGCGTCGCGGAGGCGTCCGTGTTGCGCGCCGCCGGGTTGGCGGTGCCGATCCTCACCTGGCTGCACCCCTCCGGGATCGACGCCGACGCGGCGGCCGCCGCCGGGGTCGATGTCGCGGTCGGGTCGGTGGACGAGCTGGGCGCGCTCGTCGCGCGGACCGGTCCGGCGGTGCGGGTCCATCTGCACGTGGACACCGGGATGGCCCGCGGCGGCTGCCCGCGCGGGCGGTGGGACGAACTGATCGGGCTCGCTCGGCGCGGTCGGCAGGATCGGAAGGTCCGCGTCACCGGTGTGATGGGGCACCTTCCGCTGGCCGACGCGGCGGATCCCGCGGCGAACGCGCCGGCGGTGGCCGCGATGCGCGAGGCGCGGCGGGCGGTCCGGGCGGCGGGGCTCGGGGCGCCGCTCGCCCATCTCGCGACCACGTCGGGGGCGTTGACCGATCCGGCGACGCATTTCGACATGGTCCGCGTCGGCGCGGGACTGGTCGGCATCGATCCGTCCGGGACGACGCGGCTGCACGGTGCGTCCCGGCTGACCGCGCCGGTCGTGCACACGGCGGCGGTCCGGGCGGGCACGCCGGTCGGTTACGACGGCGCGTACGTCACCGACCGCGCCACGAACCTGAGCGTCCTGCCCGTCGGGTACGCCGACGGGATCCCGCGGGAGCGTTCGCCGCAGGCCGGGGTCGAGATCCGCGGACGACGTTTCCCGATCGTCGGGCGGGTCTCGATGGACCAGATCGTGATCGACACCGGCGCCGAGTCCTTTCCCGTCGGCACGTCCGCGACGGTGTTCGGCCCGGACGGGGGCGCCGTCCCGTCCGTCGGCGACTGGGCCCGCTGGGCCGGGACCATCCCGCACACCATCGTCACCGGCATCGGGCCGCGCGTGAAACGGAGCATCGGGTGAAGGGGAGGATCGCATGACACGGCGGATCGTGGTGATCGGCGGCGGCGAGAACACCGAGCACGACGTCTCCCTCGCCACCGCCGCGGCGGTCGCGGAGGCGCTGCGGTCCGGCGGGGCCGACGTCGACGAGCTGACCATCGGCCGCGACGGGACGTGGCGGCGCGGGACGGACGCGCTCGGGGCGGGGGCCGCCGGTTCGCTGGCGGCGGCGCTGCGCGCCATCGAACGCGCCGACGCCGTCTTCCCCGCCGTCCACGGCCCGTCCGGTGAGGACGGGACGCTCGCGGCGCTGTGCGTCCTCGCGCACACGCCGCTGGTCGGCTCGGGCGTGCGCGCCGGAGCGCTCGGCATGGACAAGTGGGCGACCAAGCTCGTGGCCGAGGCCGTCGGGATCCGCACCGCCCCCGGCCGGCTCGTCACGGCGGGACAGATCGCCGATGTCGAGTTCGAGAACGATGTGGTGGTGAAGCCGGTTTCGGCCGGGTCGAGTTTCGGTGTCGCCCTGGCCCGCGACGCCTCCGGGCTGCGGGACGCGCTGCGCCGTGCGGCGCGCTTGGACGACCGGATCCTGATCGAGGACGTCGTCGCCGGCCGGGAGATCGACGTGGCCGTCCTGCGGGAGGCCGACGGCCGCCGGTGGGCGTCGCCGCCGCTGGAGATCCACGCCGACGGCCTGTTCGACACCCGGTCGAAGTACGACGGTTCGGCCCGGTTCGGCGTGCCCGCCGACCTCGGCGCCGCGGACCGGACGGCCCTCACCGAGGCGGCGCTGCGGATGTTCGACGCGCTCGGCTGCGCCGGTGTCGCCCGCGTCGACTTCTTCCTCACCGCCGACGGCCCGGTCCTCAACGAGGTCAACACGATGCCCGGGATGACGGCCGAGTCGCAGGTGCCGAGGATGTTCGCCGCGGCGGGACTGCCCTACGCGCGGCTCGTCGAACGCCTGGTCGACGCCGCCGCCGTCCCCGTACCCGTCCCCGTACCCGTCCCCGTACCCGAGCGTGTGAGTCCGTGACCTGCCGGTTTCCATACGCCGGCGATATGCCGCGCCGCCTAGTCTCCGGGCATGCGCGTACTGATCGTGGAGGACGAACCCTACCTGGCCGAAGCCGTCCGTGACGGTCTGCGGCTGGAGGCGATCGCCGCCGACATCGCGGGCGACGGCGAGACCGCTCTTGAGCTGCTCGCCGTCCACTCCTACGACCTCGCGGTCCTGGACCGCGACATCCCCGGCCCCTCCGGCGACGAGATCGCCCGGCGGATCGTCGCGTCGGGCAGCGGCGTCCCGATCCTGATGCTCACCGCGGCCGACCGGATCGACGACAAGGCGTCCGGGTTCGAGCTGGGCGCCGACGACTACCTCACGAAGCCGTTCGAGCTCCGCGAGCTCGTCATGCGGCTGCGGGCGCTGGACCGCAGGCGCGCGTACGCGCGGCCCCCGGTCCGCGAGATCGCGGGCCTGCGGGTGGACCCGTTCCGCCGGGAGGTCTTCCGCGACGGGCGCTACGTCGCGCTCACCCGCAAGCAGTTCGCCGTGCTCGAGGTGCTCGTCGCCGCCGAAGGCGGTGTCGTCGCCGCAGAGGAACTCCTCGAACGGGCCTGGGACGCGAACGCCGACCCGTTCACCAACGCCGTCCGCATCACCGTCTCCGCCCTGCGCAAGCGGCTCGGCGAACCGTGGCTGATCGCCACGGTGCCGGGGGTCGGCTACCGGATCGACACCGGACGGGACTCGGCGCGCCCCGGCGGCGCCGATGAATAGGCGTCCGGGGCTCAGCGTCCGGCTGAAACTCACCCTCAGCTATGCCGGGTTCCTCCTCCTCGCCGGCGCCCTGCTCCTCGCCGTGGTCCGGGTGTTCCTGCTGCGCTACGTCCCCGACGGCGCGCTGCTCACCGGGCCGATGGGCGGACGGCACGGGGCACCGGCCCCGCAGTTCGTCCCCAACCGCTCCGACCTCGAGCGCGCCTTCGCCCCCCGCGCGGCCCAGGCGCTGGCGTTCCTCCTGCTGTTCGGCCTCGTCGGCGGGTGGATCCTCGCGGGCCGGATGCTCGCGCCGCTCACCCGGATCACCGACGCCGCGCGGATGGCCGCCGACGGATCGCTGTCCCACCGGATCCGCATGGACGGCCCGGGCGACGAGTTCCGCAGACTCGCCGACGTCTTCGACTCCATGCTCGGGCAGCTCGAAGCCCACGTCGCCGAACAGCAGCGGTTCGCCGCCAACGCCTCCCACGAACTGCGCACCCCGCTGGCGATCTCGCAGACGCTCCTCGACGTCGCCCGCAACGACCCCACCCGGGACCAGACGGAGCTCATCGAACGCCTCCAGGTCGTCAACACCCGGGCGATCGAGCTCACCGAGGCGCTCCTGCTGCTCAGCCGCGCCGACCGGCAGAGCTTCACCCGCGAGCCCGTCGACCTGTCCCTCATCGCCGAAGAGACCGCCGAAACGCTGCTTCCCCTCGCCGAACGGCGCGCCATCGCCCTCGACGTCACCGGCGAGGCGACGCACGTCCTCGGTTCCGCCGAGCTCATGCTCCGGATGATGACGAACCTCGTCCAGAACGCCATCGTCCACAACCTCCCCGCCGGCGGGACCGTCACCGTCCACACCGAGTCCCGGCACGACGCGAGCGTCCTGCGGGTCGAGAACACGGGCCCCCCGATCCCGCCGGACCTGATCCCGACGCTCACCGAGCCCTTCCAGCGCGGAACCCGGCGCGCCCGCACCGACGAGCACGCCGGCATCGGCCTGGGCCTGGCGATCGTGCACAGCATCGTCCGAGCCCACAACGGGACCCTCGCCCTCGCCGCCCGCCCCACCGGCGGCCTCGTCGTCACCGTCCACCTCCCCGGCGCACCGCAACCGCCCCCGGCCGTCCCCCGATAGAACGTCACGCCGGGGACGGGACGTATCGCGGGCGTATCGGAAAACGCATACGCCGCCGCAACGGCCGCCCGTCTTCAGTGGAGGCACGGACCGCGGAGGTCCGTGCCGGGGGCGTCGCGCCCCCGGCTTCGGAAGCCGATCACGAGAAGGAGACGCCGTGGCCGATGGCCGAGAATGGGACCGGCGTTCGCTGCTCCGGGGCGCCGCCGTGGTGGCCGGTGCCGCCGCGACCGCACCGCTGCTGGGCGGGACGGCCGCAGCACGAGCCGGCACCGGTGACGCGGACGCGCTGTTCAGGGCCGGGAAGTTCGAGCAGGCCGGTCGCGCCTACGAGGAGATCCTGAAAACGGACCCGACGAACGTGCACGCGGCACGGCAGCGCGGCCACGTCGGGCTGCTCGGCAACAAGTTCCCCGACGCCGAGAAGTACCTGACGAGAGCCCTCGAACTGGCCCCCGACGACAAGCAGACCAACCAGTTGCTGGGCGACTGCTACACCCGGCAGGACGAGTTCTCCCTCGCCGTGCCGCGCTGGCAGGCCGCCGGCGAGGACGTCTACGCCCGGTGGTTCGGGGCGGTCCGCGGCGAGCCGTACCAGGTCCACGGCGACATCGGCCGGGTGCCGTGGCTGCAGCTCGACCCGCCGATGGTGGAGGCGTCGGTCAACGGCGGGCCGCCGAAGAGCTTCATGTTCTACACCCGCGTCCCCTGGCTGGGCGTTTCCGCCGGGACGGCCGAGGAAGCGGGGCTGAGCCCCGTCACCAGCCAGAAGATCGAGTACGCGGGCCGCACGATCTGGCAGTACTTCGGGGTGCTGGACTCCTTCGAGCTGGGCGGCATCGAGCTGCGCAACGTCCCCGTGCAGTGGTCGGACGACGACGGCACGCCCGCCCAGCCCAACGACGGCATCATCGGCACGTGGATCCTGTACCACTTCCTGACGACCATCGACTACGCGGGCCGGTCGCTGATCCTGCGCCGCCCGACGCCCGAAGCGCGCGCCGCCGCCGCCCGGACGGGCGCGAAGCCCCTGCCGCTGTGGCTGGCCCGTGAGCACCTGGTGCACAGCATCGGCAGTGTCGCCGGCTCCGGACCGCGGGTGGTGGCCCTCGACATCGGCGGGATCGGCGAGCAGGTCGCGGGCATGTCCGCGGAGACGGCCAGACGGTTGCAGGTCCGCATCGACCACGATCGTCCGCTGGAGGCTTTCGCCGGGGGGCAGCCGGTCGTGAGCCACCCCTGCTACCCGAAGGAGGTCCGTCTCGGGGACGCCGTCGCCGAGCACGCCTACTGCTACGCGGACACGGGCGGCGGGACCGGCGGCTTCGCGGCCGCGGGGGCGAGGGCGGAGCAGGGCGAGGGCTCGCCCGGCGACTACGGGTTCGACGTGCTGGCCCACTTCTCGCACAGCTTCTACAAGCCGTACAACATCACCCTCGACTTCACCGGCATGAACGTCCACATCGCCCGCGGCAAGGCCGCCTGACCGCCGCGGCCGCGGACCGGAACGGGCGGTGGCGGGCTTCCCGCCACCGCCCGTTCCGCAGGCCGTCCGCCACCGGGCCGGGTCAGGCGACGGGCTCCAGGGTCGGCGGGGCGTCGTCGCTGAACTGGGTGCGGTAGAGGTCGGCGTACCGGCCGCCGGCGGCGAGCAGCTCGTCGTGGGTGCCGCGCTCGACGATCGTGCCGTCCTCGACCACGAGGATCAGGTCGGCGGCGCGGACGGTCGACAGCCGGTGCGCGATGACCACGGCGGTGCGGCCGTCCAGGGCCTCGGCGAGGGCCTCCTGCACCGCGGCCTCGGACGTGGAGTCCAGGTGGGCGGTGGCCTCGTCGAGGATCACGACCCGCTGCCGGGCCAGCAGCAGCCGGGCGATGGTGAGCCGCTGCCGTTCGCCGCCCGACAGCCGGTAGCCGCGCTCGCCGACGATCGTGTCGAGCCCGTCCGGCAGGCCCTCGATCAGCGCGTCGAGCCGGGACCGGCGCAGGACGTCCCACAGTTCGTCCTCGGTGGCCTCGGGGCGGGCGAGCAGCAGGTTCTCCCGGATCGACTCGTGGAACAGGTGCCCGTCCTGGGTGACCATGCCGAGCGTCGCGCGGATCGCGGCGAACGACAGGTCGCGGACGTCGACGCCGCCGAGCCGGACGGCGCCCGAGTCGACGTCGTACAGGCGCGGCAGGAGCTGCGCGATCGTGGACTTGCCGGCGCCGGACGAGCCGACGAGCGCGACCGTCTGCCCCGGTTCGGCCGTGAACGAGATGCCGTGCAGGACCTCCTGGCCTCCGCGGGTGTCGAGGGTGGCGACCTCCTCCAGCGAGGCGAGGGACACCTTGTCGGGCGACGGGTAGGAGAACCGGACGTCGTCGAACTCGATCGACGCGGGCCCGTCGGGGACGTCCCGCGCGTCGGGCTTCTCGGCGACGAGCGGCTTCAGGTCCAGCACCTCGAAGACCCGCTCGAAGCTGACCAGCGCGCTCATCACCTCGACGCGGGCGCTGGCGAGGGCGGTCAGCGGCGCGTACAGGCGGGTCAGCAGCAGCGCGAGGGCGACGACGGCGCCGGCGTCCAGGCTGCCGCGCAGCGACAGGTAGCCGCCCAGCCCGTAGACGAGCGCGAGCGCCAGCGCGGACACCATCGTCAGCGCGGTGATGAACACGTGCTGCACCATCGCGGTGCGGACGCCGATGTCGCGGACGCGGCGGGCCCGGGCGGCGAACTCCTCGGACTCCCGCGCCGGCCGTCCGAACAGCTTGATCAAAGTGGCGCCGGGGGCGGAGAACCGCTCGGTCATCTGCGTGCTCATCGCCGAGTCGTGCGCGACGGCCTCGCGCTCCAGGCGGGCGAGGCGGGAGCCCATCCGGCGGGCGGGCAGCAGGAACAGCGGCAGCAGCACCAGCGCGAGCAGGGTGATCTGCCACGAGATGCCCACCATCACCCCGAACGTCAGCGCGACCATCACCAGGTTGCTGACGACGCCCGAGAGGGTGTCGCTGAACGCGCGCTGCGCGCCGATCACGTCGTTGTTGAGGCGGCTGACCAGCGCGCCCGTCCGGGTGCGGGTGAAGAACGCGACCGGCATCCGCTGGACGTGGTCGAACACCGCGGTGCGCAGGTCGAGGATGAGGCCCTCGCCGATGCGGGCCGACAGCCACCGGTTGGCGAGCCCGAGCCCGCCCTCGGCGATCGCGAGCACGGCGATCAGCACCGCGAGCCACACCACGGTGGACGTGCCCGCCCGGTCGTTGATCGCGTCGACGACCCGTCCGGCGAGCACGGGCGTCGCCACCGCGAGGACCGCGAGGACCACGCTGAGCAGCAGGAACGCGGTGAGGGTGCGGCGGTGGGGGCGGGCGAACGCGGCGATGCGGCGCAGCGTCGCCCGGTTGAAGGGCCTGCGGTCCTGGGCGTTGGCCGCGTGGTGCAGCGACATCCACGCGGTGACTTCCATGTCCATGCGATATCCCCGTCGTCTGAGATGCTCCGTTGCGGAACATCATCAGACCTCAAGAAAGGTTGAGGTCAAGCTCGGCCGCCGCGCCCAGTGTCGCGCGGGGGTCCGACAATTCGCGGAGGGACGGTTCATGGACGTCGCGAGGCTGCGGGCCGACACACCGGGATGCGCGGAGGTGACGCACCTCAACAACGCCGGGGCGGCGCTGCCGCCGCGCCCGGTGATCGAGGCGGTGACCGGCCACCTCGCGCTGGAGGCCGCGATCGGCGGCTACGAGGCCGCGGAACGCGAGGCCGCCGCGATCGAGCGCTTCTACGGCGCGATCGCGGGCCTCATCGGCGCGCGCGCGGACGAGATCGCCTACGTGGAGAACGCCACCCGCGCCTGGGACATGGCGTTCTACGCGATCCCGTTCGCCGAGGGCGACCGCATCCTCACCACCGCCGGCGAGTACTCCAGCAACGCGATCGCCTACCGGCAGGTCGCCGCCGCGAAGGGCGCGCGCGTCGAGGTCGTCCCGGACGGCCCGGACGGCGCGATCTCCCTGGAGGCCCTCGAAGCCGAACTGGCGAAGGGCGGCGTCCGGCTCGTGTCGCTCAACCACGTCCCCACCCACAACGGCCTGATCAACCCGGCCGCCGAGGTGGGGCGGCTGTGCGGCGAGCACGGCGTCCTCTACCTGCTGGACGCCTGCCAGTCGGTGGGGCAGCTCGCCGTGGACGTCCGCGAGATCGGCTGCGACATGCTGTCGGCGACCGGCCGCAAGTTCCTGCGCGGCCCCCGCGGCACCGGCTTCCTGTACGTCCGGCGGGAGATCGTCGCCGCCCTGGAGCCCCCGTTCCTGGACCTCCAGGCCGCCGAGTGGCGCGCCCCCGACTACGAGCCCCGCCCGGACGCCCGCCGCTTCGAGACCTGGGAACGGTTCGTCGCCGGTCAGCTCGGGCTCGCCGCCGCCGCCGACTACGCGGCCGCGCTCGGCACCGCCGAGATCGAGAAGCGCGTCGTCGCGCTCGCCGCGACGCTCCGCGGCGAGCTGGGCGCCCGCCCCGGCACGTCCGTCCTGGACCGCGGAACGCACCGCTCGGGGATCGTGACCTTCACCGTGGACGGCCACGAACCGGACGCGATCAAGCGCGCCGCCCGGGACCGCGGGATCAACGTCAACGTCACCAGCCCCGCCGCGCACGGCTACGACCCCACCGCCGTCCCCGCCGCCGTCCGGGCGTCCGTGCACTACTACAACACCGAAGAGGACCTCGACCGCCTGCTCGCGGCCCTCCCCTGAACGCGGACGCGCCCGGCGGGGGCCTTCCGCCTCCCGCCGGGCGTGCGACTCCCCGGTCTCAGGTGTTCGGACGCGCCGCGCTGATGTCGGCGAGCGCCGAGTCCGTGTCCTTCTCCACGGCCAGGTCGCCGATGGACACGATGCCCACCGGGCGGCCGTCCTCGACGACGGGCAGCCGCCGGACCGCCCGCTCCCGCATGATCTGCGCGGCCTTGTCCACCGATTCGTCCGGGCCGATCGTCGCGGTGGCGCTGCTCGCCAGCCCGCCGATCTTCATCTCCCGCGGGTCGCCGCCCGCGGCGAGCCCCCGGACCACCAGGTCACGGTCGGTGACGAGGCCCTTCATGTCGTCGCCCTCGGCGACCAGCACGGCGCCGATGTCCTCGTCGCGCATCGCACGGGCCACGGTGACGATGTCGAGCTCCGGCGACACCGACGTCGGCGAACCGGTCATAATGTCGCGAATCTTCCTGGCCATCCCTTACTCCTCGAACCTCGCGGGTATCCCGGGACGATTCGGCCCCTACCCGCAGGGGCCGGGCTCACTCATCCGTCCTGAGCTGCGCGAACAGCCGCTCCGCCCGCTCCCCGTCCGCGACCGGCCGGTCGGGATCGTGCGGCGCCCCCACCACCGGCACGCAGGAACGTCTCCCCCACCACGTCCTCGGCCGCCTGCGGCCCGAGCCGCCGCGACACGTACCGGTAGAGCATCGCGGAGCAGCGGTCGAAGAGGAGAGCGAACGATTCCGGGTCGGAGAGCGAAGACTCGATGAGCTCGCTATCGACCATCGGAACCGCTGGAGGTGCGGTCATCGCGGC
This sequence comes from Spirillospora sp. NPDC052242, assembly GCF_040679555.1. Classification (NCBI taxonomy): domain Bacteria; kingdom Bacillati; phylum Actinomycetota; class Actinomycetes; order Streptosporangiales; family Thermomonosporaceae; genus Spirillospora; species Spirillospora sp. NPDC052242. The sequence goes on from NZ_JBFAUZ010000001.1 coordinate 267,926, forward strand.
GACCATGACCTGTGTGCCGGCCTTCCCGTGCGGGGGCTCTCTCGACGACGTCTCTCCGCACCCCCGCAAAGGAGTTCACGGTTCTCGATCACTAATCCGTAACGCGTCCGAACCATCCGGCTCGTCCGGGCATCCTCATGACTACACGGGGGCATCGGCGATCGACCGCTCCGCCCGCACGCCGGAACACAACTCAAGGAGGAGCGGCTCGTGACCGAGACCCCGGACGCGCCCAAGACCGACGAACCGGCCGACCGCGCGCCCGCCCGCACGCCCACGGCGGAGTTCCGCGTCCCGGACGTCACGAAGACCCGCGAGGACATCCCCGTCCGCCGCCCCGAGGCCGCGACCACCCGAGCCGAACGCCTCCCCACCCCACCGGACGACGACGACCCCGACGCGAACGCCCAGGCCGAGGCCGCCGAGGCGACCGACCCCGAAGAGGCCGAGGCCGCCGACCGCGAGGACGAACCCGACGCGGACGCACCGGACGCCGAGCCGACCGCCGAGCCCCGGGCAAAGAACGACCCCGAGAAGCCCAACGAGCAGGAAGCCGAACCCCAAGCCGAGGTCGACACCGACCCCGCCGACGACGCGACGGCCGACGAGGCCCCACCCGCCGCAGACGAGCCGTCCGAAACGACCGCGCAGGACGAGGACACCCCACAGGCGGCCGACGACCCCGAGCAACACACGTCCGAGCCCGCCGACGGCACGACGCCCGCAGAGCGCGAGGACCCGCCGGTACGGCCGGACGCCGCCGGGCAGCGCGCGTCCGAGCCCGGCAGCGAGACGGCGCCAGAACACGACCGGACGGACGACGAGGCAGCCCCCGCACGCCGCGAGGACCCGCCGCGCCGACCGGACAAGGCCGCGAAGAACGCCGCCGAGGCCGCCGAGACGTCCGACACGTCCAACGGCCACAACGAAACGACACCGACAAGACGCGAGGCCCCACCGGTACGGCCGGAGGCGGCCGAGCAGCGCGCGTCCGAGGCCGACAGCGAGACGGCGCCAGAACACGACCGGACGAACGACGACGCAGCCCCCGCACGCCGCGGAGGCCCGCCGCACCGACCAGACGAGGCCGCGAAGAGCGCCGCCGAAGCGTCCGACACGTCCAACGGCCACAACGAAACGGCACCAGCAGACAACCGCCCCAGCAACGACCCGGCAGCCGCGGAGCACGAGGACCCGCCGCGACGGTCGGGCGCGGCCGAGCAGCGCACCCTTGACACGTCCAGCGGCCGCAGCGAGACGGCGCCGACCCGTGACCGGACGGGCGAGGCGGCAGCCATGCGCCGCGAGGCCCCACCACGCCGACCGGGCGAGGACGGGGAACGCGGCGGCGGCGAGTCTCGCGGTGGGGTGGCGCAGGCGTCGGGTGGGGCGGCGGGCGCGCGGTATGAGGCGCCGCCGCGGCGGCCCGGGGAGGCGGGGCCGGAGGCCACGCGGACGGTCGTGGATCTGCCCGTGCCGGTGGCGTCGCCCGCGGTGCCGGAGGTGTATCGCGGGGAGGTGTCCGAGGGCGAGGGCGGGCTCGTCCGGTTCGTCGGGTACGAGCCGGTCGGGGACGTGACGCGGCAGGACGTGCCGCGGGTCGCGGAGGCGCCGGAGGACGAGCGGTCGGGGCGGCGCGCGTGGCCGTGGGTGCTGGTCGCGGTGCTCGTGGTGGTGATGGCGGTCGTGACGGCGCAGCTGGTGCGGCCGGTGCCGGAGCCGGAGCTGCGGCTGACGATCGCGGCGGAGCACACGTTCCCGGGGGCGGCGCCCCAATTGCCGTGGCCGGGGTCGGGGCAGTCGGCGGTGTTCGTCGAGGGCCTCGGGATGATGGGGGCGTCCGGCAATGCGGTGCCCGCGCCGACGGCGAGCGTCGCGAAGGTGATGACGGCGTACGTGTACCTGCGGGACCATCCGCTGCGGCCGGGGGAGCCGGGGCCCACGCTGGCGGTGTCGCCGGAGGGTGTCGCGGAGATGCCGATGCGTCGGCAGCGGGGCGAGTCGCTGCTGGGGATCACGCAGGGGCAGCGGCTGACGCAGCGGAAGGCCCTCGAGGCACTGATGATCATCTCCGCGAACGATGTGGCGCACGAGCTGGCGAAGTGGGACGCGGGCAGCGTGCAGGCGTTCGTGGCGAAGATGAACGCGGCGGCTCGTGAGCTGGGGATGACGAACACGACGTACACCGACCCCAGCGGCTACGACTCGGGGACGGTGAGCACCGCGGCGGATCAGGTGAAGCTGCTGCGGGCCGCGATGGCGATGCCGGCCTTCGCGGAGATCGTGAACAAGCGGACGTTCGTGCCCGCGGACGGCGGGCCCGTGCGGGAGGGCGGGAACTTCCTGCTCGGCCAGTTCGGGGTCGTCGGGGGCAAGACGGGGTTCACGGACGCGGCGGGCGGCAACTTCGTGTTCGCGGCGCGCAAGGACGTCGCGGGGGTCTCGACGCTGATCGTCGGTGCGGTGATGGGGCAGCGGACGGCGAGTGCGGCGGGTGCGGTGTCGGCGGCCGGTGGGCTGGTGCAGGCGGCCGAGGGCGCGTTGACGTCGGCGACGCTCGCGCAGGCGGGGGCGCGGGTCGCGGTGGTCGACGACGGGCTCGGGGGGACGACGCCGGTGCGGGCGGCGTCCGCGGTGACGGTCGTCGGGTGGCCGGGGCTGACGGTGGCCGTCGCGGCCCACGGCGAGCCGCCGGCGGAGGCGGCGGCGGGCGAGGAGACGGGCACGCTGACGGCGGGCGCGGCGCGGGTGCCGTTGCGGTTCGGGGACGCCTACGGCGGTCCGGCGCTGGTCGACCGGCTGATCAGGCTGGGGTAGCCGTCAAGCGCGGTGGACGGAGAAGCGGGTGAAGAGGGCGGCGAAGGCGGCGCCGTCGGTCTCGACGGTGAGTCCGGACAGCCCGGCGGGGAGGGGGTCGGGGTCCACGACGTCGAGGGTCTTCACGCCGTCCACCCAGAACACGAGCCGGAGGCCGCCCTCGACCGTTTTGCACAGCGCCTTGAGTTCGTGGTGGGCGCGTTCTTTCGGTTTGACGCGCGCGGAGCCGAGCGACTGGGTCTCCTCGCTGTACCGTTCGATCTCCGTCTTGCCGTCGCGCGACATCATGAACCCGTAGCCGATGGTGGAGGACGCGTCGGCGTCGTTGCGGCAGGTGACGCCGACCTGGGAGGCGCCCGGGGCGGCTCCCTGGAAGCCGACCCGCGTCGTGACCAGCATGTCGGCGAGGGGCGCGTGCGACGCCTGCACCGCCGATCCGGATCCGGCGGCGATGCCGTACTGGTAGCCGCCCGGGATGTAGCGGTTCTCTTCGTCCTGCGTCCAGGAGCGGCTGCGCGCCGGGAGCGTCGCCTCGTGGACGAAGTCGGTCTCGTAGATGGGCGTCCGGGACTGCGGCGGGCTGTCGTAGGCGTCGGTCGGCTGCTGGTTGTCGTAGGCGGCGGTCTGGGAGCCCGTTCCGGACGCGTTCCCCTCGTCGGAGCCCGCGGCCTGTACGGCGATCACGACGGCGAACGCGATCGTGACGGCCGCCGCGACCGCGACGGCGGCGCCGGACGCGAGCACGCCCGGGTGCCGCCAGGGCCGCGGCGGCGCCTGCCGCCCCCGCTCGACGGTGGGCGGGACGGGCGGCGCGGCGAACGACGGCCCCGGTGCCGGACCGGACGCGGACGGCGCACCGGCCGGCGGGGAGGGGTGGGCGAACACCGCCGGCGGGCGGACGTCCCCGGCCGGTGGGCGGGCGTCGCCCTCCGGGCTGACGAGCAGGTCGATCAGCTCGCGTGCGGTGGGCCGCCGCGCGGGGTCCTTGGCGAGGCAGCGGCCGATGACGGGGCGCAGCGCGGCGGGCACCCCGTCGAGCCGCGGCTCCTCGTTGGCGATGCGGTTCATCAGCGCGGCGAAGGAGGGCCCGGACCCGAACGGCGGCGTCCCGGTGGCCGCGTACACGACGGTGCCCGCCCAGGCGAAGACGTCCGACCGCTCGGTCGGCGGGCGGCCGTCGATCCATTCGGGCGCGAAGTAGGCGGGGGTGCCGACCATCTGGGTGTTGGTGTCGGCGTCGATGGCGCGCGCGATGCCGAAGTCGACGACGCGGGGGCCGTCCGGGCCGAGGAGCACGTTGGCCGGTTTCAGGTCGCGGTGGACGATCCCGGCGGAGTGGATCGCGGCGAGCGCGCTGGCGGTGTTGACGGCGAGCCGGACGAGCGCGCCGCCGTGCAGCGGGCCGTCCTCCTGCACGCGCTGCGCCAGGGAGGGGCCGTCGATGTACTCGCTGACGACGTAGGGCCGGTCGCCGCGCGTCGACGAGTCGAGCACCGCCGCGGTGCAGAAGGGGGCGACGCGGCGGGCGGACTCCATCTCGCGGAGGAACCGGGTGCGGGCCGCCGGGTCGGACGTCTTGAGCACCTTGACGGCGACGCGCTGCCCGGACTCGTCCTCGCCGAGGTACACCACTCCCTGGCCGCCCTCGCCGAGGCGTCCGGCGAGCCGGTAGGGCCCGATCGAGGCCGGGTCGTCGGCGCCGAGCGGAGATGCGGCCATGGACACCCTTCCATGCCCCGCGCGCAGGGCGGATCACGACGGAACTGCTTTCCCCGCTCGCATGATGCCACAGCGGTATCGCCCGGTTGGCCCGGTTTCCGAAGGGCCGTCCGGCCCGGGTCAGGCGTACAGCGCCGACAGGTACCTGATCAGCAGGGCCTCGCGGGTGTCCGGGGGCAGGGCGTCGAGGACGGCGTTCACGACGGCCATCCCCCCGGACGGCTCGGCGCCGACGGACGCGAGCAGTTCGGCGAACCCGGCGTCGGTGAGGGCGTCGAGATCGAGGCCGGCGATCGCGGCGGCGAGCCCGTCGGGGACGGGCGGCGGCCCGGCGGCGCGGGCGGCCTTCGCGGACGCGGCGAGGGCGTCGAGGAGCGCGCCGGTGTCGGACACCCCGGTGATCGTGAAGTGCAGGTTGGCGGGGATGCCGCGGTAGGAGAGCTGGGGCTGGAAGAACCAGCCGCGGGCGCGGGCCTCGTCGGCGAGGACGAACACGTCGAGTGCGGGGTCGGTGGAGGCGACGGCGACGAGCGGGACGACCGGGGAGCCGAGCACCCGCAGCCCGTCGGGGAGCCCGGCGGCGAGGCGTTCGGCGGCGTCCATCGCGCGGGCGGCGAGGTCGCGGTAGCCGGCGGCGCCGACGGCGTGGAGGGTGGCCCAGGCGGCGGCGAGCGGGCCCGCGCTCTTGCTCGACTGGACGCCGGAGTTGATGACCGTGTAGCCGGGCCATTCGGCGGACGCGAAGTAGGCGCGGCGGCGCAGGGCGGGGTCGGCGAACAGGACGACGGACGCGCCCTTGGGCGCGTAGCCGTACTTGTGCAGGTCGCACGACAGCGAGGTGACGCCCGGGACGGAGAGGTCGAACGGCGGCACGTCCCGTCCGGTGTCGCGCAGCCACGGCAGGACCCAGCCGCCGACGCAGGCGTCCACGTGGCACAGGACGCCGGCGGACGCGGCGATCTCCGCGATCTCGGGGACGGGGTCCATGACGCCCTGCGGGTAGGAGGGCGCGGACGCGACGACGAGGACGGTGCGCGGGGTGATCGCGGCGGCGACGGCCGCGGGGTCGGCGCGGAACCCGTCGTCCACGGGGACGGCCACGGCCTCCAGGCCGAGGTAGTGCGCGGCCTTGTGGAAGGCGGGGTGCGCGGTGACGGGCAGGACGAGCTGCGGCCGTCCCGCGACGGGACGCGCGTCGCGCGCGGCCTTCACCGCGAGCATGATCGACTCGGTGCCGCCGCTGGTGAACACGCCGGTGCCGCCGCCGAGCCGGTCGGCGACGGCGCCGACGACGTCGCGTTCGAGGGCGACGATGCTGGGGAACGCCGTGGGGTCGAGGCAGTTGACCTCGAGCATCTCCCGGTAGGCGGCGGCGGCGAGGTCGTGCACGGCGTCGCGTCCGGTGTCGTAGACGTACGCGGTGACCTTGCCGCCGCGGACGGGCAGGTCGGCGTCGCGGAGGGCGGCGAGCCGGTCGAGCAGTTCGGCGGCGGGGCGGCCGTCCTCAGGCAGGGTCATCGAGGTTCCTCGGGGCGTGGGCGGCGGCGAGCCGCCGGTAGGCGAGCAGCGGCGGGACGCTGAGCAGGAGCAGGGCGGCGGGGACGAGCGTGAACCCGGCGGCGAGGCCGGTCAGCGCGGCGTCCGGCTGGACGACCGGGGTGTCGAAGTCGGACGAGCGGAACGAGCAGGCGGCGAGGATCAGCGCGAACACGCCGGGGCCGAGGGCGAGCGCGCCGGTCTCGGCGGCCGTCCACAGGCCGGTGAACGCGCCCGACTGGGCGTGCCCGGTGCGTCCGGCGTCGGCGTGGACGGTCTCGGGCAGCAGCGCGAGGGGAAGGAACTGCGTCGCCGCGTAGCAGACGCCGACGGCGGCGCTGAGCGCGAGTACCGCGGCCGTCGAGGCGATCAGCGGGAACAGGACGGCGACGAGGACGGCGAACGCGGCGAGTGCGGCGGCGTAGCAGGGCACGGCCCCGTACCGGCGCGCGAGCGCCCGCCACATCGGCACCGCGAACGCGCTCGGCGCGACCATGCAGACGAACATCGCGGAGGTGAGGGCGTAGTCGTCCAGCCGGTAGGTGGCGACGTAGGGGGCGCCCGCGAGCATGATCGCGACCGCGAGGGTGTGCAGGACGTACGCGGTGAGCAGGGCGAAGAACGGGCGGTTGCCGCGGGCGGTGCGGAGCGCGGCGCGCAGGCCGAGCGCGTGCGGGCCGGGGCTGGACGGGATCCAGCGGGTGGCGCGGGCGCTGCCGAGCAGGGCGGCGGCCATGACGGCGCCGACGGCGAGGCCCATCAGCGCGTGCCCGGCGCGGCCGCCGCCGGCGGCGTCGGTGACGGCGGGGGCGACGCCGCCCGCGATGAGGATGCCGACGGTGAGGCAGACGACGCGCCACGCCATAGCGCGGCCGCGTTCGGCGGGGTCGGCGGAGATCTCGGCGGGCAGCGCGACGTACGGGACCTGGAAGCAGGCGAAGGCGCTCGCGGCGAGGAGGAACGCGAGGCCCGCCCAGACGGCGGCGAAGCCGGGCGAGTCGACCGGGACGGCGAACATCGCGGCGAACAGGACGGGCAGCGTGCACGCGCCGGCCGTGAGCAGCCGGGTGCGGCGCCCCGTCCGGACGGCCTCGCGGTCGCTGGCGGCGCCCACGACGGGGTTCAGCAGGACGTCCCACGCCTTCGGCAGGACGAGGACCGCGCCCGCGACGGCCGCGCCGACGCCGAGCACGTCGGTGAGGTAGTAGAGCAGGAGCAGCCCGGGGACGGCCGAGAACACGCCCGTGCCGACCGACCCGACGCCATAGCCGAACAGGCGCGCGCGTGTCAGCGGCACCGAGGTCGCCGTCGTCGTCGGGGCGCTCACCGCGAACCGCCGGGGAGCCCCAGGGCGGCGGTGACGAGCCGGTGCAGGTGGGCGCGGAACCGCGCGAGTTCGGCGGGGTCGTCCATGCCGCGGCGGCGGCCGTCCGCGTCGAGGACGCCGCCGCGCGCGAACCCGTGCGTCGCCCAGATGACCGTCCACACGGCGTACTCGACGTCGACGCCGTCGTCGACGAACGCGCGGACGGCGTCCGCGACGAGCTCCATGAGCGGCCGGACGTAAAGGCTCTCGAGGTGCGCGACGTCGGCGGCGTCCGACAGCCAGCGGTGCATCCACAGCGCCGGGATCGCCGGGTTCGCCGCGCAGAAGTCGACGTACCGGTCGACGAGCGCGAGCAGCGCCCCCGCCCCGCCGCCGCCCGGGAGGTCCGCGATGGCGGCCTCCAGGGCGGCGCGTTCGGTCTGGTGGGCGCGTTCCATGACGGCCAGGTACAGGTCGCGCTTGCCGCCGACGTGGTAGGCGACCGTCGCGATGTTGAGCCCGGCCGTCTCGGCGATGAGCCGGGTGGAGGTGCCGTCGTAGCCGTGCGCGGCGAACAGCCGGGTGGCGACGTCGAGGATGCGCTCCCGGCCGGAGTCGCTGGTCATGCGCCGACCGTAGACCCCCGGCGCGCCTTGGTCAATCGCTTGATGGAGAGGGGTCGGTGAGCCAGACGGTCAGCGCCATCTCCATCTCCAGCCGCGCCTCCGGCTCGTACAGCCGGTCGCCGAACAGCTCCTCGAGCTGGTGCAGCCGGTACCGGACGGTCTGCGGGTGGACGTGCAGGCGGGTGGCGACCTCGGTCGCGTTGAACCCGTTCTGCAGGCACGACAGCAGCGTGCGCATCAGCCGCTCGCGGTGCCGGGGCCGGACGGACCGCAGCGGCGCGAGCCGCAGGTCCGCGACGGCCCGCACCAGCTCCTCGTCCTTGAACACCACCAGCGCCGGCATGTGGTCGGCGCACCGGATCAGCCGGTCGGACGGCAGGATGCCGCGGCGCGCGAGCGGCAGCGCCTCCCGCGCCCAGCGCAGCGACTTCGCGGCGTCCTCGGTGCGGACCGTCGGGCCCATCGCGGCCACCCAGTTGCGCAGCGCCGACTCCAGCATCCGGCCCCGCCCCGGCCCCTCGGGGTCGGGCACCAGCAGGCACGGTTCGCGGCGGTTCACGTCGGACAGGACGTCCGGCGGCAGCGACGGGTGCGAGAACGGCTGCCGCCCCCGCTCGTACAGGACGACCGCGGCGACCGTGCGCGGCACCCGCCACTGCGCGAGCCGCGCCAGGTCGGCGACCGCCTGGGGCGACGCGGGCGGTTCGGCCAGCAGCATGTCGAGCAGCCGGCGGCGGCGGTGCTCCAGCTCGCCGGCCTCCTGCTCGCGGGCCTTGGTGTAGCCCTCGGTGGCCGCGCGGGCGATCTCGTCCAGGAACGCGAAGATCGCCTCGGCGAGGCTGGCGAGGGTGTGCCGCGACATGTTGTACTGCTCGGACTCCGCCGCCAGCCGCCGCCACGCGACGCGCGCGCCGAGCCGCATCGACGTCTGCAGGATGTCGAGGCTGCGCCCCTCCCGGGCCTCCGCCCAGCCGATCTCCCGGTAGACGGCCGCGACCTGCTCCCACGAGCTGTTCGGGTCCATGATCAGGTCGACGAACTGGCGCAGCGCGCCCTCCACCGCGAGCCGGACGAGCCGCGCGTACTCCTCGTCCTGCGGGCGGGAGTACTCGGGGATCCCGGCCAGGATCTCCTCGATCATCTCCTTGGCCAGGCCGTCCAGGTGCGGCCGGAAGATCTCGGAGAGCTCGCTGGGCACGCCCACCCAGGGCTTGAGCGGCGAGCGCTCCTCCAGGGTCGTGGTCACGGTTCCACCTCCCGCCCCCACGGTGTCTAGGGGACGCTCCGGAAGCTACCGATCACACGCGGAACGGGCTTCACCATCGGCGACGCAATGCGCCGCGACGGTTGTCACCTCAGTGACAATCGGTCCGGCCGCGAAACCCCGTACCGCCGCGCCGATCGGCCCGCGCGCGCTATTGGCCGTCCGTCCCGTCCGCCTCGGCGGGCCGCTCCCCGCCGGCGAGGGCGCCCGCGAGCACGAGCCGTCCCGACGTGCGGACGATCGCCGCGACCTCGTCCGCCGGGCGGTGCAGCGACGCGACGCTGACCAGCGCGGCGAGCAGCACGTGCCCGAGCACGATCTCGACGTCCTCGCGCTGCGGCACCGGATCGCCGATCGCCGCCGACAGCCGGTCGCGCAGGAAGAGGAACACGACGTTGCGGGAGTCGTCGACGCTGGAGTCGTCCGCCGTCACCGCCTGGATGATCGCCGACGTCAGCGTGACGTTGTCGGCCGCGACGTGCACGATCCGCTCGAGCAGCGCGGTGAGCCGCTCGACCGGGGTGTCGCCGACCGCGAGCGCGTCGATGTCGTCGGTGACCCGGTGCGCCCAGGTCGCGGCGACCTCGGTGAGCAGGTGGTCCTTGGTGGCGAAGTAGCGGTAGACGGTGGCGCGCGCGACGCCCGCGCGGTCCGCGACGTCGTGCATGGTGACGGCCGGGTAGCCGCCCTCCACCGCCAGGGTCCACGCGGCGTCGATCAGCCGCTCCCGCCGCGCCTGCTGGTCCTTGGTCAGCGTCCGCGTGACCGTGAACCGCACATCCGCGCTCACAACGCCTCCTCGCCGAGATCGCCCCCATTGTTCCGCAGATCACGTTCCGCCGCGATCACCGGCCCTCCCGTCCGGGAGGCGGCGGGACGGGCCGCCGCGCCCGTCCCCGCGCTTACCAGCGGCAATTCTGTTTGTCGCCGATATTCGCTATCATCCGAAATCGCCCTACAGGCGAGGTTCGCCGGTACGCACGGGCTCTCTCGGCTCCGGTCCGCGGGGTCTTCCCCCGCCGGGTCCGCGGGGCGCGCCCGGGCGGCCGCCCCCTCCGCCGGAGGCCGTCCGCGTTCACACCGAACCCACCGACGGGAGCGCCCGGGATGATCAGTACTCCGTTCGGTCGGGGAAACCCGGTTCGGCCGTGACGAACAAGAAGAACAACGGCACGAACGGCGCCGCCGGGAAGGCCGGCGGCATTTTCGGCAAATCCGCCGGCAAGATGTTCCGGGTCACCAAGTACAAGGACGGCCGGGTCAACTATCTCGACCCGACGAAGATCGACAAGCCGACTCGGGAGCGATGGCGGACCGATCGCCCGTCCAGGGTGCCCCCCGACGGCGAACCGGTGAACTCGCGCAAACTCGACCCCAACGACCCGAACCTCAAAAAAGAGGATCGGGAGATGATGGACGCCGTCGAGGACGCCCGCCGGCAACTGGGCAACGACGGCGGCCGGAACTTCGCCGCGCTCCGGTACATCGACTCCGACGGCCAGGAGCGGATCCTCGTCACCCGCAGCGACGGCGTCCACTCCGAGAGAATGGGCGCCAACTTCCTGCTGGACCAGGGAATCGACCCGAAGAACATCAAAGCCGTTTACACGGAACGATCACCATGTGACTATTCCGCGTCCTATTGCGATCAATGGATGAAGATGCACATCCCCGGCGCAGATGTTTCACACCGGTTCGACTATGGTATCAATGGCACCACCAGAAGTCAGGCCAACGGCTTCCACAGGACGTACCGAAACGGGCTCTTCTGAGCTTGACTTCCGTGGCTCAGGGGGCGGCACGAGGAGATGGGCATGGTTCCGGAGTTGACGACGAGCGCCCTCGTCGACGCATTCGGCGAGGAGGACGTCCGGCGGTTCGACGACGGCGAGGTTCCGGCGGGCGTCGCGCACGCGGGCACCCGCCGCTTCCTCACCGCGGTCGGTGTCCCGACCGACCTCAAGAACGGCTTCCTCAACCTGTCGTTGTTCGAGCCGCTGCCGGAGCGGCACGCCGCCCGGTCCGCGAAGGGGCACTGGACCTGGGCGCTCCCCGCCAACGCCGACCAGTGGTACGTGCTCGGCGGCTTCTTCGGCGGCGACGTGGCGCTCGACGGCGCCACCGGGGAGATCTCCTTCATCCCGGACGGGGACGAGCCCCCGCGGCCGCTGCACAGCGGCGTGGACGCCCTCGCGTACTACATGTACGCCCTCCAGCGGGACACCTATTACTACAGCCAGGAGTACGCGGACCAGGTCGACGACGACCCCGACGACGAACGGGACGGGGAACAGGCGCTCCTGGAAACGGCGTTGAAACTGGCACGCGAACTCATGGACGCCGATCCGACGCCGTTCACCGTCGATGAACTGCCGACCGAAATCGGCGACCCGGACGAAGAACTCTTTCCCCGCGACTTCGCCGGTCCGTGGACGGGCGCGTTCATCGACCTCTCCGCCGGCGAATGGGATTGACGCCCGCGCACGGGCCGGTCCCGAGGCGACGATGAACGCGAAGAGATGAACGCGAAGAAACGATGAACGCGAACATGGGCGGCCGGCTCGCCGCGCATTTCGGCCCCGAGGGGCTGCGGCGGTTCGCCCCGGCGGAACTGCACGGCCTCGCGCTTCCCGAGCCGGCCGCGCGGGAGCTCGTCGGCATGGGGCTGCCGGTCCAGGTCGGCCCGTACTTCACCGCCACGGCCGGCGAACCGCTGCCGCTCGGCGAGTACGGCGCGTCCGTCGGCTTCCCGGACGTCGGCCCGGACGAGTTCTCGTGGTGCCGGCTCGGCACCGACCGCGGCGCCGAGCTCTGCGTCACGCCGACCGGGGCCGTGCGGGCCGTCACCCTCGGCCCCGGCGCCGCCCCGAACGGCGCCGTCCCGGCCGCCCCCGTCCCGGCCGCGCCGCCCATGCACGTGAACGCCGACGTGACCGCGTTCGCCGCGTCGCTGCTGGAGCTGGACGCGCACCTGCCCGTCATCGCCGCGCCCGGCGAGCAGGACGCCGCCGCCGTGTTCCGGAGGCTCCGCGGACGGCTCCTGGAGATCGACGGCCCCGCGCTGCGGGACGCCGAGGCGTGGTGGCCCCGCGTGCTCGAAGCGATCCGGCACGCGCTGAGCTTCCCGTTCGCGGCGGCGTTCCGGATCGACGACGGGCGCGGCGGCTCCCGCATCGAGACGGAGACGGCGCGTCCGGGAGCGCCCCACCCGGAGCGCGTCCTGTGGGCGCGGCTCGCCGCCGCGGGCGTGCGTCCCGCCCAGGTCACCCGGATCCACACCGACCTCGAACCCTGCTCCCTGCCGGGGAACCACTGCGCCCGGCTGCTGGAGCGGTTTCCCAACGCCGCCCGCAGCCACGGCTTCGACTACGGTGACACCGCCGCGAGCAGGGAGGCCGGGCTGCTGGCCCTCATGCACCACGCCGCCGCACAGAACCGCTGAAGGCTCCCGATGACATCGACACCGAACGAGACCGGGCTGCCGCCCCTCGGCGCCGGACGCGCGCCCGCCGCGGCGGCGATCAGGCGGTGGGCGGCCGACCGGCTCCGCCCCCGGCTGTGCGTCGTGACCGGGGCGCCGGGCGCCGGGAAGAGCCGCCTGCTCGCCTGGTCGGCCGCCGACCTCGCCGGCGACCGGGCCGTGCACGCCCTGCTCAGCGTGCGCGGCATGACGGTGCGGGCGGCGGCCCGGGCCCTCGCCGAACAGCTGCTGCTGCCCGGCGGCGACCCGGCCGAACTCGTCGCGCGCGTCGCCGCCGACCTCCGTCCGGCGACGGTCGTCATCGCGGAACTCGACGAGTCGGGGGTGGACTGCGACGGCGCCGCCGCGGCCGAGATCGTCGCCGCGCTCCTCGACCCCCTCCTGGCGTCGCAGCACGTCCGGCTGCTGGTCGAGGGGCGCCCGGACGCGCTCGCCGGGTTCACGACCCCGGCCGACGTCGTGCACCTCGACTCCCCCGACATGACCGACCCGGAGGCGTTCACCGGCTGGCTCCACCAGGTCGCCGCGGCCCGGGGAATCACCGCCCCCGGGGCCGTCGAGGCGGCGTCCGCGCTGTTCCCCAACGCGGGACTGGCCGAGCTCGCCCTGCACGCCGGGCCCGGCCCGGACGTCCCGGCGCGCTGGGCCGCGGGCGCCCCGGCCGCCGCGCGTCCCGCGCTCGAAGCGCTCGCGAGCGCCTACGAGCCGCTCGACGCGGCCGCGTGGGAGTCGTGGACGGTCGCGCTGACCGGCGACGCCGAACGCGCGCGGCGGTCCCTCGCCGCGGCGGCGCCGCTCGCCGCCCGGTCGGCGAACGGCTTCTCCCTCGTCTGCCGCCCGCTGCGCGAGGCCATGCTCGCGGCGCGCACGCCGCAGCTCGCGGCGCAGATCGGCAACTCCCTCGGGTACATGCTCTACGAGTCGCTGCCGAAGGAGCGGGGACGTCCGGACTGGGGCCGGGCCGCGCCCTACCTGACCCGGCACCTGCTCCGGCACGCCGTCGCCTCGGGGACCGCGCCGCGGCTCCTCGCCGACCTCGGCTGCGCGCTGCACTGCGACCCGCCCGCGGTCACCGCGGCGCTCGACGCGTCCGGCGACGCCGTGCCGCTCGGCGCGGTCTGGCGGGCCGCGGGCCCGGCGCCGTTCGCCGCCGCCGGCCCGGCGGAGCGCGCCGCGATCCTGCACCTGACCGCGTCCAGGCGGCGCGACCCGCTCGCCGCGGCGCTGGCCCCCTACACCGCCGGGGCGGGCTGGTCGCTCGCCTGGACGGTCGCCCGCCCGGACCCCGCGCACTCCGCGCCGTGGACGGGCCCCGTCACCGCCCTCGCGTTCGGCGCGGGCGAGCGGGAGGGGCGGCTCCTCGCCGCGACCGCCGACGGCCCCCTCCACCTGCTGGACCCGGCGGACGGCGCCCCGCTCGGCCGCCTCGTCAACGCGACGCCCGCCGTGCGGGGGCTGGTGTGCCTCGCCGACGGCGGCGTTCTGCACCTGGACCCGCACGGCGTGCTCGGGCTCGTCCCGCCCCGCAAGGCGCAGAGCCGGACCGAGCAGATCGGCAGCCTGCTGAACGCCGGCCCGGGCACCGGCGCGGGCATCGACTCCGAGGCCGTCCTGCGGACGGTGCGGGGACGCGCGTCCGAGCCGACCGCGCTCGGCGCCGCCCGGGACGGCTCGCTGCTCGTCCTCGGCGACCGCGCCGGCACCGTCCACACGTGGCGGCTCGGCCCGCACCTGCCCGAGGCGGTCTCCCTCGACCTCCACGACGGGCCCGTCACCGCCGTGGCCTGCCTGCGCGGCCCCCGCGGCGGCCACCTCGTGGTGAGCGGCGGCGCCGACGGCACCGTCCGGTACTGGACCCCGGGCGAGGACCCGCCGCCCGACCCCGCCGACCTGCGCGACGGCTCCGTCCACGCGCTCGCCGGCGCCCTCGTCGGCGAGCGGCCCGTCATCGCCGCGGGCTGGAACAACGGCGACGTCCACGTGTGGGACGTGTCGACCGGGCACGACACCGTCGTCCGTCCGGGGTTCGTCCCGACCGCGCTGCTGCTGGACGGCGACGGCACCCTCTACGCCGGCGACCTGGACGGGCTCGTCGCGCTGCGGCTCGTCCTGCCCGCACCGGACGCCCGGGCCGCCTGAGCCGCCGCGACGCCCGACCCGCGGTGTCGGCCGGTCACCGCGGGGTGAGGCGCACCACCGGGTACTCGCGGTCGCTCTTGCTCTGGTACTTCGCGATGCGCGGCTGCGCGGCGGCGATCACCTGCCACGCCGCCTCGCGGTCGGCACCCTCCAGCCGCTCCGGCGCGACCGGCACGGCGCCCTCGCCGGCCAGTTCGATCGTCGCGCGGTCCGGGTGCGCCATCAGGTTGACGAACCAGTCCGGGTGCCGGCTGCCGCCGCCCGACGCGACTACCAGCCGGGCGTCGCCGTCGGCGAACCACGCCACGGGCGTCTCCCGGGGCTCGCCGCTCCGGCGGCCCACGGTGTTGAGGATCAGCACGTCCATCCCCATGGTCCGGCCGCGCCCTTTCCGGATCTTGCGGTTCACGCGGGCGTTCGCCCTGTGCTGCATCCAGCGCGACACCGCGCCCGGACCGCCGCCGCTCGTGCCCCCCGCCATCGCTCCGCTCCCGCCGTTCGGCTTCTCGTCCATGACCGGAACGGTAGGCAGGCGACGGTCATGGGCGCTTCTCGATTCCTGACCGATCCGCCCAGCGCCGTGTCGTCGGCGTAATAGTCGTCGGCGGCCCACAAGCTCGCGGGACGGGCGGGACGGAACGCGACGGCGCGGCCCCGGCCGTCCCGTCCAGCGGGACCGGGCCGCCGGACGGGCGCCGGGTGCTGCACGCTCGCCCACCATGGGCTCCCCACGGGACGAATGGTCCGACCGCCGGCAGATCCACGATGTCGTCCTCCGGTACTGCCGGGGCATCGACCGGCTCGACTTCGCGCTCGTCCGGTCGGCGTACCACCCGGACGCCGTCGACCACCACACCGGCTTCGACGGCACCGTGGACGAGTACCTCGCCTGGGTCGAGCCCCGGCTGCGCGCCCGGCGCGGCGGCACGATGCACATCGTCGCCAACCACCTGGTCGACCTGCTCGGCGACGCCGCGATCAGCGAGACGTACGGGACGTCGGTGCACTGGGGCGAGCCCGCCGACGACCCGCGCGTCAACTTCACCAGCGGCGTCCGGTTCGTCGACCACATGACCCTGCGGGACGGCCGGTGGGCGATCGCCGAACGGTGGGCCGTCCGGGAGTGGACCCGCTCCGACGCCGGACGCCTGATGCCCCGCGAGGCCCCGGGACCGGCCGGCACCAGGGACGACGACGACCCGCTGATCCGGCTTCAGCGGAAGCTGCACGGAACGGAGACGGACGCGTGAAAGTGGGAATCAGCTCGCCCATCGTGGCGCTCGCCGGCAGGCGCCCGGCGTGGGAGGCCGCGGCGGGCACGGCCGAACTGGTCCGGGTCGCGCAGGCCGCCGACCGGCTCGGCTACACGTTCATGACGTGCCCCGACCACGTGGCCGTCCCCCCGGGCCTGCCGCGCGGGGAACGCTTCTACGACCCGCTGGCGACGTTCGCCTTCCTGGCGGGACGGACGCGCCGGATCCGCTTCCTCCCCTACGTGCTCGTCCTGCCCTTCTACCACCCGCTGGAGATCGCCAAGCGGTACGGGACGCTCGACCACCTCAGCGACGGGCGGCTGATCCTCGCGTTCGGCGTCGGAAACCTGAAGGAGGAGTTCGACATGCTCGGCGCCCCCTTCGACGACCGCGGGCCGCGCGCCGACGACGCCCTCCGGGCCCTGCGGGCGGCCCTGTCCGGCCGGACCGTGTCGTACGAGGGCCCGTACTACGCGTTCCGCGACATGGTGGTCGACCCGCACGCCGTCCAGCCGCGCGTCCCGCTGTGGATCGGCGGCCACAGCGACCGCGCCCTGCACCGCGCCGTCGCGCTCGGCGACGGCTGGTCCCCGGCGCCGCAGTCCTTCCGCGGCCCGACACCCGAGCAGATGCGCCGGATGCTCGACCGGCACGAACCGCCGGAGGGCTTCGACGTCGTCCTGACGCCGGGCGAACGCCTCGACCCCGTCGACGCCCCCGGCCGGGTCGGGGAGATCATCGCGACGGCGGAGGAGGCGGGCGCGACGCACATCAACCTGACGGTCCGGCACGAGTCCCTGGCGCACTACCTCGAACAGCTGGAGGCGTTCGCCGAGACGGCGGGCCTCGACATCGAGCCGTAGGGCTCCGGCCGGCTCAGGGGGACGGCTCGTCCCGTCGCCGCGCGCCGGTGCGGAGCGAACGGCCGAACGCGTAGGCGAACACGGCGAACAGGAGCCCCACAAGGCCGCAGAAGACGTCGACGAAGACGATCGCGACGATCATGGCGCCCGCACCCGCGGACCGTCCGAATGCCTTGTCCGGCTCGGTGTGCAGCCGGCTGTCGTACCCGGGGACGAACCGCGCCCGCTCCGTGCGCCCCACCGCGCAGCCGTTCCCGGACACGTCCACGTGCACGTCCGTCACCGGCGGACCGCCGCCGGCGGGGACGAACGTCCCGACGCACTGCCGCCCGCTCGTCCGGCCCCCGACGCGCTTCTCGCCGGTCACCGTCAGCGTGCCCGGCTCCCCCGCCCGGCCGTAGGCCGCGCCCACGGACCGTCCGCCGTGGCTCGAGACCTCGTAGACGACGCTGAAGAAGAAACAGGCCAAAAGCACGGAGATCACCAGTCCGGCGATCTTCACCACGGGTTCGATGGCGCTCTCCTCGGCACGATCCCCTCGCCGCACGGCGGCCGTCCCGTCCACTGGGACGCCGCAGGTCCGGGCCGGGTTCCCCGGGAACGCCCGCGCATGACCCCCGTGCCGAAGGGCAGGAATCGGGCCTATGCACGATGCCGACACCGCGGAGACGACACGGCGGGCGCTCCCGCCGCGGCCGGACAGCCCGGCGCTGGCCCGGCGGTTCGTACGCGACCGCCTGGCGGGGAAGGCCGCCCCGGACACGGTGGACTCCGCCGTCCTCGCGGTCAGCGAGCTGGTGACCAACGCCGTGCTCCACGCGCGCACCGAGATCCAGGTGTCGGTCCGCGCCGTCGACGGCACCGTCCACGCCCGCGTCACCGACCGCGCCCCGCACCGCGGGCTCGTGCCGCAGCGCCGCCACCCGTACACCGACACCGGCCGGGGCCTGTACATGATCGAGCGGCTGACGTCCCGGTACGGGGTCGACACCGGCGAGCGGGGCAAGACGGTGTGGTTCGAGCTCGGCCGCCCCCGCGCCCCCGCGCCCGCCCCGTCCGGCTGGGGCCGTCCCGACCCGCCCGGCGGCGCCCGCCGCACCGTCACCCTCGTCGACGTGCCGTGGGAACTCTGCATGGCCGGCCGGCAGCACCGGCACGCGATCCTGCGCGAACTCCTCCTCGCCGCCGCCGCCGGAGACCTCCTCGAGGCGGAGGCGGACGCCCTCCACACCGCCCACGACGCCAACAACATGCTCAGCGCCTGGCTCGCCGCGGCCGACCGGGGCCCCGACGCCGACATCCGCACGCTCGCCCTGTCCGTCCCCGCGGACGCCGCCCCGGCGCTCGCCACCCTGCGCCGCGTCCTCGACCGGGCCGAGGACGCCACCCGGACCGAGGCCCTGCTGAGCCGCCCGTCCCTCCCCCAGAGCACCGACCTGCAGCAATGGCTGCTCAACGAGATCATCGGCCAGCTCGACGAGGACCGGCCGCCCACCGCGTGGACCGTCGCGGCCCGCGACCCGACCCCCATGCCGTGGGACGCCGACCAGATCCGGGAGAGCCGGCTCCCGACGGTCGCCACCGACGACCGGAACCGGATCACCGCCGTGAACGAGGCCGCCGCCGACCTCCTCGGCTGGGACGCCGACGACCTCGTCGGCCGCCGCCTCACCGTGATCATCCCCGAACACCTCCGCGACCGGCACGTCGCCGCGTTCACGTCCCTGCTGCTCACCGGACGTCCCCGCATCCTCGGCCGGGCCGTGCCCCTCCCGGCCCTGCACCGCGACGGCGGCACCGTCCCGGTCCGCCTCCTCATCCAGAGCCAGGAGAAGGACGACGGACGCACCGTCTTCGTCGCCCAGCTCTTCCCCCGGACCGCCGCGCCCCTCCCCGAGGCCCCCGAACCCGGCGAGACCCGCTGGCCGGAAGGCCCCCGCGAACCCGCACGCCGGGGCCGCCGTCCGAGCATGGACCTGTCGCCGCTGGAACGACTGTCCCTCCTGACCGAATGCGAGCGGGCGCTCAGCAGCGCCCAGGACCTCACGGTGGGCCTCCGCCAGGTCGGCCGCGCCCTCACCCGGCGGCTCGTCGACTGGTGCGCGATCGACCTCCTCGACGAGCGCGGCGAGGTCGAACGCGTCGTCGTCGTCCACCACGACCCGGACCTGCCGTCCCCCGCCGTCTACGAGGGCCGCTTCCCCCCGCTCACCCAGGCCGCGCGCGGCCCCCTCGCCCGCGCGCTGCGCGGCGCGGGCCCCCTCCTGCTCACCGGCGCCTCCGTCCAGGGCGACGGCCCCCTCGACATCCGGTACGCCGAACTGTTCGACCAGCTCGGCGCGAACAACGCCGTCCTCGTCCCGCTGCGCGCGCGCCGCGACGTCCTCGGCGCCTTCACCCTCGGCCGCGTCACCCCCGCCCCGCCCACGCAGGACGAACTGGCGTTCGTCCAGGACCTGGCCCACGGGATCGCCCTCGGCGTGGAGAACGCGCGCCTGTACGACCACGCCCGCCGGATCGCCGAAAGCCTGCAGCAGACCCTGCTCCCGCCCCTGCCGTCCCCCGAGCACCTGCAACTCGCCGCACGCTACGCGTCGTCCGCCATCACCGCGCAGGCCGGCGGCGACTGGTACGACGGCTTCGTCCTCCCGAACGGCGACCTCGCCCTCGCCATCGGCGACGTCGCGGGCCACGACATCAACGCCACCGCCACCATGAGCCGGCTGAGCAGCATGCTGCGCGGCGCCGCCGTCGTCTGCCGGGAACCCCCCGAGGACGTCCTGCACCACCTCGACGTCGCGAACCGCCTCCTCGCCGAAGAGGCCACCGCGACCTGCATCTACGGGGTCGTCAAGGGCGCCGGGGCGAACTGCGAGTTCGTCCACTCCTCCGCGGGCCACCTCCCGCCGCTGCTGACCACCCCCGACGGCGTCACCCGCTACCTCGACGGCGGCTCCGGCCTCATGCTCGGTACGGGCGTCGACCTGCCGCGCCCCTCCGCCCGCACCCCGCTCCCCCCGCACTCGACCGTCCTGCTGTACACCGACGGCCTCATCGAACGCCGCGACGAACCCATCGACGCGTCCCTCGCCCGCCTCCGCGACCACGCCGGCGCCCTCGCCCGAGCACCCCTCGGCGTCTTCTGCGACGAACTCCTCATCAGGCTCGGCGCCGACGGCACCGACGACATAGCCCTCATAGCCCTCCGCCCCACCCCGTAGGACCGGCCGGCGGCCAGATCGTCCGGTCGGTGCGGGGCCGCGGGGACGTCGGAGCATTTCGGCAGATTGGTATTGACCAATTGTCCGAGCGGTTCGTAGGGTGAACGTCGATCACCACCAGAACCGGGACATCGCCCTGACGACCAAGCCACGAAGGCAGCAAGTAGACCCAAGAGGTCTTTACCACTTGCCAGGCCGATGTTCCGTCGACGTTCGGTGACGCACATCGGCTGACAGCGGCCGTCCCACGCACGGGAGGCGGCGTCCGGGGGCGCTGGAGAAGGGAGACAGGTCAATGAGACGACGCTGGATAGCGGCCACGGCGGCGTTCGCCGCCGCGACCGTCGCCGCCGCCCCCGCCGTCGCCGCCCCCGCCCCCGACCGGGGAGCCGCGCGGGACGGCTGGCGGCTGGTCGCCCACGAGGGGTTCCAACGCCCGCTCACGGTGGACCGTGCCAGGTGGCAGCGCGATCCGCACGGGCCGGACAGCCCATGGCACGTCGGCCCGCTCGACGACGACGGCGAGGTCTGGAAGACGATCAGCGGCCCCGAATTCACCGAACGTCTCCAGACGTTCGACGTGTACCGCAAGCGGGTGCCGTTCGGCCGGGGCGGCTGGCTCACCGCCGAGATCGCCGCCGTCGACAAGGACAAGGACGGCCGCCCCGACTCGCAGCCGGGGCTCTCCAGCACCCGGCTGCCGGACGGCGCGAAGGTCGCGCGGATCCACGAACCGAGCTGGGACGCCGGGGTGCTGATCCGGCCGACCCGGCCGCTGCCGCCGCGCTACCGCGTGGAAATGACGTTGCGCGGCATCGACTTCGGCGGAAAGCGCGACGGGAGCTTCGAGTACGACGGCAAGTACAACGGCTACACCGAAGGCGACTGCAAGACCGGCTTCCCGTGGACGTTCAAGGGAGCCCTACCCGGCAAGACGCGCTGTGAATACGGCGACGTCAAGCGGGAGAACGGCTTCTACTACATGACCATCCTCGATTACGCCACGCCCGCGCCCCACGGCAACCCCGGCATCCATTACCGCCGCAAGGTCATCATGGACGGCTACAACAGCAACCAGACCTGGTCGGAGAGCAACGGGATCTGCAACCCCGCGACCGGCGAGATCTACAGCACGATGGACGGCACGTTCAACGGCGTGAACGCCATCTTCGTGCGCGGTGACAAGTTCCGTGCGCAGAACAACAACGTCAGCAACGAGTACTACTTCAAGACGGCCTGCGGCAATTGGTCGGGCGACGAGCCGTTCGGCGCCGACGGCGCCCACGACGACCTGCTGACCGGCGCCGAACTCCGCCCGGAACTGCTCCCCGAGGCGAGCTACCGGTTCGCGGTCGAACGCGACGCCACCGGCTACACCGTCGAGATGAGCGGCCCGTTCCGGCACATCGGGCAGGCGACGCTGCGCTTCCACCACGACTTCGTCGAGGACGGCCGACCGATCTGGCACTACAACCAGACGCCCGGCGAGTACGACGGCCGGTTCGACCGGAGCCTCACCCACACCGGCCCGTCCGGCACCTACACCACCGAGCACACCTGGCCCAAGGGGTCGGCCTACCCGGACTCCTTCATCATCGGCGACCCGCACCTCAACTACTACGAGGGCTCGGCGCTGATCGACGACATCCGCCTCTACGTCCCGAAGTAACACCGGAGGTGCCCCGTGCCCGTCCGTCTCCACCCGTCGCTCGCCACCGCGACGGCGGCCGCGCTCGTCCTGCTCGACCCCGGCGCCGCGCGGGCCGCCGTCGTCTGGGACGGTGACGCCGCCCGCGGCACCGCCGTCTTCGGCAACGTCGAATGCACGTCGCCCGGCAGCCTGGTCCCGGCGGCGCAGCAGGACGGGCACGGCACCGTCTTCCGCTACACCAAGGCCGTCGGCGTCTACCGCTGCGAGTCCCGCGGCATCCGCGTGAACGGGACGCGCCACACCTTCGCCGAGAACCGGACGTACTGGTTCGGCTGGGAACAGAAGTTCTCCACCGTGCCCGGCAGCGGCTCGGACTGGGTGCCCTGGCAGTGGAAGTCCTATCCCAACGCGAGCCAGAACTACCCGCTGCTGATGACGGTCGGCGCCGGAAGGCTCCAGCTCAAGTACGTCGCGCCCGGCGAGGTCTGGCACACCATCTGGTCCGCCCCCGTCGCCGCCTGGGACTGGAACCGCGTCGCGATCGGCGTCCACACGTCGACCTCGGCGTCCTCGGGCTGGGTCGAGCTCTACTACAACGGCGCCAAGCAGACCTTCACCGACGGTTCCACCCGCTACGCGGGCCGCACCTGGGACAGCGCGAACGAACCCAAATGGGGCGCCTACGACCGCGGCAACACCACCACCGAGATCGTCAACCGAGTGGACAGCCTACGAATGGGAACCACCCACACCGACGTGACCTGACCCCACCCACCGCGCTCGGCACCGCTGGCGCCGTGCATATCGACGCGACGTCGTGCGGAGTCGGACGAGCGAGGTCGGGGCGGACGCGCTGCACACGCTTGGTGGGTCGGGCGCGGGCGTCCCGGTGTCGAGGAGTTCGGGCTCAACGTCGGGCAGGACGGGCAGTGGCTCGGGCTTCGGACGGTGGACGGGGAAGGCCGCGTGGTCGGGGATTTGGGATAGTCGTCCCGTGATCAGAGTCGTCGTCGCCGTGCCGATCGGGATCGTGTTCGGTGCGGTCACTTCGTTGCTCAACGCCCTGTCGAGCCCCTACACCGCCATCGGCGCCCCGGTCGCCGACACGGTGGTCGCGCCGGTGGTGGAGGTCGTGAGCCGGCTGGTGGGGGTGGGGTGGGCGTGGGCCGCGCTCGCCGTGGCCGTCGGGTGGTTCGCCGGTCGTCCGCTGCACGGGGCCTTGGCCGGGACGGGGGCTCTCCTCGCGGCCACGACCGGGTACTACGTGCTCGATCCGGTGCTTCGCGACGAGCCGTTCGGCATGCACTCGGGCGCGCTGGTCTACTGGGCCGTCGCCGCCGTCCTCTTCGGGCCGCTGCTTGGCGCGCTCGGGAGCCAGATCGGACGTCCGGGGCCCCTCGGGCTGCTCGCGGGGCTCGTCGTTCCCGCGGGGGCGGCCCTGGAGATGCTCGTGTTCCGTGCGCCCCACCCGCTGCTCCCGTTGACGCCCGCCGAGCAGGTCGCCCGGTGGATCGTGCTGGTCGCCGCCGCGGCGGTCGCGTTCGTCCTGGTGGTGCGGCGGTTCGCGCGGCTGTGAGCCCGCCCGGCCGCGGCCGGACGGGCCACGAAGGCGGTCAGGACGCCAGGGTCCGGCGACGTTCGGCCCACTTGAGGGAGTGGCGGATCGCGTCCTCGATCGTGTACTCGGGCTTCCAGCGGAGCAGGTCCCACGCCTTGTCCGGACGGACGAACGCGCCGACGACGTCGCCGGGGCGTGCGGGTGCGTCCTCGGCCCGGAACGCGTCGCCGACGACCTCGCGGAAGGCGGTGACGAGTTCGCGGACGGTGGTGCCGTCGCCGGTGCCGAGGTTGATCACCTCGTAGCCGGGGTGGTCGGACAGGGGCGGGACGACCGCGTCGAAGCGGGTCGCGGCCTCGTGGAAGGCGCGGGCGATGTCCCACACGTGGATGTAGTCGCGGACGGCGGTGCCGTCGCGGGTGTCCCAATCGACGCCCGTGATCTGGAACGGGGTGCCGTGCTCGTAGCACTCGATCATCTTGCCGAGGGCGTGCGTGGGTTTGCTGCTCTGCAGGCCGGAGCGGAGCTGGGGGTCCGCGCCGATGGGGTTGAGGTAGCGGAGGGAGATGACGCGGAGGCCGTGGGCCTTGCAGAGGTCCTGCAGGAGCAGTTCGGCCATCATCTTCGAGCGCGTGTAGGGGTTCTGCGGGTCGAGGGCGGAGGTTTCCGTGACCGAGAGGTCGGGTTCGGGGCGGTACATCCCGGCGGTCGACGCGAAGATCATCCGGTCGGCGCCGTTGCGGATGAGGTGGCCCGCGAGGTCGAGGGTCTTGGCGAGGTTGACCCGGTAGTAGCGCTGCGGGTCCCGCATGGAGTCGGGCACGACGATGAGCGCCGCGCAGTGCACGGTGGCGATGACGTCGGGGTGCTCGCGGAAGATCGCGTCGATGAGGTCCCCGTCGCCGATGTCGCCCTGGTAGAAGATCTTCCCCTCGGTGAACTCCGGCCGCCCCGTGACGAGGCTGTCGAGCACGACGGGCGTGACGCCGCGCTCGGCGAAGACCGACGCGATCGTGCTGCCGATGAAGCCGGCTCCCCCGGTGATCAGGACTTTCATGTGGCATCCCCCTGCCGCCAGTGCCTGGACACGCACAGAATCCGCAGGGTCACGGGGGCGGTCAACGCCGGTGTCCAAGTTCGGACGGGCGTGAACCGGGGCGGGGCGGCGGGCGTCCGCGCACGGTTCCTCCGGGCGCGCGAGGCGGTGCGAGTACAGCGTTTGCAGGATCCGGACGGGCGCCGGAGGCGGCATGGTCGTGGGATGCGACCCATCCGCGTCCTCATCGTGGACGATCACGCGCTGTTCGCCGAGGCGCTCGCGGCCCGGCTGGGGCGGGAGCCTGATCTGGTGATCCTGCCGGTCGCCGCCGACGCCCGGCGGGCGCTGGCGCTGGCCGCGACCGAGCGTCCGCAGGTGGTGGTGCTGGACATGACGCTCGGCGCGGAGAGCGGCCTGGACGTGCTGGACCGGCTGCGGGAGTCGCATCCGGACGTGCGGGTGGTGGTGCTGACGGCGATGAGCGAGCTGGACGTGCTGGTGCAGGCGGTGCGGCGGGGCGCGGTGGGGTGGCTGTCGAAGACGGAGAGCGCGGAGCTGGTGGCGCGGGTGATCCGGTCGGCGGCGCGGCAGGGCGGGTGGATCCCGCCGGACGTGCTGGGCGAGGTGCTGCGCCGGCTGGTGGGCGGGGCGGAGGAGGAGCGGCTGCCGGAGCTGACGCCGCGGGAGCGGGAGGTCCTGCAGTGCATGGTGGACGGCCTGGGCCGCGCGGAGATCGCGGACCGGCTGGGGCTGTCGGCGAACACGGTGCGGACGCACACGCAGAACCTGCTGGCCAAGCTCGGGATGCATTCGGCGCTGGAGGCGATCACGCTCGCGATGCGGGCGGGGATGCGGCCGCGGGACTGATGCAAACGGCGTAGGCCGGGGTCGTCTTTTGGGCGATTTCGCGCGGTTACGACGTTCTTACGCTCGGCCTGACGAGGGCGGAGGGAAGATCGTGGAACTCGACGAGGTCGCCGCGCGGGTGGGTCGCCGCTACTGGGCGCTCCTGCTGGTCCTGACCGTTGTCCCCGTGCTGGTCGTGGGGTTCGCGATGAACGGGCGGGAGCCGCCCGCGGTCGCGCAGACCCGGATCGAGGCGAGCGGCAGCGTGACCGACGCGGCCGTCGGGGACGCGGGCGTCAGCATCGTGGTCAGCCAGGTGACGGCCTACGCGACGAGCCGGAACCTGCTGACGGCGGTGCTGAAGGAGCAGAAGATCGACCGCGACCCGCGGGAGCTGGCGAAGAGGATCGAGGTGACGGGCCTCGGCACGGCGACGATCGTGGAGCTGGCGGTCGAGGACGCCGACCCGGAGACGGCGCGGAAGCTGGCGGACGCGATCGGCGACGCGGTGGTCGGGCGGATCAACGAGTCGAACCGGGGCGCGCTGAACGAGCGGATCGACGAGATCAACGACCGGATCCGCGACCTGGAGGAGAAGCTCGCGCCGCTGGCGCGGGAGGCGTCGGGGCCGGTGCCCGACGTCGGGGCGATGAACGAGCGGGAGCGCGTCCAGGCGGAGCTGACGGACCTGCGGTCGAGCCGGTCGGAGCTGACGTCGGAGCTGACGTCGGCGGGTTCGGCGTCGGTGGTGCAGCCGGCGGTGCTCGCGCCGGAGTCGAACCCGATGGTGATGCTGGCGGCGATCGCGGGGCTCGTCGGGCTGGTGCTGGCGATCCTGATCGCGGTGGTGTGGGAGATGCTGCGGCCGACGGTGCCGGGGCAGCGCCGGGTGGCGCGGCGGCTGGGCGTGCCGCTGCTGGGCTGGGCCGACCGGGGCCCGGCGGAGCTGGCGGACCTCGGCCGGCGCACGCGGCTCGCGGCGCGCCGGGAGGGCGTCGGGCAGATCACGCTGGTCGGGGCGCCCGGCCCGCTGCCCGCCGAGCTGGTGTCGACGGTCGCGTCCGCGGTGTACGGGGACGAGACGAAGCTCGTCGACGCGCGCACGGAGGAGCGCACGGACGAGCGGCCGGAGGACGACGGCGGCGCCGACGGGCCGGCGGCGAACAGCAGCGGTCCCGCCGCGGCGAAGACGAGCACGTCGGTGGTGCGGGCGGGCACCGCGGTGATGGCGAAGAAGGCGGGCGAGGTCGCGCGGCGGACGCCGGTGCCGTCGCGGGAGCCCTGCCACGTGCACGCGTTCGAGGACGTCGACCCGGGCGCGGACGCGTCCGCCGGTGTCGTCGTCGTGGTCGGTCCGGTCACCGCGGTGTCGGGGCTGGAGACGGTGCGTGACCTGGTGGCGGCGTCGGGGTGGCCGCTGCTGGGGGTCGTCGGTACCCGGAAGATCAAGAGGTAGGGCAGATGAGTTCCGTTCCCTTCACCGTTCCGTCGCTGGCCGGAGAGGTCTCCGACGCCGTCGTCAAGGTCCTCGACTCGGGGTGGATCACCACGGGTCCGCAGACGGGCCAGTTCGAGCAGGAGTTCGCCGACCACCTGGGCGCGTCGCACGTGGTGGCGGTGGCGTCGTGCACGACGGCGCTGGAGCTGTGCCTGCGGGCGCTGGGGCTGCCGCCGGGTTCGGCGGTGCTCACGCCGAGCCTGACGTTCTGCGGTGCGATCAACGCGATCCTGCACGCGGGCCATCGTCCGGTGCTGGTGGACGTGGACGAGGACACGCTCGTCCCGAGTGCGCGGACGGTCGCGGCGGCGGCGTCACGGGTGGACGCGGCGGCGATGATCGTGCAGAACCAGGGCGGGTATCCCGTGGACGTCGCGGCGCTCGCCGAGGCGGCGGGACTGGACCGGACGCGGGTCGTCGAGGACGCGGCGCACGGGCCGGGCGCGGCGCGCGACGGGGCGCCGGTCGGTTCGGAGTCGTTCGCGGCGTGCTTCAGCTTCTACGCGACGAAGAACATGCCGATCGGGGAGGGCGGGGCGGTCGCGTCGAGCGACCAGGAGTTCGCGGACCGGGTGCGGGCGATGCGGCTGCACGGCATGTCCAAGGACTCGTGGCGCCGCTACCTGCCGGGCGGGAGCTGGCGCTACGACGTGAAGACCGTCGGGCTGAAGGCGAACATGACCGACGTCCAGGCGGCGATCGGGCGGGCGCAGCTCGCGGCGCTGCCCGGCTGGCAGCGGCGCCGCGCGGAGATCGTCGCCGCGTACGACGCGGCCCTCGCGGGGCTGCCGGGGCTGACGCTGCCGCAGCGGGACCTCGACGGGATCACGCACGCGTGGCACCTGTACCAGGTGCGGGTGCCCGACCGGGACGCGGTGAGCGCCGAACTGGAGGAGGCCGGCGTCGCGACGTCCGTCCACTTCATCCCGGCGCACCAGATGACCGCGTACCAGGAGATCCTGGGCGTCGAGGAGTGCGCGTCGGTGCCGGTGACGGAGCGGATCGCCGGGGAGCTGCTGTCGCTGCCGCTGTACCCGGGGTTGACCGCCGACCAGGTGGATCGGGTGGTGTCCGCGCTGACCGAGGCGCTGCGGGCCCGGGGCTGACCGTGCGTCGCTTCCTGCCGCGCCGCCGTCCGGTCCCCGCCGTCCCGGAACCGGCCAGCCCGATGGCGCTGCTGCTCGGCCGGGACGAGGTGGTGCTGGCGGGCCCGCGCGGGCGGCGGCTGGTGCGGGGCCGGCGGGTGCTGGTGACCGGGGCGTGCGGGCCGGTCGGGGCGGCGCTGTGCCGGCGGATCGGGCGGTACGGCCCGGCGGCGCTGTGCCTGGTCGACACCGACGGCGGCGGGCTGGAGCGGCTCGGCCGCGAGTTCGCCGGGCTGCCGGACGGGACGGTGACGATCGCGCGCGCCGGCGTGCGCGACGCGGCCCGCGTGGACCGGGTGGTCGCGATGGCCGCCCCGGAGCTGCTGTTCCACACGGCCGGACGGCGGGACCTGGCGGCGGTCGAGCGGGACCCGTGCGGCGGCGTCGCGGAGAACGTCCTCGGCACCCGGCACACGGTCGACAGCGCGGTGCGGCACGGGGTGGAGCGGCTGGTGCTGGTGTCGTCGGAGCTGGCCGCCGACCCGACGTCGGTGCTGGGCGCGACGCTGCGGCTCGCGGAGCTGCTGCCGCACGCGGCGACGGGCACCCCGACGCGCTTCGCCTCGGTCCGCGTCGGCAGCGTGCTGGACGGCGGGCCGCCGCTGCGCCGGCTGGCCCGGCGGATCTCGGCGGGCGAGGCGGTGACCGTCCCGCATCCGGCGGCGACGCGGAACTTCATGACGGTGGAGGAGGCGGCGGGGCTGCTGCTGGAGGCGGCGGCGCTGGCGGAGGAGGCGGAGACGTTCGCGCTGGACGTCGGCCGTCCCGTCCCGGTCGTGGACCTGGTGCACCGGTACGCCGAGCAGCTGCGGCTGCCGGAGGTGACGATCCGGTTCAGCGGCCTCGGCCCCGGCGAGAAGCTCGCGGAGAAGGCGTTCGCCGACTCCGAGCGCCGGATCCGCACCGTGCACCCGAAGATCTGGGCGACCCGGCCGGCGCCGCCTCCGGCCGGGCTTCCCGCCCTGCTGGACGCGCTGGAGGCGGCGGCGGGCGCGGGCGACGCGCGCCGCGTGCGGCTGCTGCTGCGGCGGCTGCTGCCGGAGTACCGACCCTCGTCGGCTGTGAGGTGCCCGTGAGTACGGATCGGAAGCTGCGCGTGGCCACGGTGATCACCCGGTTCAACGGGGGCGCCGGGCAGGTCGCGCTGAACGGGATGCTGGCGCTGCCGGACGGCGCCTACGAGCGCGCGATCGTCACCGGCGGCGTGGGCATCGACAGCAAGGCGTCCGGCGGCGGGCGCGGCGCGGTGCTGCACGGGGACGAGGCGGTCGCGAACGCGGCGGCGGGCGACCTGACGCCCCGCGCCCACGAGGCGGGGATGGAGATCGTGCAGGTGGGGCCGCTGGTCCCGCAGATCTCGCCGCGCGACGACCTGGCGGCGCTGCGGACGCTGGAGGCGGTGCTGCGCGAGGGCCGGTACGACGTCGTCCACACGCACAGCGCGAAGGGCGGCGTGATCGGGCGGGTCGCGGCGGCGCGGGCGGGCGTGCCGCGCATCGTGCACACCTGGCACGGGTTTCCGTTCAACGAGTTCCAGTCGTGGGCGCGGCGCCGCACGTATATAGGTCTGGAGCGGATCGCGGCGAAGCGGACGGACGCGTTCCTCGCGATCGGGTCCGAGACGGTGACGACGGCGCTGCGGCTGGGGCTCACGACGCCGGAGCGGGTCCGGCTGTCGTGGCCGGCCGTGGACGTCGCGGCGTACGCGGCGGCGCCGGGGTCGCGGGCGCAGGCGCGGCGGCGCCTCGACCTGCCGCTCGGGGTGAAGGTCGTCGGGTCGGTGGGGCGGCTGACCTTCCAGAAGGGCCCGGAGGTCTTCGCGAAGGCGATCGCGCGGCTGCCGGGCGACGTGTTCGGGCTGTGGGTCGGCGGCGGGCCGATGGCCGAGGAGCTGGCACGGCTCACCGAGCGGCTCGGGATCGGCGAGCGGATGCGCTGGCTCGGGCACCGCGACGACGTCGCGGCGGTGCTGCCCGCGTTCGACGTGCTGGCGATGGCGTCCCGCTGGGAGGGGCTGCCGTGCGTGCTGGTCGAGGCGATCGGCGCGGGGATCCCGCTGGTCGCGACGGCCGTCCCGTCCAACCAGGACCTGGTGCTCGCCGGGGAGACCGGGATGCTCGTCCGGCCGGAGGACCCGGCGGGGCTGGCTGCGGCGGTCACGGTGCTGCTGGACGATCCGGTCGCCGCCGCGCGGATGGCGGCGCGGGCCCGCGACCGGGTCGGCGACTGGTTCTCCCCCGCGCACCTCGGGACCGTGCTGGACGAGACCTACCGAGGGGGCTCGCGGCGCCCATGACGACGATCACCGACAGGCCGCGGGCCGAGGCGGCGCCGGACGAGCGGGGCGCTGCTCCGGGTCGGCCCGCGCCGCTGCGGAACCGGTGGCGGCCGGAGGCGGTGCTGCTGTCCCTCGGGATCGCGTCGCTGCCGATGCTGATGCCGGCGGGGCTGCCGCCGGGCCCCGGCAACACCGGACTGCCCGACCTCGTGCTCGTCGTCCTGACGGTCGTGACGCTGCTGTGGGCGGGCACCCGGAAGGTGCCGGTGCGGTGGCCGTTCCTGCTGCCGACCCTGCTGACGATCATCGCGGGCGGCATCGCGGCGTACGTCAACCAGGCCGGGCTGCTCACCCTCGCCAAGGACCTGTTCGTCCTGTTCTGGGGCGTGTGCGTCGCGAACCTCAGCCGCGACCCGCGGCTCCTGCGGGTCGCCTTCCGCGCCTTCATCGGCTTCGGGACGTTCTACGCGATCGTGATGATCACCGGGTTCGTCCTCGGCATCGACGCGATGTCGGGCAAGCAGCCGGACGGCATGCGCGCCATGTTCACGTTCGGCGACGCGAACTACGCGTCGAACTGGTTCATCTGCGTCTTCTTCATCGTCCGGGCCACGCGGACGCCGCGCACCGCACGGCGGCGGTACGCGGTGCTCGGGATCCTGCTGGTCGCCGAGCTGCTCACCGGCTCCAACGGCGGCCTGCTGTCGCTGCTCGTCGCGCTCGTCCTCGGGCACCTGTTCCGACTGTTCCGCGAGGGCCGCGCGTACCGGGCGGTCGCCACCGGCGCCCTCGCCGCGCTCGTCGGCGGCGCCGGCGTCGCGGTCGTCACGACCGTCGACGTCCAGCCGTACCTGCACCGGATCAGCGCGGTCCATCCGGTGCTGCGCGACTCGATCGGCCGGACGACCGACTCGAGCACCGCGACGCGCAGCACCGTGTTCGCCACCACCGCCGACATGATCGCCGAGCAGCCGCACCCGTGGGGCATCGGGCCCGGCGAGACCGAGGCCGCGATGATGGACCGGCAGGAGACGTACGTCCGCGAGGCGCACAACGACTACATCGCCTCGACGCTCGAACGCGGGTTCCTCGGCGGCGTCGCCCTGATCGTCCTGGTGTTCGCGCTGCTGCTGACGTGCGCGCGGATCGCGCGGCGCGGCGCGCTGACGGGCGAGTACGCCCGGCTCGTCCCGCGCCCGGAGATGTTCGGCGCGCTCGTCGCCGTCTTCCTGATCTCCGGGATGTTCTACGAGACGCTGCACTACCGGCACGGCTGGGCGGTGTTCGGGCTGATCGCGGCCCTGCACCTGTTCGGGCGCCGGGAGTCCGCGGACCGTCCGCTCGCCGCGACCGGGGACGGCCGATGACCGACACCCGCAAGCCCGGACCGGCCGTCCCGCCCGACCCCGTCCCGGCGGACGCGGCCGCGGCGGAGGCCGGACGGCTGCGGCGGCGGCTCGTCGCGCTCGTCGCGGGCAACATGGCCGGACGGATCGGGGCGCTCGCGTCCCTCGGCGTCGCGACGGTGATGGTCGCGCGGATCGGCGGGCCCGCGCTCGTCGGCGCGTTCACGCTCGTCCGGATCCTGCCGGGGCTGCTGTGCCAGCTTGCCTCGGCGGGCCTGCCGGGCGCCGCCCCGTACTTCCTCGCCCGCGACGCCGAGGACCAGCGCCGCGTCCGTCCGACGCTCGCCGCGCTCACGGTGCTCGGCGCGGTCGTCGCGGGCGCCGCCTGGCTGCTGCTCAGCCCGGCGATCCACCTGGTGTTCTTCCAGTCGTTCGGGTTCTGGATCACGCTCGTCGCGGCCGTGCCCGCGGTGACGCAGACGTTCGTGTCGGTCGGCAAGGGCCTGCTGCAGGGCACCGGCGACCAGGCCGGCGCGAGCCTCGCGATCGCCGTCGAGGAGTTCGTGTTCCTGCCGATCTACGGGATCATCCTGATCGGCTGGTACGGGCCGGGCGCGCTGATCACCGGGCTGGTGCTCGCCGACGTCGCCGCCGCCGCGTGGATCGTCCGGCGGCTCGCCCGCGGCGGGTTCTTCGCCGGCTGGGGCCGCCCGGACGCGCGGCTCGGCCGCCGCATCGCCGGGTACGGGTTCCGCGGGTACGTGGGGCAGCTCATCGACCTGCTGCAGCTCCGGTTCGACATGGCGCTGCTCGGCGCGATCGCCGGGCCGAGCGTCCTCGGCGTCTACACGGTCGCGAGCAAGTTCGCTGAGCTGGTGCAGCTCCCGGGCCTCGCCGTGAACTACGTCCTCTATCCCGACTTCGCCAAGGACGACCGGGCGACCGCCACGCGGCGCACCGCCCGCCTCATCCTGCCCGTGCTCGGCGTGTCCGCGCTGGCCGCGCTGCCGCTCGCGCTGGTCGCGGGGACGGCGCTGCCGTGGGTCTTCGGCGACGTGTTCGACGACGCGGTGGTCCCCACCCACATCCGCCTCGCGGGCGTCGTCACGTTCGGCGTGACCGGCCTGGTCATGGCCTACCTGTACGGGGTCGGACGGCCCGGCGCCGCGTCCACCGGGCAGGCCATCGGCCTGGCCGTCACGGTGCTGCTCGGCGTGCTGCTGATCCCGTCGCACGGAGCCACGGGCGCCGCGATCGCGACGTCCGTCTCCTTCGTCGCCACCACCGCCGCGCTGCTGCTCTGGTTCCGGCACGTCAGGGATCTGGACGCCCGGGACCGGCGGGCCGCCGGAGAGAAGGGGTGATCCCATGTCCGAGGACCGCACCGACCTGCCGAGCAGTCCCGTCGACCCGTCCGACGGCGTCGCGCCGTCCCGGTCCCGCCGGGTGCTGGACGTCGCCGGGGCGCTCGCCGGGCTGCTGCTCCTCAGCGTCCCGCTGCTGCTGATCTACCTGCTCGTCCGGCTGTCGAGCAAGGGGCCGGGGGTGTTCCGGCAGACCCGCGTGGGCCAGGGCGGGCGCCCGTTCACGATGTACAAGTTCCGGACGATGCGGCAGGGCGTCGGCGGGCTCACCGTGACCGCGACCTGCGACCCGCGGCTGACCCGGATCGGGAAGCTGCTGCGGCAGTGGTCGCTGGACGAGCTGCCGCAGCTCGTGAACGTCCTGCGCGGGCAGATGACGCTGGTCGGGCCGCGCCCGGAGACCTACGACCTCGCCGTGCACTACGACGCGCACTGCCGGTGGATCTTCGACCACCGGCCGGGGCTGACGGGCCTGTCGGAGGTGCGGTTCCGCGACTTCGACGTGCTCCCGCCCGGCGAGGAGGTCGACCTCGTCAACTACATCCGCAAGATCGTGCCCGCGCGGGTCGCGGTCGACGCGGTCTACCTGCGGGACCCGTCGATGCGGGCGACGTTCCGGGCGCTGTGGGACACCGTCCGGCACATCCTCGGGTTCACGCTGCCGCCGCTCCAGGTCCGCGCGGACGGCGCCGTCGAGGAGGCCCCGGAGGGCGGGCGCCCGCGCGCCGTCCCGCCACCGGACGACCGCGCGCCGGAACCGCTCGCGACACCGGAACCGCTCGCGACACCGTTCGCCGAGCTGGCGCGGCCGGCCGAGGCCGCGGAGAAACCGGGCCCGGCCGCGTGACGACCCGCGCGACGACGCGCGCGGACTGCCGCTCAACACTCTCCGGGGGAGAAGGAATGGACGTGCGGTACAAGATCGGGGCGGCCGTGGCCGCGGCCGCGATCGGGACGGCCGGGCTGCTGCTGGCGGTGCGGGCGGCGGACGGCCACGACCCGTACACGGGGCCGCCCGCGACGCCCGGCACGTCCCCCGCCGACCCCGACCCGACCCGCCGCATCGCGCTCAACACCGAACCGGCCGACTACCCGCGGCTGCGGGAGCTCGGCTACGACCTGGTGGACATCCGGCCGGACCCGTCGCTGGTCGCCGGGATCCCGCACGGCATGCAGGCGCTGATGTGGGTCGGCAACTTCCACTGCGACGACTTCACGCTCGACTACGACGCGTTCACGCGGGCCGTCCGGACGTACGGGCGGGACCCGCGCGTCTACGGCTGGTACCTGTCGGACGAGCCGAACACGAGCGAGTGCCCGGAGATCGCCGCGGAGATCGAGCGGCGCGCCGACTTCCTGGAGGAGCACGCGCCGGGGCAGATCTCGTTCATCTCGCTCACCGACTGGCCGATGGGGCCGGTGACGCCGCGGAAGGTGAACGTCGACATCGTCGGCCTCGACCCGTACCCGTGCCGGGGGGCGGTCGAGCCGAAGAAGACGTGCGACATCGGGGCGATCGACCGGATGGTCCGGATGGCGGACCGCGCGGGCATCCCGCGCGGGCGCGTCGCGCCCGTCCTGCAGGCGTTCGGGCAGGAGTGCTCGTCGGGCGACGAGCAGTACTGGCTGCCCACCGAGGACCAGTTCCGCGCCCTGCTGCGCCGCTGGGACCGGCTCGTCCCGGCGCCCACGCTGGAGATCACCTACACGTGGGGCCGGCAGGAGCAGTGGGCGTGCCCCACCCTCGCGGACGCGTCCGGCGGCGAGCATCCCGACCTGCAGAGCATCATCAAGGCCCGCAACACCGGACGCTCTTAGCGCGGACGGCGGGCTACGGAGCGGCCTCCGGGGCGCCGTTGGTGTCGGTCACCGCGCCCTCGGGCGCGTTGCTCGGCAGCGGGACCTCGACCGAGCCGATCGTCACGGCCGCCCACTCCATCAGACCGATGACGACGACGAGACCGACGATGAGCAGGCCGAGCCTGGTGCGGTTAAGGCCGCGCACCCTATCAACCCCCAAACGATCACCGAAAGCACCACAATAGTGGCAAAGCCGGGCCCGGATGCTCACTCGGATGAGCGTCCGGGCCCGGCCCTCGACGCGGGCCCCGGGACGGAAGGGGTCCGGGGCGCGCGAGCCCTGGACGTCAGCCGATGCGGCGGCTGGTCAGGTTCGCGGCGCGGGCGTTGACGCACACGCCGGTCGCCAGGTCGAACGCGAAGTTGTGCGCGAGGCAGTGGACCCGCCCGTCCCGGACGATCGCGCCGACCGCCAGGTCCTCCCCCGCGTGCGGGCAGTACCGGGGGATGTCGTACCGGCCCCCGTCCCACTCCACGGTGATCCGCTCGCTCCAGTCGCGCCCCGTCTCGTACTCCTCGACGGCGTCGAGGGCGGGCGCGTTCGCGTGCTTGAGCAGCCCCACGAGGTGGTCGTTGTAGACGTCCGGGTCCCGGTACAGGCTGAGCCGGAACGAGATCAGCAGGTCCTCCCACGCCATCCGGCCCGCCAGGACGGACTCGACCCAGCGGCCCGCCGTCGTGATCCGGTAGTGCGGGCGGACGTCCGCGGCGGCCTCGGCGACCGACACCCCGTCCGGGGACAGGTCCACGTCCCACGTCCCGCCGTTCGGGCCGGTGACCTCGAACCGCACCACCATCGCGATCTGCCGCAGGAAGTAGTCGCTGAGCCCGCCCAGGTACTTGAAGTGGGCGGCGAACCGGTCGAACAGGCCCGGCTCCGGCTCGGGGTTCTCGGCGAACACCCGCGCGACGTGCGGGGCGCGGTCGGCCGCGTACCGCTCCAGGTACTCGGCGCGGGCGCCGTCCGCGAACGAGAACTCCGCCGACACCGGGTCGCGGACGATCGCGCCGGTGTCGAGGTCGAGGGAGTCGCCCGGCTTGAAGTGGTCGAACCGCTGCGCCGGCAGGTGCTCGCGCAGCCACACCGTCGCGGCCTCCGGGTCGCAGAACGCGCCGTCCTTCTGGTCCAGCACCCAGTTCAGCGGCGCGACCTCGGCGTCCAGGAAGCAGGGCGGGCCGGCGAACGGCACGGCCAGCTCCGGCGCGGCCTGCCGGACGAGCCGCTGCACCGACCGCAGCTTCGACAGCCGCTTGCTCATCGAGATCTCCGCCATCTCGGCGTCCGGGTACTCGTAGCAGATCGGATGCCAGGACGCCCCGGACGCCTGCAGGGCCATGACGTCCAGCCGGTCCCCCGCCAGGTGCTTCGCCCGGCGCACCTGCGCCGCGGTGAGCCGCGCGTCGTTGCCGTGCAGCACCGACCGTCCGTCCACGACGAACAGGAAAGCCGCGTCATGGCACATCGGCGAAAGTTCCGGAATGACCGTCATCCAGGACCCATGCGAGTCGAGCGGAAATTTCGCCCACGGTTCTATCTCTATTACCGGACGGTCACCCGCGACGGCCGCCATCCGTTCACGGAAGGCGGGTCCGGGGTAGCGCGGAATGAGGATTCTGGTCCGCCCCGGCAGCCGGCCGATGACCCACGGGTCGAAATGATCTAGATGTTCGTGCGAGACCGCGACCCAGTCGGCGTCCAGGAACCGGTCGGCGTCCAGGTGATCGTTTCTCGGATACTGGTGCCAGGCCCCGAGAAACGCCCCGGTCGGTGCGAGCCAGGGGTCCGCGAGCAGGCGGAACGCCCGGGCGTCCAGCGACACGCCCGCATGTCCGAGAAAAGTGACCGTCGGCATACCGCGACTGTCCCCCCGGCGCCGCCCGCCCGCACCCGGCGTAATGCGCAATACGGCTACGCCGTAGGCATGACGGAAATGTCACACGGGTAACCGACAATCTTGTCCGAGACGCCGGTCCAAAGTGCCGCGTTTACCGACAGATGTGCATGACCACTACCGGTCAGGTAGGGGACGGTTGCGGCCAAATTACTGGACACCGCGCGTACACCGGGTGACCGTCGATACGGTGCTGGTGATAACGGACGGGGGTCCTTCATGAACGACGGGCGGTCGCGGGGAATTCCGATGGACGCGCCCGCGGGCGTCGCCACGCTCACCGGCGCGCAGGTGCGGGACTTCGCCTCCCGCTCCGCGCGCCCGCGCGCGGCGTCGTCCGCCGAGGGCGACGCGCTGTGGCGGCGACGCCTGCGGCACGACATCCGGCACGAACTGGGGACGATCATCATGCTGGCCTCGGCCGTCGCCGTGGCCGACGACATCGGGGACGCCAGCCGCGCCCGCGTCGAGCAGCTGCTCGGCGAGACCCGCTGGCTCGACCACCTCCTGCGCCGGCTCGACGGGGACGACGACGACCGCCTCCCCGGCCCCGAGCGCATCCGCGTCGACGAGCTCACCGCCGAGGTCGTCACCGGGATCAAGCTGGCCACCACCCACGAGGTCTGCTACACCGGCGGCGAGGCGTGGGCCCACATGGACCCCGTCGCCCTGTGGCGCGCCGTCCGCAACGTCCTCGACAACGCGTGCCGCGTCGCCGGCGGCCGCGTCGACGTGCACGTCTCGACCGACCAGCGCTGGGTGACCGTCCAGATCGACGACGACGGCCCCGGCTTCGGCGCCGCCGGCTCCCGCGGCACCGCGTCCCGCGGCCTGGCGTCCCTCGGCCTCGGCATCGTCCACGACCTCATCTCCGGGTACGGCGGCAGCCTCGAGATCCGCACCTGCGAGATGGGCGGCGCCCGCGTCCGCATGCTCCTGCCCGCCGCCCCCGACCCGGACGACTGGCGGCCGCACCCATGAGAGTGCTGATCTGCGACGACCACGCCGTCTTCGCCGACTCGCTGTCGCTCGTCCTCACCGACGCCGGGCACACCGTCGTCGGCGTGACCTACTCCCCCGCCGACGCACTGCCGCTGCTGCGCGCCGGCGGGGCCGACGTCTGCCTCATCGACCTGCGGTTCCCGTCCGGCACCGCGCTCGACTGGATGCCGCGGCTGCGCACCGCCGCGCCGCACACCCGCTTCGTCGTCCTGACCGGCTTCCTCGAACGCCCGGTCCTGGACGCGGGCGTCGCGGCGGGCGTCCGCGGCTTCGCGCACAAGGGGCAGCAGGCGGGCGACGTCCTCGACGTCCTGCGCCGCGTCGCCGCCGGCGAGACCGTCGTCGACCAGGGGCTCGGCCGCCCCGACGCCCGCCCCCGCGGCGACGCCGAACGCGTCGCCCGCTTCCTCACCCCCCGCGAACGGGAGGTCCTCACCCGCCTCGCCCGCGGCGAGTCCACCCAGGCGCTCGCCAAGGCGATGGGCGTGACCCGCAGCACCGCGCGCAGCCACGTGCAGAGCGTCCTCAGCAAGCTCGGCGTCCACTCGCAGCGCGAAGCCGTCATCGAAGCCGCCCGCCACGGCCTCGTCAGCGTCGAGACGGGAGAGTGGATAGCGGGCTAGGACGTGCTTGGACGCGGCCTCTTCCGGCGAGCGGTCGAGGGCGTGCTCGACCGCGTCCACGAGGTCGAGGGGGCTCCGGTCGAGGACGGTGCGCTCGGAGGGTGAGGAGGCCGTCGATCAGCCGTTCGTGGCGGGCGTTGACGACCAGGACGACTCGCCGAGGCGGCGCACGTCCTCGGAGGCGGCCGGGTTCCGGACCGCCGCGTCGACCAGCGTCTGGTTGATGGAGAGCGGAGTGCGCAGTTCGTGCGAGGCGTTGGCGACGAACCGGCGCTGCCCGTCGAAGGACCCGGCCCGCCGCGGTGAGCATCAGCACCCGTACCGGGGCGGCCGACCAGACGACGCGGCGGCAGACGTCGTCGCCGTGCACGACCGGCAGGTCGCGGTCGAGGACGAGCACGTCGTACCGGTTGCAGCCGAGCCGTTCGAGCGCGCCGTCGCCGTCATAGGCGACGTCGACGGCGAACGCCTCCGTGCGCAGCGCGTCCGCGATCGAGTCGGCGAGGATGCGCTCGTCCTCGGCGATGAGAATCCGCATGCCGTCCCCTTCCGGCGCTCGCCGGTCCGGAGTATGGCCCCCGGCGGATAACGCGGACGTAACCGGAATCGGTGACGCCGAGTTCAACGATCACGAGCTGTACTCCCGGCGATCCGCCGGGGACCGCCCCCGGCGGCGAGGGGCGGGAGATATGGCGATCACCCTTGTGCGGCCGCAGTCCCGGCGATCGTGGCGGCGCGACGCGTTGTTCGCGGTGCTCCTGGCCGTCGGCGACAGGGCCCCGCGGGGACGCGGGTCGTCGAACCGTTCGCCGCGCCGCTGCGCTGGTACCAGCGCAACGTCCGCCCGCCCGGGACGGTCCTCGGGCTCGTCACCGCCGCCGGCGCGGTGGGGCTGCTGCGGCGCCGCTCGGCGTCCCTGGAGGCGGGGCTGCTGTGGACGACCGGATTCGCGCTTCTGGCGATCCCGCCCGCGACCACGGACTTCGACTACCGCTGCCTGCTGCCGGCGACTCCCCTGCTCTGCGCGGCCGCCGCCACGGCGTGGCGGGCGCGGGACGCGGTACGTCCGGGGGCGTAGGCGGGGTGTCTCCCGGTGGGCGACGTGGGGGCGGAGGCGCTGACCTACTGTTCAAGGCATGAGCACTCAGCCGCACGCGCCGGTTCGGGGGCAGTGGCCGCGGCCGAGGGAGTGGCCGGTGTGGGTCGTGCCCCTGTTCCTGGCGTTCTTCCAGGTCGTGGGGTCGCTCGGGGCGCAGAACGGGCCGCCGGAGGGGAAGCGGAACGGCGGTCCGTGGAGCGAGCAGGGGCCGCCCTGGGCGGACGGGTCGATGGACATCGGCAACACGCCGCTCGACCCGCTCGGGTTCGCGCTGCTCGTCGGCGGGCCCGCGCTGCTGCTGTTCCGGCGGCGGTACCCGGTGTTCACGCTGGCGGCGGTCGGCGCGGTGACGGCCCTGTACTTCCTGCGCGCCTACACCTACGGGCCCGCGCCGACGGCGCTGGGCGTGGCGGCGTTCGGCGCGGTCATGGCGGGGCACCGGCTCGCGGCGTGGGCGGGGTCGGCGGTCGGGCTGGCCGGGTTCTTCACGCTCACCGCGCTCGTCGGCGTCCCGCTCGCGGAGCGCGGCGCGCCCGGCCCGGTGTTCCCGGTGGAGGAGCCGACCGCCGGCGGCATGACGATCTTCATCGGGTGGGCGCTCGTGGTGCTGATCGGCGGCGAGCTGGTGCGGATGCGCGCGCAGCGGGCGGCCGAGAGCGCGCGGACGCGCGCCGAGGAGGAGCGGCGGCAGGCGAGCGAGGAGCGGCTGCGGATGGCCCGTGAGCTGCACGACGTGCTGGCCCACAACATCTCGATGATCAACGTGCAGGCGGGCGTCGCACTGCACCTGATCGACGACGATCCGGGCCAGGCGCGGACGGCGCTCGCGGCGATCAAGGAGGCCAGCAAGGAGGCGCTGACCGAGATGCGGTCGGTGATCGGGGCGCTGCGGGCGCAGGGCGAGACGGCGCCGCGCTCGCCGACGGCCGGGCTCGACCGGCTGGACGAGCTGCTGGCGCGGGCCGAGTCGGCGGGGCTCACCGTCGACTCCGAGGTCACCGGCGACCGGGGGACGCTGCACGCCGGGACGAGCCTGGCCGCGTTCCGGATCGTCCAGGAGGCCCTGACGAACGTGACGCGGCACGCGGGGCCCGGCCCGGTGACGGCGCGGGTCCGCATCGCCTACCGTGAACAGGAGATCGAAGTGCGGGTCGAGGACGACGGGCGCGGGGTGTCGCTGCTGGACGATCGTCCGGCGGGCAGCGGGATCCGCGGGATGCGGGAGCGGGCCGCGGCGCTGGGCGGTACGTTCGAGGCGGGTCCGCGGCCGGGCGGCGGGTTCGCGGTCCGCGCCACGCTGCCCCGCGACGCGCCGGACGAGAGGGACGCCCCGTGATCAAGGTGCTGCTGGCCGACGACCAGATCCTCGTCCGCGCCGGGTTCCGGGCGCTGCTGGACGCGCAGGCCGACATCGAGGTCGTCGGCGAGGCGAGCGACGGCGAGGAGGCCGTCGCGCAGGCGAAGCGGCTGCGGCCCGACGTCATCCTCATGGACATCCGGATGCCCGGCCTGGACGGGCTCGCCGCGACGCGGCGGATCGCCGAGGACGAGCGGCTGGACGGCGTCCGCATCGTCATCCTGACCACGTTCGAGCTCGACGAGTACGTGTTCGAGGCGCTGCGCGGCGGCGCGAGCGGGTTCCTGGTGAAGGACACCGAGCCGGTGGAGCTGATCCACGCGGTGCGGGCGGTGGCGGCGGGGGACGCGCTGCTGTCGCCGAGCGTCACGCGGCGGCTGATCGCCGAGTTCGCCGCGCGCGCCAAGGAGCCGGCCCCGTCGCCGCACCTGAACTCGCTCACCGACCGCGAGCGCGAGGTCATGGCGCTCGTCGGGGAGGGGCTGACGAACGAGGAGATCGCCGCGCGGCTCGTCGTCAGTCCCGCGACCGCGAAGACGCACGTCAGCCGCACGATGGTGAAGCTCGGCGCGCGCGACCGGGCGCAGCTCGTCGTGTTCGCCTACGAGTCGGGGATCGTCAAGCCGGGCTGGCTGCCGTAAATTCTCACTTCCTGGAGATTGGCTGTCGCCCCACCGCGACGACGTGGCAGTGTGGAGCGAGCAGGATGGGAAGCGGAGGAGCCGCGGCGACGCCGTCGGCGAGCAAGGGAGTCCGGTGCCGAACGACACGAGGATCCTCGCCGTCGACGACCGCGAGGAGAACCTGACCGCGCTCGCGGCCGTGCTGGACGCGCTGCCCGTGGAGGTCGTGACGGTGACGTCCGGCCCGGCGGCGCTCAAGGAGCTCCTCGACGGCGACTTCGCGCTGATCCTGCTCGACGTCGTGATGCCGGAGATGGACGGGTTCGAGACGGCCGCGCACATCAAGGGCCGGGCCCGCACCCGGGACGTACCGATCATCTTCCTCACCGCGGCGGGCGACACCGGTGAGGTGGCGTTCCGCGGCTACTCGGCGGGCGCCGTCGACTTCCTGACCAAGCCGTTCGACCCGTGGCTGCTGCGCGCCAAGGTGTCGGTGTTCATCGAGCTGCACCGCCGCAACCTGGAGCTGCGGCGGCAGGCGGCGCTGCTGCAGCGGACTCTCGGCGAGGACGGCGAGGAGACGTCGGCGCGCTGCGACCGGCTGGTCAAGGCCCTCGACGAGCGCCTCACCCGGGTCGAGGACGACGTCGCGCACCTGCGGCCCGACGAGACGGCGGCCGACGTCCCGGACGCCCTGCACGACCTCGCCGACCACGTCGGCGAGCTCCGCCTCGCCCTCGACGCCTTCACCGCCGGCAACTGACCCGCCCCGCGCCGCCGCCCCGCCTGCCGGGGCGGCTCCCGAGCACGCCTCCGGCAGGCGCGCTCAGTAATCACTTACTGCGGCTCCGTCGCGTCGTCCTTCGCCGTCTCCGGCAGCAGCTTCAAGGTCAGCGCCGACCGCCTCGTCGGGACCGGGTTCGTGCAGTACGGCGGCGTGGACACCGACGGGAAGGGCGGTGACCACCCGGTGCAGGTGTCCGGCATCAAGAACGCGAAGATCTCGAACATGTGCCAGTCGGTGAAGGTCGGGCCGTTCACGCTGCGGCTGACGGCCGGGACGGGCGACACGCCGGTCGAGGCGACGGACCTGGTGCTGGACGTCGCGCAGCTCGAGGCGGACGCGACGTTCTCCAACATCGAGATCGGCCGGGACGCGGGCACGCTCGACAAGGGCCCGTCCGGTTCGACGGGCGCGGCCGGGATGTTCGGGCAGCAGGCCGACCGCATCGAGCTGCGGAACGTCCGGCAGACGGCGTGGGCGACCACCGCCGGGACGTTCAAGCTCAGCGACCTGCACATGACGCTCGGCGACGAGTGCTTCTGAGCGCCGTGAACGCCTCCGCACCGCACGGGTTCCGCCGCTGGCGGCGAACGCGCCCCTTCTGCGCTGCCCGCCTTCCTGGGCGCGCACCTCCTCGCCCCCGCCCCCGCGAAGGACGCCGGGGCGGGGCCGCGCGTGTACCTCGGGGCGGCGACGCTGCGCGCGGCCTCCCTGACGATGACGGGCCTCAGCTACGACGGCGTCGCGCGGCTGCCGGCGGCGGCCGGGACGGT
The DNA here is from genome assembly GCF_040679555.1 of Spirillospora sp. NPDC052242. Lineage (NCBI taxonomy): Bacteria > Bacillati > Actinomycetota > Actinomycetes > Streptosporangiales > Thermomonosporaceae > Spirillospora > Spirillospora sp. NPDC052242. The sequence goes on from NZ_JBFAUZ010000001.1 coordinate 310,889, forward strand.
CGAGGCGCTGAAGTTCTCGATGTCGAAGGCCGTGCTGAAGGACGTCGACCAGGTCGCCGAACGCGGCGGCGTCGCGTCCCGCACGACGACCGGCGGCCTGGCGCTGGACGGCCACGTCGTCATGTACACGACGAAGATGTCGGCGAAGCTGCTCGGCGTGCCGGTGACGTTCACGCCCGCGCACCCGCCGCCGCTGACGCCGCCCTACATGGTGATGACGGACGTGGTGTCGGAGCGGCCGTCGGTGCGGGCGGACGGCGCGGCGATCGACGGGCTCGGCATCTCCACGCGCGCCTGATCCAGCGCGCCCGTCCCCATCCGGTCGCGGAGGATGAGCGCTCCGGCGATCACGGCCGCGGCCACCAGGACCGCCGCGATCGTCACGATGATGATCGTCTTGCGGCGCTCGCGGGCCTTCGGGGTGTTGCGGGACGGCCGCGAGACCGGCGGGGGCGGCTGCTGCTGCCAGTTCGACTGCGGCAGCCCCCAGGGCGGCGCCGACTGCCGCGGCGACGGTCCCGGCGGCGGCGCGGGCGGCGGCGTCGAGGACGGGCGCGGCTGCGAGGCGGACGGCGACGGCGGGGCCGGCGTCGCGGACGGCCGGGCCTGCGACGCCGACGGCGACGGCCGCTGCGCGGACGGCGACGGCTGCGGCGGCGGGGGCGCCCACTCGGTCTCCACGAGGGTGCGCGGCTCGCTCCGCCGGTCGTCGTCGGTCTCGGTGACGTCGGGGTCGTGCGGGTCGAGGACGCGCGGGTCCAGGACGGTCTCGGCGGCGTCCTCGCGCGTCTCGTCGTCGACCGGTCGGGACGGCACCGGCTTCGGCGCCGGGCCGGGGCCGGGGCCGGGCAGGAAGCGGCTGGACGGCTGGTCGGTCACCGTCTCGTCCGTGAGGGTCCGGGGCGGGGCCGGGACGGACGGGCGCGACGGCGGCCCGGCCTTCGACGGCGACGGCGACGGCGGGCCGGGTCGCCCGGGGCGCGGCTGCGGCTGCGGCTGCGGGGACGGCGTGACCCGCGGCGCGGGGCGCGGTGCGGGCGGCCGGGGCTCCGGCATCGTCGCGACCTGCGTGAGCAGCGGCTGCGCCTGCGCGGCGGTCATCCGGACGCGGGGCTCGCGCGCCAGCAGCCCCTCCAGGACGCGCGCGAGCGGTCCGGCGTTGCGCGCGGGCGGGACGGGTTCGCTCAGCGCGGCCTGCAGGGACGCCATCGCGTCCGGGCGCTCGTACGGGGAGCGGCCCTCGACGGCGGCGTAGATGGTGGCGCCGAGGCCCCACAGGTCGGAGGCGGGCACGGCCCGCTCCCCCGCCGCCCGCTCGGGCGGGATGTAGGCGGGCGACCCCATGACGAGGCCGGTCTGGGTGAGGGTGGAGTCGCCCTCCATCTGCGCGATGCCGAAGTCGGTGAGGACGACGCGTCCGGCGCCGGTGATCAGCACGTTGCTCGGCTTCACGTCGCGGTGCAGGATGCCCTTCTCGTGCGCGTGCCGGAGCGCGCCGAGCATCTGCAGGCCGATCTCGGCGATGCGGCGGTGGCCGACCGGGCCGCGCTCCAGCATGTCCTGCAGGGACGGCGCGGTCACGAGCTCCATGACGATCCAGGGGCGCCCGGCCTCCTCCACCACGTCGTGGACGGTGACGACGCCGGGATGGTTGAGCCGCGCGGACGCCCTCGCCTCGCGCAGCGTCCGCTCGTACAGGACGGCGTGCTCGGACTCGGTCAGGCCCGGCGGGAGCTCGACCTCCTTGACCGCCACCTCGCGGTCGAGCATCGTGTCGTGGGCGCGCCAGACGGTGCCCATGCCGCCGCGCCCGACCACCGAGTCGAGCCGGTAGCGGTTGCCGAGCAGCCGTCCCTGTGCCATGTCGTCAAGGTCCCCCCGTCGTTCATCCCACCCCCGTGGGACGGAACGTGTCGAGGACATTGTTCACGAGAGTCGTGTTCGCGTTCCACCGGGAGGCCGGAAGCGCGACCACGATCGCATACGACCGTCCGTCGATGATCACCCCGCGGTCGCGGGCGCGGGTGGTCTCGCCGGCGCGGATCCAGGTGAACTCGATGTCGGCGGCGGGGTGCCCGGCGACCGTGCTGCGGGTGAGGGAAACCCGCTCGTAGGCGCGCAGATTGCCGTCGGCGATGGCCTGCTGCTCCCAGACCTCCCAGTGCCGGTAGGGGTCGCCGTGCCACGGCGTGGGGTCCACTTGGACGTACCCGCCGGACGCGGGGTCGGTCCACACGATGCCGCGGCCCTGCTCCTTGCGGGTCCAGTTCTGCGGGACGCCGATCGTGTAGCCGGGGCCCTTCGCGCGCTTGAAGTTCGGCGGGATCACGGCCGGGGCGGGCGTGTTCGGACGCTGCGTGACCTGCGACGACGGCCCGCCCGACGGTCCGCCCGACGGTGCGTTCGCCAATCCGGCTCCGGGTGCCTGCGGTCCGCCGGACGCATCGCCCGAACTCTGCGCCTGGGGCCGTTCCTGGCCGGTTCCGGCCCCGGTGCCGGACGTGCCGCCGTCCGGCCGCAGGAAGAGCGCGCCGACGGCGACGACGGCCGCCACGGCGAGGGCGCCCGCGATGATCAGCGGTGTCCGCGCCCGTCCGCCGCCCGTCCCGCCCGCGGCGGCCGGGCCGCCGACGCCGCCGGTGCCGTTGACCTGCTGCTGCGCCGTCCCCGCGAAGTGCGGGTGCGGGTTCGGGCCGTCGGGGAGGTGGATCGTTCCGGTCCGGCCGGGCGGGTCCGGGACGGGGATCGGCCCGGGGACCGGCGGCCCCGCGTCCACGGCCGTCGCGGCGCCCGCGTGCCCGGCCGCCGCACCGCTCATCGCCGTCCCGTCGACGGCCGTCCCGTCGACCGCGGCCGCGGCGAGGGACGCGGCGTGGCCGCCCGCGACCGCCGCGAGCGCCTCCTCGGCCCGCTGCGCGTTCGTCCGGACGGCCGGGTCGCGCTCCAGCAGCCCGACGAGGACGGGCGCGAGCGGGCCCGCGTTGCGCGGCGGCGGCGCGTCCTGCGTCATGACGGCCGCGAGGACGGCCATGGCGTCGCTGCGGTGGTGCGGGGCCTTGCCCTCGCACGCGGCGTAGAGGGTGGCGCCGAGCGCCCACAGGTCGGAGGCGGGGAGGGCGGCGTCGCCCTTGACCCGCTCGGGCGACATGTAGGCGGGCGACCCCATGACCATGCCGGTGCCGGTGAGGGTGGCGTCCCCGGCGACCTGCGCGATGCCGAAGTCGGTGAGGACGGCCCGGTCGTCGCCGGTGACGAGGACGTTCGCGGGCTTGACGTCGCGGTGCAGGATCCCGACGGCGTGCGCGGCGCGCAGCGCGCCGATGACCTGCCGGCCGATCGCGGCGACGCGGGCCGGGGCGAGCGGCCCGTCCTCGTCGATGATGTCCTGCAGCGACCGTCCCCGGACGAGTTCCATCACGATCCACGGGCGGCCGTCCTCGTCGACGACGTCGTGGACGGTGACGACGCCGGGATGCCCGAGCCGCGCGGACGCCCGCGCCTCGCGCAGCGTCCGGCGGTGCCGGTTCTCGCGCTCGTCGTCGGCGAGGCCGTGCGGCAGCACGACCTCCTTGACGGCGACCTCCCGGTCGAGGGTCTCGTCGACGGCCCGCCAGACGGTGCCCATGCCGCCGCGCCCGACGACCGAGAGCAGCCGGTACCGCCCGGCCAGCAAGCGTCCCGCCACGTATCAGTCCTCCGCCGGGGTGAACGACCGGTAGACCGGCTGCAGCTCGGCGAACAGGCCGTCCCAGCCCTCGTGCGGGGCGCTCAGCAGGATGGCGTAGCCGCGGTCGTTCGCGACGAACCCGCGGTTGAGGACGTGCATGCGGGTGCCGCCCTTGCCGTCGTAGGTGAACTCCCAGTCGGCGGAGTCGTCGCCGTCGCCGGTGTCGGGGACGGGCGGCTGGTCGCCGGTCGGGCCCATCTTGAGCCGCTCGTACCCGGGCCATCCGGCGCCGCCGTTCTCGAGGTTCCGCCAGTCCTCGAGGGCGCTGTCGCCGGGGTTGTCCGTCTGGTCGATCTGGACGTACTCGCTGCGGTCGGGCGAGTAGAAGAAGTCGCCGCCCTGCTTCGACTCGGGGCCCGACCAGGTATCGGGAATCTGGACGCTGTAGCCGCTGTCGTCCCGATGGACGCGGAAGCCGGGCGCGACGCTCGAACTCGGCGACGGCTCCGGCGTCTGCTCCGGCCCGCTCGTGGCGGGCGCGGCGCCGCCGCCGGGGCTCTGCGACGCCCGGCCGCCCTGCGTCGCGCTGTTCGCGCTCTCGTTGCGGGCGGGCTGCTCGTCGCCGCCGCCGTTCGCGAGCGCGATGCCGGTGACGACGAGGATGACGATCAGCACGACGACCGCGACGACGATCAGGTTCCGGTTCGCGGCGAGGCCCGTCCCGGACGGTCCGCCGCCGGACGTCCGGTTGCCGGGCAGCCGCGGCAGGCCGGGGATGCCCGCGAGCTTGGTCTCCGCCCCGCCGACGCCGCGCGTGTCGGGTTCGGCGCGCCACGGGTCGCGTGCGGTGTCGGCCGCGCCGCCGCCCTGCCCGCCGCCCTGCCCGCCGTCCATGCCGGACGCCGCGGCGGGCGCGGCCACGCGGGTCGCGTCGGGGGACGGGGCGCCGCGGGCGGGCTCCGGCGCCGCCCCGGCGGAGTCGACGGCCATCGTGTGCTGGGTGTCGATGGTCTCCTGGCGGACGAGCTCGTCCAGCAGCGCCCCGGCCTCGATGGCGTCCATCCGCTGGTCGGGGTTCTTGCGCAGCAGGCCCTCGATGATCGGGACGAGCGGGCCGCCCTTCTCCGGCGGGTCGGGCTCCTCGGAGATGACGGCGACGAGCGCGGCCATCGGCTCGCTGCGCTCGAACGGCGACTTGCCGTGCACCATCGCGTAAAGGGCGACGCCCAGCGACCACAGGTCGGACGCGGGCCCGGCCTTGCGGCCCCGCGCGCGCTCGGGCGCGATGTAGGCGGGGGACCCCATGACCAGGCCGGTCTGGGTGAGGGTGGCGTCGCCGGCGGCGATGGCGATGCCGAAGTCGGTGAGGACGGCGCGTTCGCCGGTCCGTCCGGTGCCGGTGATGAGCACGTTGCTGGGCTTGACGTCGCGGTGCAGGACGCCGGCCTGGTGCGCGGCGTGCAGGGCGGCGAGCATCTGCCGGCCGATCTCGGCGGCGCGCAGCGGGTCGAGCGGCCCGTCGTGTTTGATCACCTGGTCGAGGGAGCGCGACCGGATGAGCTCCATGATGATCCAGGGCCGCCCGTCCTCCTCGACGACGTCGTAGACGGTGACGACGCCGGGGTGGCCGAGGCGCGCGGCGGTACGGGCCTCACGGAACGTGCGCTTGTGGTGGACGGCGCGTTCCTCATCGGTGAGACCATGCGGGAGGATGACCTCCTTCACCGCGACATCACGACCGAGGACCTCATCGTGTGCCTGCCAGACCGTCCCCATGCCGCCTCGGCCGACCTGGGTCACCAGTCGGTAGCGGCGGGCGAGCAACCGCTCGCCGTTGGGCTCATTTGGCATATCCGCGACCATATCCACTTTTGCTGACAATCTTGGACCAAGCTTGCAAGCCACATCCCCCCACCCGTACGACGCCCGAGGCGGCGCCGGGGTTCGCGCACGGATGAGCAGGACCGGGGAGGGTGACTGAGGTGTCACCGCCGACGAGACCGGACCAGGAAGAACTCCGGACGCCGCCGCCCGGGGAACGCCCGGACGGGCGCCCGGACCGCCGGCCGGAGGCGGCGACCGCCCAGGAGGCGGCGCCGGGACCGGCCGGGACCTGGCCGTCCGGTGAGTGGCGCCGCCTCGTCCAGGCCGCGCCGACGATCTTCTTCTGGTACACCCGACTCTCCGGGATCCTGTCACTGCTCGCCTGGATCTCCTATGGTCTCATCCTCGAGCTGGCCGACATCTGGGCCTTGCGGTGGATCGGCTATCTCGGCTGGTTCCCCAGCGTGCCCATCGGCCTCGTCTGGATCCTGCTGTCGATGGGCGTCCGGCGGCGCAAGAAGGCCGCCTGGCGCATCCTGCTGCTGGTGCTGTGCCTGCCCGCCGCACTGCACGTCACCGCGTTCCTGGCGAAGCTGCTCGACCCCGGCCTGGACGTCCCGCCGGGCGTGGCCGTCGCGTCCGTCCTGTACCTCGCGGCGATCGCCCTGCTGGTCGCGGCGCGCGGCGAGTTCACCACCCTGCCGGACCGTGCCAACCGGCGGCTCGCCGCGCTCGTCTTCGCCACCAGCCTGGTCGTGACCTGCGGGATCGGCACCTGCCTGGTCACCGCGACCGACCGCGACGAGGGCGGCGGGTTCTGGACGCACCCCGTCTACGCGATCTCGCAGACCGTCCTCGGGCCCCGGGTCACCGGCGGGCCGATCGACATCTCGGTCGCGTTCTGGGTGGACGTCATCCTGTGGGTGCTCGGCACCGGCCTCATGCTCGCGACGTTCTGGGCGCTGTTCAAGCCGGGACGCCGCGACCCCGTCCTCAGCCCGCAGGAGGAGCTGTCGGCGCGCGCGTTGCTCGCCGAGTACGGCGAGCAGGACTCCCTCGGCTACTTCGCGCTGCGCCGCGACAAGGACGTCATCGTCGCGCCGAACGGTAAGGCCGCCATCGCCTACCGGGTGGAGGGATCGGTCTCCCTCGCCAGCGGCGACCCGCTCGGCGACCCCGAGTCGTGGGACCAGGCGATCGACGCGTGGCTCGAGGAGTGCCGCGCGCACGCGTGGATCCCCGGCGCCGTCAGCGTCGGCGAGCGCGCCGCGCACATCTACCGGCGGCACGGCTTCGACGCTCTCGAACTCGGCGACGAGGCCATCATCGACCTCACCGACTTCAGCCTGGACGGACGCGAGATGCGGCAGGTCCGGCAGGCGGTGCGGCGGGTCGAGCGCGCCGGGTACACGGTCCGGATCCGGCGGCACGCGCAGATCCCCGGCTGGGAGATGGCCCGCCTCGCCCGCCGCGCCGACGACTGGCGCGGCGAGGAGACCGAGCGCGGGTTCTCGATGGCGCTCGGCCGGCTCGGCGACCCCACCGACGGGCGCTGCGTGATGGTGGAGGCGTTCGACGCGGACGGGAAGCTGCGCGGCCTGCTCAGCTTCGTGCCGTGGGGCCGCACCGGGCTGTCCCTCGACCTCATGCGCCGCGACCGGGCCGCCGAGAACGGCCTCAACGAGTTCATGGTCGCCAAGCTCGCGGAGAAGGCCGCGCTGGTCGGCGCGCAGCAGCTCTCGCTGAATTTCGCCATGCTCCGGTCGGCGTTCGAGCGCGGCTCGCAGATCGGCGCGGGCCCGGTCGCGCGCGGGTACTACCGGCTGCTGTCCGTCGCGTCCCGCTTCTGGCAGCTCGAATCGCTGTACCTGTCGAACGCCAAGTACATGCCGCGCTGGCGTCCCCGCTTCATCTGCTACCTGCAGAGCCGCGACCTGATCCGCCTCGGACTCGCGTACGCGCGCGCCGAGGGCTTCGTGCCGAGCCTGAACCGGCCCAAGCTCGACCGCGCGGCGGCGATGGTCCCGACCCTCGACCTCGTCGAGGCCGTCCGCAAGATCGAGGAGGAGGCCGAGGCCGCGCGCGCGCCGCAGCGGCGCCTGTCGGAGCAGGAACGGGTCCGGCACGCCAAGCTCGACCAGATCCGCGAAGCGGGCATGGACCCGTACGCCCTCGGCTTCGACCGCACCGACGTCGTCGCCGACGTCCGCGGCCGCTTCCCCGACCTGCCGCCGGACGAGCGCACCGGCGCGTCCGTCGCGATCGCCGGGCGTGTCGTGCTGTCCCGCGAGCACGGCCGCCTCATCTTCGTCACGCTGCGGGACGAGACCGGCGACCTGCAGGTCATGCTGACCGAGGACGCCCTCGGCGGCGAGTCCCTCGGCCGCTGGAAGTCCCTCATCGACCTCGGCGACCAGGTCGGGGTGCGCGGCGAGGTCGTCGCGTCCCGGCGCGGCGAGCTGTCGGTGCTGGCCGCCGACTGGACGCTGACCGCCAAGTGCCTGCGCCCCCTGCCGAACAAGCGGTCCGGCCTGTCCGACCCGGAGGCGCGCGTCCGGCAGCGGTACGTCGACTTCATCGTCAACGACGAGGCCCGCCGGATGCTGCGGATGCGCGGCGACGCGATCGCCGCCGTCCGCGACGGCCTGCGCGACCGCGGCTACCTGGAGGTCGAGACGCCGATGCTCCAGCCGGTGCACGGCGGCGCCACCGCCCGCCCGTTCACCACTCGCATCAACGCCTACAACATGCAGCTCTACCTGCGGATCGCGCCCGAGCTGTACCTGAAGCGGCTCCTCGTCGGCGGCGTCGGCCGCGTCTACGAACTGAACCGCAACTTCCGCAACGAGGGCGTGTCGAACCGGCACAACCCCGAGTTCACGATGCTGGAGGCGTACGAGCCCTACGGCGACTACGACACGATGGCCGAGCTCACCCGCTCCCTCGTCGTGGCCGCCGCGAACGCCGCGCTCGGCACCACGGTCGTCGTCCGCGACGGCGTCGAGCACGACCTCGCCGCGCCCTGGCGGGAGATCACCGTCTACGGCTCCGTGTCCGACGCCCTCGGCGAGGAGGTCACCCCCGACACCCCGCGCGACACCGTCCTCGGGTACGCCGAACGGCACGGGCTGAACTTCGACCCCGAGTGGGGGCAGGGCAAGCTCGTCCAGGAACTGTTCGAGGCGCTCGTCGAGGAGCGCCTCGAGGCGCCCACGTTCGTCCGCGACTACCCCGCGGAGACGTCCCCGCTCACCCGCCCGCACCGCGACGACCCGCGGCTGGCGGAGAAGTGGGACCTCATCGTGTTCGGCCTCGAACTCGGCACCGCCTACTCCGAGCTGATCGACCCGATCCTGCAGCGGCGGCGCCTCACCGAGCAGTCCCTCCAGGCCGCCGGCGGCGACCCCGAGGCGATGGAGCTGGACGAGGACTTCCTGCGGGCCCTCGAGTACGCGATGCCGCCCGCGGGCGGCATGGGCATGGGCATCGACCGGCTGCTGATCACGCTCACCGGCCGCACGATCCGCGAGACGATCCCGTTCCCGCTCGTCCGTCCGGGATCGTGAGACCGCCGCCCGGAACCGCCGGGATGCGTGCATGATGCCGACATGGACGATCAATTGGCGCTGCGGCCCGCCTGGCGCGACGGGGTCACCTACGGCCTGCTCCGCACCGACCCGCCGGTGTGACTAGAGCGTGCGCGGCACCGGCTGGCGCCCCTGCTCGGCGAGCCACCGCCGGGCGGCGCCGCGCCGCGCGTCCTCGCCCCCCGGCGCCCCCACCGGCGGGACGGGCGCCCAGCGGCCCGCGTCGCCGCCGCACTCCGCGCCGTCGTCGGCCTCCTCGGCGGGCAGGACGTCGCCGCGTTCGAGGTCGAGCAGCCAGGGCCCGCCCGCCGGATCGGCGTCGAGCGCCGCGGCGACGGCCCCCAGATCGACCGGGAGCGGTTCCAAACCGGGGCCGGGGCCGTCGCCGAGCGCCGCCGCGACCTCCGCGGCCAGCTCGGCGTCCCCCGGCCCGCACCGCGCGCGCAACTCCGCGAGGCACGCACGGGCACGCTCGTCCGCCCCGGGAACGCCCTGCGCGAGCGCCGCGACCAGCACGTCCCCCGCGTACTGCAGGACGGGCGCGAGCGGACGCCCGGCCAGCACCGCGGCCCCCGCGGCGCCGTCGCCCCGCGCCACCGCCGCGCGCAGCACCGCCAGCGCGTCCTCGTCCCACCCGATCACACGGACATTTCTACATTCCGGCTACGACGCGACGGACGGGATCCGGTAAATCACCGCCGCCTGTCCTCCACGTGGACGACCGTCAACTCCCGGTCATGGGGACGATCATGGCATCCGGGTCTCACGGCGCCCATCGGATTATGCGGGCACCACACGGACCTCGTGCGCGAACCCCGGGGAGGCGAAGTCGAGCAGCCGCGCCGCCTCTTCCTCGACGGCCGAACCCACCGGAAGCGGCTCGAACGCCTCGATCGTCAGCGTCGCCCGCTCCGCCGCCCGGTCGTTCACCAGCCTCCACACCCCGTGGACGCGACCGTCGATCAGCAGTGTCGGCTTCGTCTCCGAACCGACGCAGACGACCTTGCGCCGCTCGTCCGTCATCACCCTCGTCCGGTCTGCATACGCGAGCACCAGATTGTCGAACTCGGGCAGGAACCGGACGGGCGCCGCGGCGTCCTCGACGAGCTCGCCCTCCGGGACGTCGAACAGCTCGACCCCGTTCTCGTCCCGGTACACCCGCAGGCGCGGACGAAGCCGATCGAAGTCGACGTCCTTGCGCCGAAGGCCCGACCAGACCGCGAAGTCCCGCGCCGACGCGGGGCCGAACGCCGCGAGGTAGCGGGTGACGAGCTCGTCCGCGTCCCGCTCCTGCGGCGACTCGCCCGTCCAGTCCTCGGGGAGCGCGAACCTCGTGGCGCCGAACGTGTTCCACGTCCCGCTCGGCGGCGGGTGCACCACGGACACGAGGGCCTGCAGGGACCAGCGGAGCGCGAGCGGGTCCCGGTCCGGCCACCGCTCGGCGAGCGCCCGCGCGATCTCCGGACGGGTGAGCGTGCGCCCCGCGAGCACCCCGCGTGCCGCCGCGGCCAGCTCGTCCAGGTCCCACCCGGCGGCGGCGCGCCCGAACCCCGCCCGCCACGCGCGCAGGGCGATCGGCTGCAGCAGCGGCTTCAACCAGCGGAAGTCCGGCGTCGTCGCCATGTGCTGCGTGCCCCGCAGCAGCGAGGTGCGGACGATCGCCCGGTCGTGCAGCGGGCCGGTGAGGTCGTCCTGGCGGAACCCCGCGAGCCGGTTCCAGAGCCCGACGTACGGGGCGTTCGGCTCCTGCGCCTGCACGGCCACGAGCCGCTCGACCGCCTCCGGCGCCGCCATGCCGGACCGCTCCAGGAGGAGCTGCCGATGCAGCGTCGTCCGGTTTAGGGTCCGCCGGTCGAGGATGCGCGACATGTCGACCTCCACAGAATGAAGCGTTCCGTTCCATATTAGCCAAACGGAACGCTTCATTCCACTACGCCGACTCCTCCCGGAACGCCTCCACCGCGTACCGCAGCCGCGCCCCCACGAGCAGCGCCTCGTCCTCCGGACACCCCAGCAGCCGCCCCACCAGATCGATGAGCTGGTCGTCGCTCAACTCCGGCTCCCGCCCCGCGACATGCCGGATGATCTCGAGCAACTCGGGCCGCTTGTACGTGGCGATCGACCGCCCCCGCCGCACCCGCGGCCCCCCGCTCTCCGGGGCCGCCCGCCCCCCGGCCGCCTGCTCGGGGGAAGCACCCGCACCGGTTCCCGCCCCGGCCCGCGAAGGCGACTCCCCACGGAACGGGCCCGCCCCGGCCCCCTCATCCGGCGCGGCGTCCCCGCCCGGGGAAGCGCTCCCACCCCGCGGCGTCCGCCCACGGGAACCGAGATCGTCGCGCGCCCCAGGAGACCCGGCCGCCTCCCGCGGCCCCCACCCCTCGCGCCATGCAACGTCCTCATGCGGCACCCAGTCACCGCGAGCCGCCTCGCGGAAGGCGTCGCCCTCACGAGCGCCCGCCCCTCCCTGCGCCTCCGAATCCGCACGTCCAGCCGGACCGCCACGCGCCTCACCCGCACCGCGCCCCGCGTGTTCTGCACGCGAAGCGCCGCTCTCGCGCGAGGACGTCCCGCCGTGAAGCCCCGCATCCCCACGCGACGCCGAGCCATCGTGCGGCCCGGCGGCGCCGGGGGGCGCGGACTCCGCGCGGGGGGCGGCGCCGCTTCGCGGGACCGAGCCCTCACGGGCGGGCGTCCCGCCGTGAGGCGCCGCGTCCACGCGCGACACCGGGCCTCCGTGCGGCTCGGGGGCGCCGGGGGGCTCGGACGCTGTGTGGGAGGTGGCGGCGCCTCGTGGGGGCGAGTGCTCTCGTGGAGGCGTCCCGCCGGGAGGTCCCGCGTCGGCACGTGGCGGCGGGTCGTCCTGTGGGTCGGGGGCGTCGGGGGGTGCTGCCTCGTGGGGGGTGGTGGCCTCGGGGGCGGGTGGGGGGTCGCCGGTGAGGATCGTGAAGAGGGGGGTCGTGGGGGTGACGATGGCCGCCAGGTCGTCGAGGGGGGCGGTGGGAGGGGCGGGGGCGTCGGGGGGCGGGAGTTCGCGGGCGGCCTCGCCGACGAGGATCGCGCGGGGGGCGAGCCACAGGACGAACAGGGCTTCGGCGCCCGCGCCGTGTTCGCCGTCCACGATGACCGCGTCGAACGCGTCGGCGTGCGGCGGCAGGGTCTCGGGGATGCGCCACAGCGGGAGGATCCACGCGGGGACGACGTCCATCGGAGGGGACGCGGCGGCGTGCAGGCGGGCGCGGGCGGCGGTCCGGGCGCGGGCGGCGGCGAGTTCGGCGCGGGCGGCGGACGCGGCGGCCTCGGCTTCGGCGACGGCCGCGCGGTGGCGTTCCTCGGCGGGGGTGAGGCCCGCGCCGCGCGCCCACGTCCACGCGTCGTCCCAGCGCCGGACGCGGGTGCGCCACGCCTCGTCGCCGTCGGTCGCGAGGAGGAGGTGCGCGAGGTCGGGGTGGACGGCGCGGACGCGGTCGAGGAGTTCGCCGCAGCGGAGCTGGAGGGCGCGCTCGTGGCGGGCCTCGGCGAGGGCGGCGAGGGCGCGGCCGTAGGCGTCGGCGTCGCGGGCGTCGATCGCGGCGAGGGCGGCGGCGAGTTCCGGGGGGTCGGCCGGGTCGGCGGGGCCGATCGAGTCGCGGAGGGCGTCGAGGTCCGCGGCGGCGCGGTTGACGCCGAGGCCCTCGAGGGCGCCCTGCAGGGCGGTCGCGTACGCGTGCCACTGGAGGGGGTGGTTCAGCGGGACGGTCAGGCCCGCCCGGTCGAGGAGTTCTCTCGTCTCGTTGATGGCGGGGAGGATCTCGTGCAGGCGGGCGAGGCGTGTGTGCGCGCGCACGAAGCGGTCGACGCGTTCGGCGGGCGGCAGGTCGGCGGGGAAGGAGATCCCGGCGGCCTCCCACACGTACTGGAGTTCCTGGCAGGTCATCCGGACCATGAGGTCGGTGAAGACGAGGTCGAGCAGTTCGGGTGTGGTGGGGGGTTCGCCGTCCACGGTCGCGTACTGCAGGAGGATCTCGGCCTGGCGCTGGGGCTGGGAGCGGAGCGGGCCGCGCTTGAGGGTGCCGCCGTCGGCGAGGTAGGTGCGCAGCTCCTGGGCGACGCCGGCGAGGCGCCGCAGGTGCAGTTCGCCCGGGGGGAGTTCGACGCGGCGGCCGCCCATGCCGGCGAGGGCGCGGTCGGCCCATTCGGCGCGGGCCGTCATCTCGGTGACGCGCGCCCACACGGCCGGACGGCGCTCGGCGAGGGCGTCGGCGAACGCGCGGACGGCCAGGTCGGCGGGGTTCCAGCCGCCGGGGTGCCCGTCGAGTCCGAGGTCGTGCAGGGCCGCGCCGACCGTGGCGGCCGCGCCGTCGAGGCGTGCGACGAGCGTGACGTCGGCGTCGCGGAGCAGCCGGGACAGTTCGGTGTCGGCGCGTCCGGCGCGTTCGGCGGCCGTCCGTTCGGCCTCGACGAGCGTGCGGACGTACGCGGCGCTGGGCAGCGCGCCGGGATCGACGTCGCGCTGTTCGGGACGGGCGCGGCGTTCGGGCGTCTCGCTCGCGAGGAGCGCGACGAGATCGGCGGCCTCCCGCGCGGTGATCGGCGGGTCGGGCGGGAGTGCGGCGCGTGCGGGCATCCACGCGAGTTCGGGGTCGGGTTCGCGGGGGGCGGCGCGGGGTGCGCGGTCGCGCAGTTCGGCGGCGTCGCGTTCGGCCCGGGCCGCGTGCTCGGCGAGCGTGTCGAGGTCGTCCGGCGGGGCGGCGTGCAGGCACTCGACGGCGGTGCGGGCGGACGCGGGGTCGGTGGCGGCGAGGGCGGCGAGGCCGGGCGGGAGCGCGGCGTGCAGGGCGGCGGCGGCCGGCACGGAGGGGGCGGCGACGAGCACGCGGCGGCCCCGGACGAGCAGCCCTTCCAGCAGGTCGGGGACGGTCGCGGGGGTGCGTTCGGGGACGCGCATGACCTGCGGCGACCGGCCGGTCACGAAGCGGGCGAAGCCGGCGGGCAGGTCCGGGAGGAGGTCGATCATCCGCTGGTGGTAGCGGGCGACGGGCTCGCGGGACGGGGGCCGGACGATCAGCGCGGGCGCGAGCCGCACCTGCGGGACGGGCGTGCCGGTCTCGTCGGGCGTCCAGTCGTCGCGGTAGTCGACGGCGCCGACGAGCGCGGCGTCGCACCAGTCGCGCAGGACGTCCCCGGCCGAGGGGTGCAGCCCGAACCCGCGGCCCGCGCGGACCGCGGCCGCGGCGCGCTCCGCGCCGCGGAAGCCGGGGCGGCCGCCGAGCAGGTCGCCGTCCCGCAGCGCGACGGGCCCGGCGAGGACGACGTCGATCCGCTCGGTGCGTTCGTCCAGGGCGACCCGGACGGGCGTGCCGAGCAGGTGGTCGCGGACGGGCGGGCCGTGCGCGGGACGCCACGACAGCAGGCCCGCGCCGAGGACGACCTCGTCGTCGCCGGCGTCCTCGGCGAGGTCGCGCAGCAGCCGGTACCAGTGGCGCAGGGCCAGCCAGCCGTCGAACTCCTCCAGCACCGCCGGGGGCGTCGGCGGGATGACCGGGAGGCTGAACAGGACGTCGCCGGGCCCGGCGTCGGTCTCGACGTAGACGTCGCCGGGCAGGTCGGCGAGCCAGTGGACGCGGCGGTGCGCGGCCGGGTCGCGGCGGGCGCGGGCGAGGTCGCGCAGGAAGCCCAGGAGGCGGGCGGCGCGCTCGCCGGCCGGGTCCCGCGCGGTGACCCGGCCCGAGTCCGGGTCGTCCTGCGACACCGCCGTCCCCTCCCTGCCCGTGGATTCGTGTCCACCGATCTAACACTGCCCGGGCCGGGCTGGTCGAGCGGTATCGATGATCTTCGATGATCTTGTGGGTCAGTGGCTCCGCGCCAGGTGGCGGTCCTCGTTCGGCATCATGATCCACAGGACGATGTAGACGACGAACTGCGGGCCGGGCAGCAGGCAGGACAGGACGAACAGGAGCCGCACCGTGAAGGCGGACATGCCGAACCTGCGGGCGAGCCCGGCGCAGACCCCCGCGATCATGCGGTTGCGCGGTCGGTAAAGGCCGTTCATGGGTTCTCTCTCCCCGATTCCTGGAGTCGTGAACACGGGCGCCTTGCCCGTTACCCACCACGCTAGAAACCGGACACCGTGCCCCACATCAGCCGTTGGAGCGGTTCACTCCCCCTACTCGCGGAGTAGGGGGAGTCCCTTAGGGGTTGTTCGCGTCGCGGACGAGTTCGGGGAGGTCGGTGAGGTCGTCCAAGACGAACTGGCATTCGCGCAAGATGCCGTCGTCCTCCTGGATGTGCCCCCACGGGCCGCGCCTGAGGAACGCCGCGCGCATGCCGAAGGCGATGGCGGGACGGACGTCGTTGTCGATGCGGTCGCCCACGTACAGGACGTGCTCGGGCAGGACGTCCGCGAGCTGCGCGCAGCGTTCAAAGAACTCGTGCGACGGCTTCTGCACGCCCCAGACGTCCGAGATGCCGATGACGTCGGCGTCCAGCCCGAGCGCCTCCGTCTGCTCGGCGGCCTCGACCGGCTGGTTCCCGGCGATCCCCACGAACAGGCCTTGGGCGCGCAGGCCCGCCAGACACGCGCGCGCGTCCGGGTACAGGTCGTCGGGGCCGAACCCGTTGGGGACGCCGGCCGCGCGGCGCGCCTTCTCCTCCGCCTCCAGGTCGAAACCGGGGCGGAAGTACTCGAACAGGTCCATGTGGGTCTTGCCGGTCGCGAGGTACGCGCCGAGCTTGGTGAGGAACGTGTGCCGCGGCACGCCCAGCCAGTCGGCCCAGCGCCCGTAGATCTCACCCTCGTTGATCAGCGTCTCCCCGATGTCGAAGAAGACGGCCTGGACGGCCCGGGGGGTCGGGGGGTGCTCGGTCACGCGCCGTCCAGCTCCACGGACTCGCCCGGGGCCAGCCGGGTGTACGTCCTGTCGATCTCTTCGAGCGCCTTGCTCGCGTTCTTGTTCATGACCGTGAGGCCGATGTCGTTCAGCAGGCCGTCATGGATGGCGTACGCCCGCTCGGGGCGGACCTCGCGGACGTAGGTGAAGAGCTCGGCCGCCTTCAGCCACGGCGCGTTACCCGGAAGGCAAAGGGTCCGGACGGGCTCGCCCGGCACGGTCAGCGCGTCGCCCGGGTGGAACACCTCCCCGTCGATCAGGAACCCGGTGTTGGGGATCGGCGGGACGTCCGGGTGCAGGATCTCGTGGTCCTCGCCGTACACGTGCACGTCGAACCCGGCGATCGCCACGGCGTCGCCGTGCCCCACCTGGTGCACGCGTCCGCCCAGGTCGGCGAGGTTCTCGGCGACCACGCGGGACGTCCACACCTCCAGGGACGGGCGCGCGGCCATCGCCTTGCGCAGCGCGTCGGCGTCGAAGTGGTCGAAGTGCTCGTGGGTGATCAGGACCGCGTCGGCGCCCGCGAGGGCCTCCTCCGCCCCGGTGCTGAACGCGCCGGGGTCGATGACGATCGTGCGGTCGTCCTTGCTGATCTGGACACAGGCGTGCCCGAGCTTGGTGAGGCGCATCGTCCGATTTTTTCACGCCTGCCGGGACACCCCATTGACCACCCCCGGGCGCGTTGATAGAACACGTTTCACTTTGGTTGCGAGCCAGGAGGCGGCCATGCCCGTTCCGACCCAGCGCGACCCGGAGGCGACCCGGCTGGCCCTGTCCGGCTGGCTGGACCGGCACCTGCCCGGCGCCCGCGTCCCCCACCTCGAAACCCCCGAGACCAGCGGCTTCTCCAGCGAGACGCTGATGTTCGACGCCGAGACGCCGGACGGCGTCCGGCACCCGTGCGTCGCGCGCGTCGCGCCCGTCCACTACCAGGTGTTCCCCGAACCCCGCTTCGAGGAGCAGTACCGGCTGATGCGTGTTCTCGCGGACCGCACCGAGCTGCCCGTCCCGCCCGTCCACTGGTGGGAGCCGTCCCCCGACGTCCTCGGCGCCCCGTTCTTCGTCATGGGCCGCGTCGACGGCCGCGTCCCCACCGACATGCCCCCGTACCACATGGACGGCTGGGTCACCGAGGTCGCGCCGGACGAGCGGGCCGCGATGTGGTGGTCGACCCTCGACATCCTCGCGCGCCTGCACCGGCTGGACGTCCGGGCCCTCGGCCTCGACTTCCTCGACCAGCCCGCGTGGGGCGCCCCCGGCCTCGACCAGCGCCTCAACTACTACGAGCACTACCTCCACTGGGCCTACCCGGGCCCGCAGGACGTCGCGCTGAAGGCCCTCGGCTGGCTCCGCGCGAACCGCCCCGACGAACCCGACCCGCCCGTCCTGCTGTGGGGCGACTCCCGCATCGGCAACGTCGTCTTCGACGGCGGCTCCCCCGTCGCCGCGCTGGACTGGGAGAACGCCGTCCTCGGCGCCCCCGAGGAGGACCTCGCCTGGTTCATGTTCATCGACCGGCACCACTGCGACGGCATCGGCGTCCCCCGCCTGCCCGGCTTCCCCTCGTACGCCGACACCGCCGCCCGCTACGCGGAACTCCTCGGCCGCCCGATGCGGAACCTCGCCTACTACGAAGTCCTGTCCGGCTTCAAATTCTCGGTGATCATGGCCCGGATCGGGCAGGCGATGATCGACTTCGGCTGGATCGACGCGACCAGCGAGTTCCCTTACGACAACAACTGCACCCGCCTGCTCGCCCGCATCCTGGAGGAGACGCCGTGACCCTCTCGCCCCTCGACGACTACCCCGTCCACCAGGCGCCCGAGGTGATGCGGCACGTCACCACGTCCGACCGCAACTTCTACGACCGCTACTACTTCAACGTCCACCCGTGCTCGGACGACCTCATGATGCTCATCGGCGTCGGCCAGTACCCGAACCTCGGCGTCACGGACGCGTTCGCCGTCGTCCGGCGCGGGCCGCTGCACCGCGTCGTCCGCGCCTCCCGGGAACTCGGCGCCGACCGCATGGACACGACCGTCGGGCCGTTCCGGGTCGAGGTCCTCGAAGGGCTCAAGCGGCTCCGCGTCGCCCTCGACCCCACCGAGCACGGCCTCTCGTTCGACCTCACCTGGGACGGCGCGATCCCCGCGACGCTCGAACCGCCGCACTACCTGCGCTGGCAGGACCGCGTCATGTTCGACTCCCGGCGCATCGCCCAGACCGGCCGCTGGACGGGCCACATCACCATCGGCGACGAACGCGTCGACGTCACCCCCGACGTCTGGTGGGGCTCCCGCGACCGCTCCTGGGGCATCCGCCCCGTCGGCGAACCCGAACCGCCCGGCATCCAGTCGAAGAACGCCGGCACGTTCTACTGGATGTACGCCCCGATGCAGTTCGACGACCACTCGATCCTCTGCATCGTCCAGGAGGACGAGAAGGGCCGCCGCGTGCTCGAAGAGTCCACGCGCGTCTGGGCGGACCCGTCCCGCGAACCCGAGTACCTGGGGCGTCCCGAGTACCGTCCGGTCTACAAGCCCGACACCCGCGAGGTCGTCACCGCCGCGATCGACTTCGCCCCGCCGGGCGGCGCCCCGTTCACGATCACCGCGACGCCGATCCTGCCCGTCCACCTCATGGTCGGCACCGGCTACGGGCTCGAACCGGACTGGAAGCACGGCATGTACCAGGGCCCCGACCTCAAGGTGCAGGGCGTCACCCTCGACACCCGCGACCCCGAGGACGCCGCCCGCATGTGGGGCATGGTCGACTCCGTCGCCCGCTACGAGTACGCCGACGGCACCACGGGCCACGGCCTCTTCGAATACTGGGCGCTCGGCCCGCACCCGTCGTTCGAGTGACACACTGGCCCACGTGACCGACGACGGCGAGGCCGCGGCACCGGACCGCGACGCCCTGGACCGGCAGGTGCGCGACCGCTACGGAACCTGGCGCGACCGCCCGCGCGGCCTCGCCTGCGCGGTCGTCGCCGCCTTCCTCGTCCTCACCACGATCGGGTTCGCCGCCGGCATCGCCGCCCTCGTCATCGCGGCGACGTGACCCTGCGGGCCCGCTGTCCGGACGCACGCGGGGCCGGACGCACGCGGGGCCGGGGCGCGTCGCGCGTGCCCCGGCCCCCGCGCCGTCCGTTCGTCCGGTCAGGTCGCGGTGCCCTCCGCGATGGTGAACGCCACGTCGCCCTGCGGGTCGACCTGGGCGTCGAGCGTCTTGTCGTCCAGCAGCTGCGCCGCCGCCGGCTCGAGGTACACCTTCGCGCCCTCCTCCTCGACGACCTGGTCACCGGCCTCCGGCGCGGACGCGACCGACAGCCGCAGCGCGTCCGAACCGTCGATCCCGGACTCGATCCGGATCCCCGTCTCGGGCGGCAGCTCGGGATTGGCGGTCACGTTGCGGATGACCTGCACCGCGCCGCTCGTCAGCGTGAGCACGATCTGCTCCTACTCGTCGTCTGCATGGATCCCGCCCTCCCTCCCCGCCGACGCCGCGGGCTAAACACGGCTCAGTAGTTGAGGGTGATCGCCTGCCCGATCGTCTCGTCCCCGGTGACGCACCCGAGCATGAACGCCGCGAGGTCGGCGCGGGCGATCCGGAAACCGCCCTTCGGCTTGCGGTCGACGGCCGTCCGGTACCGCCCCCGCGCGGGACGGTCGACGAGGAGGGCCGGGCGCGCGATCGTCCAGTCGAGCCCGCTGCCGCGGACCGCGTCCTCCATCACCCCGAGGTCGGCGTAGTGCTCCCGCAGGAAGTACCGCCGCGCCGGCGGCCCCACGACGTACCGCAGCAGGAACCCCTCGCCCGGATCGTGCTTCGGCGGGTCCGGCCGCTTCGGGGACGGCACGACGGTCATCGACTCCGAACTGATCACGACGAGCCTGCGCGCGCCGGTGGCCCGCATCCCCCCGATGACGGCCTCGGTCCCCTTCGCGCACGTCCGCGCCCGGGCCTCCGCTTTGTTCCGGGCGCCGAGGCACGAGAACACCGCGTCCGCGCCCTCCAGCGCGGGCCGCAGGTCGGGGTCGTCCAGCATGTCCGCCCGGACGGTCCGGACCTCGTCCGGCAGGTCGCGGGGCCGGCGCGCCACCGCGGTCACGTCGTGGCCCTTCGCGAGGGCCAGATCGACCAGGATCCGTCCGGTGCCGCCCGTGGCGGCGAAGATCGTGAGCTTCATGCCTCCTGAGAGGCGCCCCCGGGGCGCGGGTGTGACATCCGGATTGGAACGCCGCGGTGGGGGAAGACCCGCTTCGCTCCCCCGAGCACCCCACCACCTGCACACACGATGATCGGCACCCCATGGAAACCCTCCGAGGAGTCCTGTGACCACCACCCGCGTGAGCGACGAGCCGGCGTTCGGATACGGACGCCACCGGAGGCCGCTGCGGACCCGCCGCGACCGCGACGCCGAGACCGTCCGCGACGTCCTCCGCAGAGCCGGGCACCGCGAGTACGGCCGGCCCCGCGACGGATTCTGCGTCATCGACGGGGGCGACGGCGGACTGCCCTTCATCGTCGCCTGCGCCAGCCGCACCCGGCGCCGCACCCTCAGCCCGACCGCCGAACTCGCCGCCTACCGGAGGACGCTGACCGCCGCGGGCCTGCGCGTCGAGCCCGCCGGTGCCGGCGACGATCCCACCTACCTGAAGGTTTGGCTCGCCTGACCGGACCGGCGAAGCCGCCGGGCCGCCCGTGGGGCGGCCCGGCCGGCCTCGCCCGGGTCAGTGGCCGCCGCGGCCGGACAGGTGGTCGCGGACCCGGTCGACCAGCCCGGTGCCGGGAGCCAGCAGCTTGTTCAGCGGCGGCGTCTGCGGCGCCGCCGGATGCGGCCGGGTGGGCGCCGTCTTCTTGGCGGCCTGCACCTGGTCGCCCAGCGTGTACAGCTCGTCGGCGCCGGCCTTCTCGGCCAGCGCGGGGAACAGCGTGGTCTCCTCGTGCCGGATGTGGGCGGCGACGTCGTCGATCAGGCGCCGCACCATGGCGGCGAAGGCGATCTCGTCGGTGTCGATGGACTCCAGGTCCTTCAGGAGCCGCTCGACCTCGGCGTGCTCCCCGATCTCCCTCTCGGCGATCTGGTCCCCGCCGGGCACGTACCGGCGGACCCAGGGGTACAGGTACATCTCCTCGGCGACCGAGTGCCGCACGAGTTCGATGGTGACGTCGTCGAGGATCCGCCGCCGCTGCCGCGCGTCGGACTCGGCCGTCAGCTCGTCGAACATCTCCTCGACCTCGCGATGATCGTGCTTCAGCACCTCGATCACGTCCCGCCGGTTTTCTGCCATCTTCCGCCTCCACGTCCGCCACCAGAACGAGCCGGTGCCACCGCCGCGCCCGCCCGGCCGCGGTCTCCACGAGACCGGCAGGGGCCGCCCCGGTCACGGACTCGGCCGACGACCTGGGGCGGAACCGGGGGGACGAACCCGGCGGTGATCCACCGGCAGGCGACCTGCTACCCCCGTGCACGCGTCCCACACACGGCGCGGCACCGGATTTCTTCTCGGCCGGGCGCGCGGGCCGGACGTCAGCGGGCGGCGCCGGAGACCCGCTCGGTGAACAGGTCGAGCAGGTCGCGGACGTCGTGGTCGGACTCGCTCGGGTGCCGGAAGGGCCGGTCGGGGTTCACGGTGTAGGTGTTGCGGCGGCCGACGCGGGTGCGGGTGAGGTACCCGGCCTCTTCGAGGTCATTGATGATCAGTTGGGCGGCGCGCTCGGTGATGCCGATCTCCTGGGCCGCGTCGCGCATCCGGATGCTGGGCGAGCGCGCGATGAGGATGAGCACCCGGGCGTGATTGGTGAGGAAGGTCCACGTCTTCTTCGGCTCGGATGAGGTCTCCATCTGCTCACCTCGCGATCGCTCTCGGTCGCCGCCTCGCCGGACGCGGGGTGTGCGGCCTCCCCGCCCGCAGGAGGGTCCGTTGACCACCCAATCATACGACGCCCCTTTGGCGAATTTCGTTTCGCGTATTAGACTTACCGAAAGTTTGTTGGTCAATGATGATCTCGGTCCGATGAGGCAGGTGACCCGTGCTCGTCAAGCCGTCCGCGCCACAGCCTTTCTCGTCCGACGCGGAGCCCCCGGCGGCCACCGCGCCGACCGGCGACCGCCCCGGTCGCGAACTGGTGCTCCGCACGTCGAGACAGGGGGCGCTGGAGGTCCTGCACATGGACGGCGTCCTGAACGCGGCGACCGCCGTCACGGCCGAGGCGCAGATCCTGTCGACGATCGTGCTCACGAGGGAGCCGCTGCACCTGGTGCTCGACCTCGGCGGGCTGACCGGCATCGACGCCGCCGGGATCGCCCTGCTGGCCAAGGCCCGCTTCGCGGTGCACGCCGCCCGGGGCACCATGCACATCGTCTCCCCGGCCGGCACCCCCGCCCACCTCGCCCTCCGGGCGGGCGTGCCGCGCTCCGCGCCGGGCCCGGTCGAGGACATCGCCGACGTCCGGATCGAGGACGACGCGCCCGCGCGGGACGTCATGCCCTAGGCGCGGAGAAGCGAAGAGGGAGCCGCCCGATCGGGCGGCCCCCTCTCGCGTGCGGGTGTCTCAGTCGGCGGACGGGGCCAGGGCCTTGACCGCGTCGGGCACGGAGACGTCCTTCGCGGGGACGATCGCGAGGACGGGCGTCGTGAGCCCGCCGGCGACGTACTCGCGGATCCGGGCCCGGCAGTCGGCCGGGGACCCGTGGACGATCAGGTCGTCGACGACCTCGTCCGGGATGACCTCGAGGGCCTTCTTCCGGTCCCCCGCGGCCCACGCCTCGTTCATCGGCCGGAGGGCGTCGCCGCGGCCGAGCCATTCGTGGAAGGCGCGGTAGACCGGGACGGTCATGTAGGCGGCGATCATCCAGCGGCCGATGGCGCGGGCCTCGTCGGCGTTCTCGGTCGGGCAGACGAACAGGCGGGCGATGAGTTCGGGGTCGTCGCCGAGTTCGGACCGGACGGTCCGGACGTCCTTCGGCGCGAGCCAGTTCGTGATCGCGCCGTCGGCCTCGCGGGCGGCGAGGCGGAGCATGCCGGGGCGGAGGGCCGCGAGGACGATCGGGGGCGGGGTCGCGGGTGCGTTGTCGAGCTTGAAGCCCTTGACGGTGAAGGTGTCGTACTCCTCCTTGACCTTCTCGCCCGCGAGGGCCTTGCGGAGGAATCGGACCGTGTCGCGGACGCGCTTGTACGGTTCGTCGAACGGGATGCCGTTCCAGCGTTCGACGATCGTGTCCGAGGACGTGCCGATGCCCATGACGAACCGGCCCGGTGCGAGGCCGGCGAGGGTCGCGGCCTGCTGGGCGAGGAGGGCGGGGCCGCGCGTGTAGACCGGGACGATCGCGGGGCCGAGGCGCAGGTCGGGGGCCCACTGGGAGGCGAGGGCCAGCGGGGTGAAGGCGTCGGTGCCGTTCGTTTCGGCGGACCAGGCGTCGGTGTAGCCGAGGCCGGGCAGGCTCGCGATGATCTCGCGCTGCTCGGCGAGCGGTCCGGAGAGCGGAATGGTCAGTCCCCAGCGAGACATGTGGGCTCCTAGGCGATCGAGGGCCGGATGGTGCTGCCGCCGTCCACGACCATGGTCTGGCCGGTCATCCAGGAGGAGGTGTCGCCGGCGAGGAAGACGGCGGCGGTGGCGATGTCCTCGGGGACGCCGAGGCGGCCGAGCGGCATGTGCTTGCTGATCGCCTCCTCGTTGCCCTCCCAGAGGCCGCGGGCGAGGTGCGTCTTGACGAGGCCGGGGGCGATGCAGTTGACCCGGACCTTCGGCGCGAGCTCCACCGCGAACTGGCGGGAGAGGTGGATGACGGCGGCCTTGGTGGCGTTGTAGTACCCGATGCCGTGCTCGGTGACCATGCCGCCGACGGACGCGATGTTGATGATCGCGCCGCCGTGCTCCCGCATGGCGCGCTTCCACGCGAGGTTCGTCCAGGTGACGATGGAGAACTGGTTGACCTCGACGGTCTTCGCGGCGGCGGACGGCTCGATGTCGACCATCGGGCCGAAGTAGGGGTTCGTCCCGGCGTTGTTGACGAGGACGTCGAGGCCGCCGAACTCGGCGATGGCGGCGTCGACGCAGGCGGCGGCCTGCTCGGCGTCGCCGACGTGGGCGGCCCTGGCGAGGACGCGGGCGTTCGGGTGGGCCGCGAGGATGTCCTTGGCGGCCTCGTCGAGCCCTTCTTGCTTGCGGGAGGAGAGCACGACGTTGGCGCCCTCGGCCACCAGCGCGGTGGCGATCGCCTTACCGATGCCCCGGGACGCCCCGGTGACCAGGGCGGTCTTGCCTTCCAGTCCAGTCCGCATCCGCGGTCTCCTTCCACGAACAGAATCCGACTCGGTCACTGTACCCAAGTGACTGACGAGTCAGTTAGCTGCCCTTCCCCGCCGTGTTCCAGGACGAACCGGCGGAATCCCTCCACGACGGGCGGGCGGGTGCGGGCGGTCGACCAGACCAGGCCGATCGTGCGGGTCGCCCCGGGGTCGGTGAGGGTGAGGTGGCGCAGGCCGGAGAACTCCTCGCCGGGCCGCGGCGGCGGGACGATCGCGACGCCGAGGCCCGCCGTGACGAGGCCGCGGACGGTCGAGGTCTCCTCGCCCTCGAACGCGATGCGGGGCGGGGCGCCGGCGTTCGCGAACAGCTCCTCCGCGAGGGTCCGCAGGTGGGCGCCCTCGCGCAGGGCGACGAACGGCTCGCCCAGGACGTCCCGGACGGACGCGCGCCGCCGCCCGGCGAGCCGGTGGGCGGCCGGGACGGCGAGCTGCAGGCGTTCGGTGACGAGCGGGTGCCAGGTGAGGGACGGGTCGTCCGGGCGGGGGCTGTTGATCGCGAGGTCGGCGCGGCCGTCGAGGACCATGGCGGTGACGCGCTCGGAGCGGTCCTGGCTGAGGCGGAACGCGACGCCGGGGTGGCGGTCGCGGTAGCGGCGGATGAGGTCGGGGACGAACGAGGGCCCCTGCGTGTGCAGGAAGCCGAGGGACACCTCGCCGTGCTCGGGGTCGGCGGCCTGCGCGAGGGCGCGGTGGACGGCGTCCTCCGCGGCGACGAGCCGGCGCGCGTGCTCGGCGAAGACGCGGCCGTACGGGGTGAGGGCGACGCCGCGGCCGGCGCGGTCGAGGAGGGGGACGCCGAGTTCGTTCTCGAGCCGGGCGACCGCGCGGGACAGTCCGGGCTGGGAGATCCGGAGTTCGGCTGCGGCGTTCGTCACATGGCCGAGTTCCGCGACCGTCAGGAACCACCGGACGGTGAGGAGATCCATGGATTCATGATGGATCGGCATCGGTCGCAGAGTAAAGAGTCATTGGACGCATGGATCGATCCAGGCGGAACCTTGGCGCATGACCGCGACCCTGGAGATTCCCCAACGCCATCTGCCCGGATCGCCCGGTCTGCGCCGGGTGAACCTGGCGCTGTTCGCGGCCGGCCTGACGACGTTCATGTCGCTGTACTGCACGCAGGCGCTGCTGCCCGAACTGTCGGCGGGCCTCGGCGTGGCCCCGGCGCGGGCGAGCCTGCTCGTGTCGCTGGCGACGGGCGCGGTGGCGGTCGCGGTGATCCCGGTCAGCTCGTTGTCGGAGCGGTACGGACGGACGCGCGTGATGCTCGGGTCGGCGGCGGCGTCGGCCGCGATCGGGCTGCTGCTGCCGCTGTGCACGTCGTTCCCGCAGCTCGCGGCCGTCCGGACGGTGCAGGGGCTCGCGCTGGCGGGGGTGCCGGCGGTCGCGATGGCGTACCTGGCGGAGGAGGTGGACGGCGCGCACCTGGGCGGCGCGATGGGACGGTACGTGGCCGGGACGGGCATCGGGGGCGTGCTCGGACGGGTGGTGCCGGGCGTCGTCACGGACTTCGGCGGCTGGCGCTGGGCCCTCGCGGCGACCGTCCTGCTGGCGCTGGTGTTCACGGTCGCGTTCTGGCTGCTGCTGCCGCCGTCGCGCTTCCACCGCCCGGGACGGGCCGATCACCGGGGGCTCCGCGCGCACCTGGCGGACCCGGGGTTGCGCCGCCTCTACGTGGTGGCGCTGACGGCGATGGCCGGGTTCGTCACGGTCTACAACTTCCTGACGTACCGGCTGCTGGAGGCGCCGTTCCACCTGCCGATGGCGGTCGTCGGCCTGATCGCGGTGATGAACCTGGCGGGGTCGGCGGCGTCCGCGCGGGCGGGCGTCCTCGCCGACCGGGCGGGCCGGCGGACGGTGCTCGCCGGGGCGCTCGTGGTCGCGGCGGCGGGCCTGGTGCTGATGTTCCCGCCCGTGCTGTGGCTGGTGGGCGCCGGCCTGCTGGTGTTCACGGTCGGGTTCTTCGCGGCGCACTCGGTGGCGAGCGGCTGGGTCGGGCTGCGCGCGTCGACGAACCGGGCGCAGGCGTCCGCCCTGTACCTGTGCGCGTACTACCTCGGCAGCAGCCTGGGCGGGACGGCCGGCGGGTTCGCGTTCGAGCACGGCGCGTGGACCGGGACGGGCCTGTACGTGCTGGTCCTGCTGGCGGTCGCGCTGTCCGCCGCGGCCGGGCCTGTCTTGACCGGGCGCTTGGTTGCTAGGCTGCGCCGGTAGGCGATCAAGGCGGGAGGCCGCGTGACCACCACGAAGGAACGTCGTCCGGCGATCGACGGCTGGTTCACCGAGCGGGACGGCGGCGTGCGGCTGCTGGGCACCCGGTGCGGGTCGTGCGGGACGCCGTACTTCCCGCGCAACGAGCTGGCCTGCAGGAACCCGCGCTGCGACGGCCCGCGGGACGGCTCCGAACTCGCCGAGCACGCGTTCTCCGCGCGCGGCCGGATCTGGTCGTACGCCGATTCCCGCTACAAGCCGCCGCCCCCGTACGTCTCCCCCGACCCGTTCCGGCCGTACACGGTCGCCGCGGTGGAACTCGAGGACGAGCGCATGGTCGTCCTCGGGCAGGTCGTCCCGGAGTGCACGGTCGACGACCTGGCCGTCGGGATGGAGGTCGAGCTGACCGAGGGCGTCCTGTACGAGGACGACGACGCCGAGTACACCGTCTGGATGTGGAGGCCGGTCAAGTGAGCGGTTCGGTGGCGGTGCTCGGCGCCGGGATGCACCCGTGGGGCAAGTGGGGCCGCAACTTCGTCGAGTACGGGCTCGCGGCGGCGCGCGCCGCCCTGGCCGACGCGGGCCTCGCGTGGACGGACGTCCAGTACGTGGCGGGCGCGGACACGATCCGCAACGGGTACCCGGGGTTCGTCGCGGGTGCGACCTTCGCCCAGGCGCTGGGCTGGTCCGGGGCGCGGGTGTCGAGCTGTTACGCGGCGTGCGCGTCCGGGGCGCAGGCCATCGCGTCGGCGCGCGCGCAGATCCTCGCGGGTCTGTGCGACGTGGCGCTGGTGGTCGGTGCGGACGCGGCCCCCAAGGGCTTCTTCAAGCCGGTCGGCGGGGACCGCCCGGACGACCCCGACTGGCTGCGCTTCCGTCTCCTCGGCGCCACCAACCCCATCTACTTCGCCCTGTACGCGCGTCGCCGCATGGCCGTGCACGGCGCCACGCTCGACGACTTCGCCGCCGTGAAGGTCAAGAACGCACGGCACGGGCTGAACAACCCGAACGCGCGCTACCGGAAAGAGGTCTCGCCGGAGGACGTCCGGGAGTCGGCCGTCGTCGCCGACCCGCTGCGGCTCCTCGACATCTGCGCGACGAGCGACGGCGGCGCCGCGCTCGTCCTCACCTCGGTGGACTTCGCGCGGCGGCACGGCATCGCCGATCCGGTGCGGATCCCGGCGCTGTCGACCGTGACGCCCACGTTCCCGAAGACCGTCCTCGACCTGCCCGACTTCGCAACCGACTCGGCGATGGCCGTCGAGCCGCCGGACCGCCCGTTCCGGTCGGCGATCGCGCACGCCGCGTACGAGGAGGCCGGGATCGGGCCGGACGACCTGTCGCTCGCGGAGGTCTACGACCTGTCGACGGCCCTCGAACTCGACTGGTACGAGGACATCGGCCTGTGCGAGGCGGGCGGCGCGGAGGAGCTGCTGCGCTCGGGCGCCACGGCGCTCGGCGGCCGGATCCCGGTGAACCCGAGCGGCGGGCTGGCGTCCTTCGGCGAGGCGATCCCGGCGCAGGCCATCGCGCAGGTGTGCGAGCTGACGTGGCAGCTCCGCGGCACCGCGGACGGCCGCCAGGTCGAGGGCGCGCGGGCGGGCATCGCGGTCAACCAGGGCCTCTTCGGCCACGGCTCCGCCGTCATCGCCGTCCGCTGACCCGCCCGGCGGCGGCGCGCCGGCCCGCGGCGGCCCGGCGCGCCGTTGACCGCCGGGCCACCGGACGGCCGCACGTGCGAGCGGACGGCGGGTCCGCGGGCCCTACGTGGCCGTGAAGCCGTCGCAGCCGATGTAGTAGGCGTCGCCGTTCGGGTGGACGTGCAGCCAGACGATCGTCCAGGTGCCCTCGATCAGCGGGTACGCCCCGCCCAAACCGGCCCACTCGAAGTCCGTGGGGTAGGTCAGGTAGACCCAGTCGCTCCCGGTGAGGAGCCGGGGCTTGCTCCGCGCGGCGCCGCTCACCGCGTTGCCGATCTGCGCCCCGCGCGGGACGCGCACCTCGGCCGCGACGTAGTAGCCGGGCGGCGTCTCCCACTTGTGCCGCATGCCGAACTCGACGGTCTTCCCGCTGTGCGGCGTCCGGGGCG
Organism: Spirillospora sp. NPDC052242; assembly: GCF_040679555.1. Classification (NCBI taxonomy): domain Bacteria; kingdom Bacillati; phylum Actinomycetota; class Actinomycetes; order Streptosporangiales; family Thermomonosporaceae; genus Spirillospora; species Spirillospora sp. NPDC052242. Next base: position 339,457 of record NZ_JBFAUZ010000001.1, read on the forward strand.
CGGAGATCTGCATCTGCCGCTGCAGCTCCGAGTTCTCGGGACGCAGCGCCGGAAGGCAGGTGTGGTCCGTCTCGGAGAAGTTCAACGACTGGTAGTCGTTCGTGGGCTGCTTGAGCAGGAGTTCGTCCGGCGGGCGGCCGTCCGGTCCGGGCGTCCTCCCGCCCGCCGGGCCGCTCGGCCCGGTGGAGGCGGTGCCCGTCCCCTGCCCGCTCCCGGTGCCCGCCGCGGCGCCGGACGCCTGCCCCGACGCCTGCCCGGCGCCGTTCGTCCGGCCCGCCGGGTTCTCGGAGTCGAGGAGGACGCGGGCGCCGAGGGCCGCGCCCAGGACGACCGCGACCGTCGCGGCGCCCGCCGCGATGACGGCGGCGCGCGAGCGCAGGCCGGGCCGGCCGCGCAGCGTCGCCGTGCGCTCTGGCGGGACGAGGCCGGTCGCGACCGCGTCCGCGACGTCGGACGGGACCGGCGCGGGGTCGCCGACGATGCGCCGGTAGTCGGGGTCGTCGGCGAGCGTCCCGTAGGGCGCCGTCCGGTGGAGCAGTTCGTCGAGGGTGGCGCGGTCGGCGGGATCCTTGCGCGCGCACCGCTCGACGAGCTCGGCGACGCGCGGGTCCGCGCCGTCGAGGTCGATCTCGCCGCCGAGGGTGCGGTGGATGATCGCCTCCATGCGGCCGCCGCCGAACGGCGGGCGTCCGGTGGCGGCGTAGGCGACGGTCCCGGCGAGCGAGAACACGTCGGAGGCGGGCAGCGGCTCCTGCTCGCGGACGACCTCGGGCGCGACGTATCCGGGGGTGCCGTTCCACGCGCCGGTCCGGGTGATCTGCGTCTGGTCCTCGCCGCGCGCGATGCCGAAGTCGATGAGACGCGGGCCGTCCGGGGCGAGGATCACGTTGCCGGGCTTGAGGTCGCGGTGCTGGACGCCCTGCCGGTGGATCTCCAGGAGCCCGTGCGCGAGGGCGGCGAGCAGCCGCAGGCACGTGTCGGGCGGCAGCGGCCCGTGCTGCGCCACGGCCTGCCGCAGCGTCGGGCCCGGGACGTACTCGGTCGCGAGCCAGTACGGCGGCGCGTCCAGCCCGGCGCCGACCATCTGGGCGGCGAACCGGCTCCGGACGCGCTCGACGGTCGCGACCTCGCGGCGGAAGCGGGCGAGGGCCTCGGGCCCGTCGAAGCCCTCGCGGATCACCTTGAGGGCGACGTGCCGTCCGCCGTCGGTGAGTCCCAGGTACACCTGGCCCATGCCGCCCGCGCCGATGCGGGCGAGCAGGGGGTATCCGCCGATCGCGGCGGGGTCCTCGGGTCGCAGCGGCTCCACGGTCAGCGCCCGTTCCGTCGTGTGCGCATACCGGACATGATCGCATCGCTCGCGCCCACATGCTCTCGGAACGGACGGACGTCAGCGGGCCTTGCGGGCGACGTGCAGGGCCCAGCCGATGAGCGGCGCCTGGAAGGGCAGGCGGCCGTAGGCGGCGGCGCGCAGCGGCAGCGCCCGGTGCCGCCAGTCGCGGGCCATCTTGATGTTGGCGGGGTACACCGCCAGCATCAGCCCGGCGGTGGCGAGCGCCCCGGCGCGGCGGGTGCGCGGGTGCGCGACCGCGGCGGCGCAGGCCAGCTCGGCGACGCCGCTGAGGTAGGTCCAGGTGCGCGGGCCGCCGGGCAGCCGCTCGGGGACGAGCGCGTCGAACGGCTTGGGGGCGACCATGTGCAGCGTGCCCATGGTGGCCATCGCGGTGGCGAGGTGGCGGTGCGCCCGGGACGAGTCCGTCATGCGGGCAGTCTGCCATGTGCGACACCCGGTCCAATAGTGGTGTTCGCCACGCGGCCGGAACGGGCCGCGCGGCGGTGCGCGGGCCCTCGCTCAGGGCATGCGGCGGATCTCGTCGATGATGGCGGGCATCGCGGCGTTGGTGCCGCCGAACCAGTCGAGGAGGAAGGCGATCTGCTCGTCCGTGCAGCCGGCGAGCCGCTCGCGGAACTGCCGGGTGATCGGCTCGAAGTACCGTCCGACGCGCTCGACGGCGCCGGGGACCAGCTCGACGATCACGCGGCGCCGGTCGTCGGGGTCGCGGGTGCGGCGGACGTGCCCGGACTTCTCCAGCCGGTCGATGACGGCGGTGATGGCGCCGCCCGTCGTGATGCCCATCAGCTTCGCGAGGCCGCCGGGCGTCTGCGGGCCGTCGAGGGCGAGCGCGTTCACGCACTGCGCGTCCGTGACGTTCATCCCCGACTTGGTCGCCGTCGCGTGGTGCAGCAGGACGGTGTACATGGTGGTGCGCTGGAGTTCCGCCGCGAGCTCCGCCGCCCGCCCCGCCACCGGTGCCGCCGCGGGCTCCGGCGCCGGTCCGCCCGCCGCCCGCCCGCGCTCGGGGGTCGCCACGACCCACCTCCGTCTTCTCGAATGTGGAGCGTTCGGAGAGTTTAGCGGGCGGCGCCGACGCGGCGAGGCCGCACGGTCACAGGCGGTTCGAGGGCCGGTGCGGCCATGGTGGCGAGCAGGCGCAGCCGGTCGGCCGACGCCGTTCCCGGGGCGGCGGTGCAGACCACCACGTGCACGTCGGCGTCCGGGACGGTCAGCACGTCGCAGTCGAGGCGGAGTTCGCCGACGTCCGGGTGGTGGATCGTCTTGCTGTCCGTGACGTGCGCGCCCACGCCGTGCCCGTCCCAGAGGGCGGCGAAGCGGGGGCTGCGGGCCCGCAGGTCGGCGATCAGCCGGCGGAGGCGGGCGTCCCCGGGGAAGCGCCCCGTGGCGGCCCGCAGGTCGGCGACCAGGGCGGACTCGAAACGCTCGGTCTGTTCCGGGGTGTGGCTCACCGGGGTGGGCGCTCCGGTGAAGTGCCGCCACGGCACGTTCCGGTCGCGCTCGTCCGCGCCGGGCCGGTCGTCCGGACGGTCCCCGGTGAGCGCGGCGAACAGGGGGTTCGCGGCCACGAGCGTCCAGGCGGCGTCGTAGACGCCGACCGCGGAGCCGTCCAGCCGGTCCAGCAGCCGCAGCACGCCCGGCGTGAGGTGCGCCGAGACCCGGTCCGGGGCGGGCGCGAGCCGCCCGGCCAGCAGGAACAGGTGGCGGCGCTCCTCCGCCGACAGGCGCAGGGCCCGCGCCAGGGCGAGGAGGATCTGCGCCGACGGGGAGGCGGCGCGGCCCTGCTCCAGGCGGACGACGTAGTCGACCGACATCCCGGCCAGCCGGGCGAGTTCCTCGCGGCGCAGCCCGGCGACCCGGCGGGAGCGGTCCACGGGGAGCCCCGCGGCGGCGGGGTCGGCCCGGCGCCGCCACGTGCGCAGCGCGACGCCGAGTTCGTTCTCCCCGGCCCCGCCGCCTCGCACGCTCACGGCGTCCACTCTAGGTCGGGCGCGCCGGGGCCCGCGGCCCGCGGGTGGTACCGCCGTTCCCAGGAAGAGGCGGGCACTGCCCTGTTCATGCCGCGGCGCCGAGGATCGGGCCATGAGCATCGCATTGATCACCGGAGCCAACCGGGGGCTGGGCTTCGAGACCGCGCGCCGTCTCGTGGCGGCCGGGCACACCGTGTTCGCCGGTGCCCGGGACGCCCGGCGCGGCGAGGACGCGGCCCGCGCGCTCGGCGCCCGCCCGGTGCGCCTGGACGTGACCGACGCGGATTCGGTGCGCCGCGCCGCCGAGCAGGTCCGCGACGAGGCCGGACGCCTCGACGTCCTCGTCAACAACGCGGGCATCATCGGCGCGCGCAAGCCCGTCGCCGGCACCACCGCGGACGACATGCTGGCCTGCTACGACACGAACGTCTTCGGCGTCGTGCGGGTGATGCGGGCGTTCCTGCCGCTGCTGGAGCGCAGCGCGGCGCCGGTCGTGGTCAACGTCGGCAGCGCGCTGGGCTCGCTGGCGGCGGCCGCCGATCCGGCGGCCCGCGCCGCGCACGTGCCCACCTGGGTTCCCGCGCTGGACTACGCCTCGGCGAAGGCGGCGCTGAACATGGTCACCGCGCAGTACGCCCACGCCTACCCGGGGATCCGCGTCAACGCGGTCGATCCCGGCCACACCGCGACCGACTTCAACGACCACCAGGGCCCGCAGACGGTCGAGGAGGGCGCCGAGATCATCGTGCGCATGGCCTCGATCGGCGCGGACGGCCCCACCGGCGGCTTCTTCGCGGCCGCCGGTCCGGTGCCCTGGTGATCCTTCCGACCCGGTAGAGGAGTTCGATATGCCTGGAAAGCGCGATATGCCTGGAAAGCGCGATATGCCTGGAAAGCGCACGGTCGAGTTCGTCTTCGACATCGCCTGCGTCAACTCGTACCTGATGTTCACGCGGTACTCGCGGGCCGTCGAGCGGTTCCGCGCGGGCGGGGGCGAGGTGGAGACGACGCTGCTGCCGTACCGGTTCCAGCCGGACATGGACCCGGCGGGCGAGCCGCTGGTGGAGACGCACCGCCGCCTCCTCGGCGAGGAGGAGGCCCGCACGGTGCAGGCGACCACGGACTTCGGCGCCGCCGAGGGGCTGCGGGTCGACTTCACGCGGGTCGTGTCCACGAACACGTTCGAGGCGCACCGCCGCATCGCCTGGGCCGTCGAGCAGGGCCGCGGCGAGGCCATGACCGAGCGGCTGTTCCGCGCCTACTTCACCGACGGCGTCAACGTGGCCGATCCGGACGTGCTGGACCGGCTGGCCCGGGAGGCGGGCGTGACGGAGGGGACGACCGGCCCCGACGACCTGCACCGGGAGCTCGAACGCGTGCGGGGGCTCGGCTTCGTCCGCGCGGCCGTGCCCGCGTTCCGCTTCGACGGCGACCGGGTGCTCGGCGGCGGCGGGCAGAGCGAGGACGAGCTCCTCGCCGCGCTCGCGGGCTGAGGCGCGGGCGGCCGGCCGGGCGAGCCCGGCCGTCCGGCCGGTGTGTGGGTCAGGTCATGGTCGCGGGCGCCGGAACCAGTATCCGGGCGCCCCTATCATGGTTTTTGTTAGGCCCGCTAACCGTGGGTCCAGGCATGGCCCCGAACCTTACAAAGGCTCGGGGCCGACCCATGGCGGGCCCGCTCCGCGTCAGCGGGCCTCCTCCGCGACCTGCTTCGCCCAGCGGTAGTCCGCCTTCCCCGCGGGCGAGCGCTTCATCTCCTTCACGAACGCGTACGTGCGCGGCACCTTGTAGCCCGACAGCTCGCGGCGGCAGTGCGCGTCCAGATCTTCGGCGGCCGGGGCGTCCCCGGACGGCTGGATCACGGCCGCGACGCGGTTGCCCCAGCGCTCGTCCGGAATGCCCGTGACGACCGCGTCGTACACCGCCGGGTGGCCCTTGAGGACGGCCTCGACCTCCTCCGGGAACACCTTCTCGCCGCCGGTGTTGATGGCCTGCGACCCGCGCCCGAACACGGCGATGGAGCCGTCCTCCTCGACCGTCGCCATGTCCCCGGTGAGCAGCCAGCGGCGGCCGTCCACGACGGGGAACGTCCTCGCGGTCTTCTCCGGGTCGTTGTAGTAGCCGTGCGCGATGTACCCGCTGCGCGCGACCTGCCCGATGACGCCCGACCCGGGACGGACGGGGCGGAGCGCGTCGTCGAGGACGGTCACGTTCTCCACGTCCGGCGCGAACCGGAGCCCCTTCTCCGGGGACGACCCCGCCACCGCCTCGGCCGTCGAGCCCGATTCGGTCGACCCGAAACGGTCGAGGATCATGCTGTTCGGCAGCAGTTCCGCGATCCGGTCCCGGACGGTCCCGGTGAGGATCGCCCCCGTCGAGACGAACGCGAACAGGGACGACGTGTCGTACCCGCCGCGGGCGAGCTCGTCCGCCATCGGGATCGCCATCGCGTCCCCGGTGACGGTCAGGGAGTTGACCTTCTCGCGCTCGATCGTCCGCCACACCTCGGCCGCGTCGAACTTGCGCGTGTAGACGAGCGTCGCGCCCATGAACCACGCGATCCACGTGGCCATCTGCGCGGCGCCGTGCATGAGCGGCGCGATCGGCATCATCACCATCGGGCCGCCGTTGCGGGCCATCTCCACGACGTCCTCGGGCCGCTCGGGGCGCGGGAACGTCGGGTTCCAGAACGCGAACAGCATCTGCTCGGTGGACCACATGACGCCCTTGGGCATCCCCGTGGTGCCGCCCGTGTAGACGATGTAGGTGTCGTCGGGCGAGCGCGGCGCGAACCCGCGCCCGCCGTCGGCGTCCCGCAGCGCGTCCTCGTACCGGACGGCGCCCTCGATCGACGGCGCCCCGCCCACGGCCACGAGGTGCCGCAGCTTCGGGACCTCGGGGACGACGGCCGCGACCCGCTCCTCGAACTCCACGTCGTACAGCAGCGCGACGCTGTCGGAGTCCTGGTAGATGTAGCGGAGCTCGCCCTCGACGTACCGGTAGTTGACGTTGATCGGCACGGCGCGGATCTTCAGCGCGGCCAGCAGCGCCGCCGCGTACTCGACGCCGTTGTAGAGCTGGACGGCGACGTGCTGCCCGGGCCCGACCCCGGCCGCCGCCAGGTGGTGCGCGAGCCGGTTGGCGTGCTCGTCCAGCTCGGCGTAGGTGAGCCGCCGGTCGCCGCACACCAGCGCGGTCCGGTCCCCGATCGCGTCCGCGACTCCCTCGAACAGGTCAGCGTGGTTGTACTCCATCGGACACCCTCCGAAGGGGGGTTGAGGTGGGGGGAGATGGAACGTTCACGTCACGGCTTCTCGCTGCCGACGATCCACATCGCGTAGAACTGGGCGCCGCCGCCGTAGGCGTGCCCGAGGGCGCGCTTGGCGCCCTCCACCTGGTGCTCGCCGGCCCGGCCGCTGACCTGCATCGCCGCCTCGGCGAAGCGGATCATCCCGGACGCGCCGATCGGGTTGGACGACAGCACGCCGCCCGACGGGTTCCACGGGATGTCGCCGTCGAAGGCCGTCGCGCCCGACTCGGTGACCTTCCAGCCCTCGCCGTCGCCGCAGAACCCGAGGTTCTCCAGCCACATCGGCTCGTACCAGGAGAACGGGACGTACACCTCGGCGCAGTCGAGCTCGCGGCGCGGGTCGGCGATCCCGGCCTGCGCGTACACGTCGGCGGCGCAGTCCTTGCCGGCCTGCGGGCTGACGTTGTCGCGGCCCGAGAACGTCATCGGCTCCGAGCGGAACGACGCCGCCTGCACCCACGCGGGCTTGCCCGGCGCCTTCTTCGCTGCCTTCTCGGACGCGAGCACCATCGCGCACGCGCCGTCCGACGACGGGCACGTGTCGAGGTAGCGGATCGGCTCCCACAGCATCGGCGTCGACTCGACCATCTCGCGGGAGATGCCGGGGATCTTCAGGTGCGCGTACGGGTTGCGCAGCGCGTTCTCCCGGTCCTTGACGGCGACGAGGTGCCCGATGTGCTCGGGCGCGCCCGACCGGCGGATGTACGCGCGGATGTGCGGGGCGAAGTAGCCGCCCGCGCCCACCACCAGCGACGTCGTGAACGGCGAGTTCACCGTCAGCGCCCACGTCGCGTTCGACTCCGACTGCTTCTCCCACGCCAGCGTGAGCACCCGGTCGTGGACGCCGCTGCGGACGAGGTTCGCCGCGACGATCGCGGTGGACCCGCCGACCGACCCGGCCGTGTGCACCCGGATCAGCGGCTTGCCCGCGGCGCCCAGCGCGTCCGCGAGGAACACCTCCGGCATCACGACGCCCTCGAACAGGTCGGGGGCCTTGCCGACGACGATCGCGTCGATGTCCCGCCAGGTCAGCCCCGCGTCGTCGAGCGCCCGCCGGGCCGCCTCGCGCAGCAGCCCCGCCATCGACACGTCCAGGCGCTTGGTCTTGTACTGCGTCTGCCCGACGCCGATGACCGCACAGGAGTTGGCCATTACTTCTCTCCCGACATCACGCACACGAGGTTCTGCTGCAGGCAGGGACCGGACGACGCGTGCCCGAGCGTCCGCGCCGCCGTCCCGTCGTGGATGCGGGCCGCGGCCTCGCCGATCCGGATGAGGCCCGCCGCCATCAGCGGGTTCGCCGCGAGGGCCCCGCCGGACGGGTTGACGGTGACGTCGTCGCCGAGCCCGAGGGCCTCGCGCAGGATCAGCTCCTCGTGGCTGAACTGGGCGTACAGCTCCGCGACCTCGACGCCCGCCGCGCCGGCCTTCTCCCCGGCGATCCGCGTCGACTCCGAACGGGTCAGGTCGCGGGCGCCCGGCGAGTGCGGCTCGACGCGGTGGTCGAACCCGGTGATCCACGCGGGCCGCTCGCACAGCTCGCGCGCCCTGTCCCCGGCCGCGAGGACGATCGCCGCGGCGCCGTCCGTCAGCGGTGCGACGTCGTGCTCGCGCAGCGGTGCGACGTCGTAGCCCGCGCCGTCCGCGGGGTCGGGCAGGTCGAGGGCGAACGGGTTGCCGCGTCCGGCCGCACGGGACCGCGCGGCCACCGCGCGCAGGTCGTCCTCCTTGGCGCCCGACCTCTCCATGTACGCGCGGGCCTGCATGGCGGCGAGCGACACGTGGTCGACGCCGAGCGGCGCCAGGTAGTACGGGTCGTGCTGCTGCGTGAAGATCGCGCGGATGTCGTTCTGCGTCGACTTGCCGAACCCGTACACCAGGGCCGTGTCGATCTCGCCGATCTGGAGCTTCACCCACGCCTCGTACAGCGCCCAGGCGGCGTCCATCTCGACGTGGCTCTCGGAGATCGGCGGCCACGCGCCGACCGTGTCCAGCGCCGACACGAACGCGAACGGCGCGCCCTGCAGGTAGTCGCAGGAGCCCGAGCAGGTGAACCCGAACCGCGTCAGCCCGGTCCGCTCCTTGATCTCGCCGATCACCGGGGCGAGGATCTCGGTCTCCAGCAGCCCCTGGTCCGCGCCGCTGTGCTCGCTCTGCGTGAAGGCGACGACGGCTACTTCTCGCATCAGAGGTAGTCCTTGATCTCGTCGAAGGGGACGTCCGGCTCGTCGAGGGGCGCGAACCACTTGATGTTGTTCACGCTCGCGTCCCACTCCTCGCGGGGCCGCCACTCGGCCTTGACGCGCATGCCCATCCGGACCTGGTCGGCCGGGATGCCCGCGACCAGCGTCAGCATCGGGACGCCCGCGCCGTCCAGCAGGACGTAACCGGACACGAACGGCACCTCGGGCGCCCGCGGGTCGGGGATGTTGTTGACCGCGTACGTGGTCAGCGTGCCGACGTCCGGCAGCTCGACCTCCTCGGTCATCGGCACGCCGTCGCGCGGGCACGTCTCCTTCATCGGGACGATGACCGCCTCGCACACCGGGCACCGGTTGCCGAGGATCCGGCCCTGCGACATCCCCTCCAGGTAGCGGCGCAGCGCCCGCCCGCCGCTCAGCCGGAACTCCAGCCTCGCCTGCGGGTTGATCATCGTGACCTCGGGCAGGAAGCACTCGATGTCGCCGATCGTGCCGGTGCGCTCCGCCCGCCACTTCGGCCGCACCCGCATCCCCGACTTCAGGAACTTCGGCGGCTCCGCGCCCGCGTCGAACACGCCGACGTCCAGCGCGTGGACGAGCGCGGTGTCGGCGCCGTCCGGGCGGATCAGCGCCCACGCGAACGGACGGTCGAACGGGTGCTCCTTCGCCGGGTGCGCCACCCACGACCAGGTGGTCACGGTGCCGACCGGGCCGACCTCGACGAACTCGTCCGTGACGTCGTCGCCGGTGTCGGGGTCGTACTCGGTCGGCGGCACGAGCACGCGGCCCCCGCTCGTCCGGACCCCGACCAGCCGGCCGTCCCGCAGCTCGCTCAGGAAGCGGCCGATGACCGGGCCGACCGAGCGGGTGTAGCCGCCGGGGAACTCGACGACGTGGTTCACGTCAGATGGCACTCTCACGGTCCTTCCAGTACGGGTCCCTGAGCTTGCGCTTGAGCAGCTTGCCGTTCGGCTCGCGCGGCATCGTCTCGATGAAGTCGATCGTCTTCGGCCACTTCATCTTCGCGAGCCGGCCCTCCAGGGACGCGAGGATCTCGGCCGCGAGGTCCGGGCCCGGTTCGACGCCCTCGGCGGGCTCGACGACCGCCTTGATCTGCTCGCCCCACTCGTCGTCGGGAATGCCGAACACGGCGACGTCCGCGACCTTGGGGTGCAGGGTGATCTCGTTCTCGATCTCGGCGGGGTAGATGTTCGCGCCGCCCGAGATGATCATGTCGGACTTGCGGTCGGACAGGAACAGGAAGCCGTCCTCGGTGAGGTAGCCGATGTCCCCGACGGTGAAGAAGTCCTTGAGCCGGTCCTTCTCCGTCTTCTCCCGGTCGCCCTTGTACTCGAAGTCCGCACCGGCCATCTTCATGTAGATCGTGCCGTGCGTCCTCGCCGGGACGGGTTCGCCGTCGTCGTCCACGATGAGCAGTTCGCTGATCGGCCACGCGTTCCCGACGGTCCCGGGGTGCGCCCGCCAGTCCTCGGGGCTCGCGATCGTCCCGCCGCCCTCGGTCGCCGCGTAGTACTCCCAGATGCAGTCGCCCCACCAGTCGAGCATCTGCTTCTTGATCGGCACCGGGCACGGCGCGGCCGCGTGGATCGCCCACTTCATCGACGACACGTCGTACCGGTTCCGGACGTCCTCGGGGAGGGCCAGCAGCCGCTTGAAGTGCGTCGGCACCATGTGGGTGTTCGTGACGCGGTGCTCCTGGATCATCCGCAGGCAGTCCTCGGCGTCCCACTTGTCGGTGTAGACGAGCGTGTGCCCCATCTGCAGCGCGGTGCCGCCGAACTGGGTGACGGCCGTGTGGTAGTTCGGCGACGTGATCAGGTGCGCCTGCGGCTCGCCGCCCGCCGGGCTCCCCGGCGGGATGCCGAACAGGCCCAGCAGGAACGTCATCAGCTCCGCGCTGTCGTCCGGGTCGATCCCCATCAGCGCGCGCTTCACGCCCTTGGGCCGTCCGGTCGTCCCGGACGTGTAGTGCATCGTCGCGCCGTTGCTGCGATCGTCCGGCAGGGTGTCCGGCTGCCCGTCGACGAGCTCCTCGTACGACCGGAACCCCTCGACCTCACCGAACGCGAACCGCCGGTGCGCCTCGATGGCCTCGCCCGCGCGCGCGCCTTCCTGCGCGTACCGCTCGTGGACGAAGAACGCCTTCGCCTCGCTGTCCTCGACGATGTAACCGATCTCCGGGCCCGTCAGGTGCCAGTTGATCGGCGTGTAGTACCAGCCTGCCTGCAGCGCCGCGAGGTAGAGCACCAGCCCCTCGACGCCGTTCGGGACGAGCCCGCAGATCCCGTCGCCCGTCTTCAGGCCGAGTCCGCGCAGTCCGTGGACGAGCCGGTTCGAGCGCGCGAGCAGGTCGCCCGCGGTGTACCGCGTCCCGTCCGGGTCGACGGCGGCCACCCATTCGGGATCGGCCTGCGCCAACCGCCAAAAGCCCAACGCTCCCATCGGGTCTCCCTCCGTGAGCACGGGTGAGCGCCGTCACACTCCGGCGCCCGACCGCCAAAGTAGATCACGTTCTCGTTTTGCAGAGCAAGACCTACCGGCCGGGGAAGACTCTTACTAGAATCTGTTCTCGTTTCTTAGCCTGCAGGAGGGACCGCCGTGGAACGGCTGCCGATCAGCACCGAGCACTGCACCGTCGAGCGCGACGGTCACGTCGTCATCGTCACGATGAACCGCCCGGAGGCCCGCAACGCCTTCAGCTCAGAGATGCTGGTGGGGCTCGCGGAGGCCTGGCAGTACATGTCCGATACCCCCGAAGTCCGGGTCGGGATCCTCACCGGCGCCGAGGGGACGTTCTGCGCGGGCGCCGACCTGAAGGCGATGGGGCGGCAGCCGGACGACCCCGAGATCCGCGAGCGGATGGCCCGGATCGAGAACTTCCACTGGAAGGGCCTGCTGCGCGAGGGGCGCCCCACGAAGCCGCTCATCTGCGCCATCGAGGGCTGGGCCGTCGCCGGCGGCACCGAACTCCTCGCGGGCACCGACCTGCGCGTCGTCGCCGAGAGCGCGACCCTCGGCCTGTACGAGGCCAAGCGCGGCCTCTTCCCGATGGGCGGCTGCGCGATCCGCCTCCCCCGCCAGATCGGCTACGCGAACGCGATGGACATCCTGCTGACCGCCCGCTCGGTCACCCCGCAGGAGGCCCTCGCGATGGGCCTCATCAACAAGATCGTCCCGGACGGCACCGCCCTCGCCGCCGCCCGCGAGCTCGCCGACCAGGTCGCCGCCTGCGGCCCCCTCGCCGTCCAGGCCATCCTGCGCACCTACCGCGAGACCGAGCACCTCGCGGAGGAGGAGGCCCTCAAGATCTCCGACGAGATCGGCTGGCCCGTCATCGGCTCCGAGGACGCCAAGGAGGGCTCCCTGGCCTTCAAGGAGAAGCGCGACCCCGTCTACAAGGGCAAGTGACGGGCTACTCGAACACGATCGCGCCGATCGCGGCCGCCGCCAGGCCCCGCGCCTCCCGGACGGCCCGCTCGTCCGGGAGGCCGGCGTCGAGCGACACCGTGACCAGCACGTTCGCCTTCCGCGCCACGATCCGGACGGCCCCGCCCCCGCGGCCGACGACGCACGCCTCGTCCCCCACCCCGGCGACGCGGGCCGAGCAGCCCGCCACGCGGGACGCGAAGGATTCACGGGCGTGCTCGGAGGCACCGCCGTCCGGTCCGCGCCACCGCCTCTCCAGAGCCAGGCTCACGCTCAGCACCGTCCCGCCACCGGCCGACCACACGCACTCGCGGTGCTCGTGGACTCCCGCAACGGCAGGCGCGCGGTCGTCCAGGTCCTCCGCCAGGCGATCCCTTTCGCGTCCACCGTGGTCCGCGCCCACGGGGCCCGTCCGGGGCCCCACCAGCATGATCACGCAGGCGGCGTAGAAGATCAGCGTCACGATGACGGGCCCCAGGACCGCCCACTGCCGACGCGGGCGCAGAACGAGCGATTCCGTGTCATCGGACGGGATCACGGGCCGAGGCTAACGAACGGCGCATATCCGTCGCCCGGTCGTCCGGATCTCCCGGAGCGGGGACGCCGGAGGACGGCCCGAGGTTCACCCGCGAGCGCCGCTGTCCGCTGGCGGACAGGCCATTGACCAGCGAGAACGCGCGGCAGCATGATTTCTCGCCTCAACGAGGGGGATTTCATGACACGCACCTTCGCCGCCACCTGCGCGGCCGCCGCACTCGTCCTCGCCGCCTGTGGCTCGGTGCCCGCCGAGCCGCAGGCGAAGGCCGCGGCGACCGCATCCCCCGCGACGTCCGCGGCGACCACGCCCGCCGCGACCGCCCCCGCCGAGACCACCCCGGCGGTCGAGAAGCGCACGGTCACGAAGACCCGCTCGATCCCGTTCACGACCAGGAAGGTGAACGACCCGTCCCTCGACGAGGGCACCACGCGCGTGAAGCGGCGCGGCGTCAAGGGCGTCATGACCTACACCTACGAGGTCACGTACGCGGGCGGCGAACCGACCGGCAAGAAGCTGCTCGGCAAGAAGGTCACGAGGAAGCCCGTCGCGCAGGTCGTCGCGATCGGCACCAGGTCGGAGCCGCGGTGCGACGAGAACTACGGCGGCGCCTGCGTGCCCGTCGCGTCCGACGTCGACTGCGCGGGCGGCAGCGGCAACGGCCCCGCCTACGTCAGCGGCCCCGTCCGCGTGGTCGGCGACGACGTCTACGACCTGGACCGCGACGGTGACGGCACCGCCTGCGACGCCTGAGGCCGGATGCGAAGGAGGACTTGAGCCTCCGCCGCCGCGAGTCATCAAGCGGGGCCGTCCGCAGGTAGGGACGAGGCGGCAGCCGGGCCTGCCGCCCCGCGGGAACGCCACGTGGCGCGCCCGCCCGGCGCAGGCTCAGGCGTGTGACCCAGGACCTCGGCCAGAACGTCACCGGGCTCAGGGCTCTCGGACGAAACTCGCGCATTCCGAACAGTCGTCGAGATAGCGATGCCGGCACTCGGCGGTGTGCCGGAGAAAGGTGATCGCCTGCCACTTCCGGACGATCTCCTCTTCGAGGGCCGCGATCTTCGCCCGCACGACCGGCTGAGCCGCCGACTTCTCCGGCGCCATGGCGGCGATCACCTCGGGCAGCGAGAGCCCGACGCGCCGCAGCTTCAGCACCGTGCGCGCCTGTTCCACGGCGCGGTCGTCGTAGACGCGGTGGCCGTTGCCATCGCGCCCCACGGTGAGCGCCCCGACGTCTTCCCAGTGCCGCAGCACGTGGGCTTCGATCCCGAGTCCTGCGGCCACTTCACCGATCGTCCGCATCACACGCGCTCTTGCCTTCATGTCGACCTGAACCCTTAACGTCCCGATCATGCCCGACACCACCGAACCGATGGGCTCCCGCGACCGTCCGTCGATCCTCGTCACCGGCGCGACCGGCAACCTCGGCCGGGAGGTCGTCGACCGTCTCGTGGAGCGAGGCGCGCGCGTCCGATGCCTTGTGCGGGCTCGGCCCGCACCACGGCCCGGGGTCGACTGGGCGGCCGGCGACCTCACGGACCCCGGTGATGTGCGGGCGGCGCTCGCCGGCGTGGACGCCGTCTTCCTGATCTGGCCCCTGCTCGATGCCGCTCCGGCCCGCGAGGTCGTGAGGGAGCTGGCCGCGGCGGCGCCCCGCGTCGTCTACCTCTCCTCGACCGCCGTCGACGACGGCGCCTCTCGGCAGAGCGATCCCATCGTTCAGGTGCACGCCGATATGGAGGTCTTGCTGCACGCCGCCGGTCTGCGCCCCATCGTGCTGCGCAGCGACACGCTGGCGTCCAACGTGCGCGGCTGGACGGCGCAGCTGCGCCGGGGCGACGAGGTGTCGGGCCCGGACATCGCGCGGACGGCCGTGGTCGACGAGCGAGACGTCGCCGATGCCGCCGTGGCCGTCCTCCTCGCGCCGCACGACCGGCTCGGCCACGGACCGTACCTGCTCACAGGGCCCGAAGCCCTCACTCGCGCCGACCAGGCGGCCCGGCTCGGCGCCGCCCTCCGGCGACCCGTGCGTTTCCGCGCCCTCCCACCGGAGTCCGCCCGATCCCGCATGCTCGCGGACGGTCGACCGGAGCCGCTCGTGGAAGCACTGATCACCGCATCGGTGCGGCGACCGGAGTCGACCCGCATCACCGATCACGTCGAGCGGCTCACCGGCCGACCGGCCGGCACCTTCGCCGCGTGGGCCGCCGACCACGCGGCCGAGTTCGGCTGACGCGAGCCCGGCGAGGAGGTTCCCCGCGCCGCTTCAGCGCTTGCGGCGGGCGATCGGGAAGCGGTCGAGGTCGCCGCCCACGGTGATGCGGCCCCGGTAGCCCGCCTTCCGCGCGCTGCGGCGGGCGGCGGCCTGCCACGCCGCGTCGGACAGCACCGATGGGTCGGCGGGCGAGATGTGGCTGACCACGATCCGCCTGGCGCCCGACTCGACGCCGATCGCACCCAGGTCCCCGACCTCGGTGTGGACGGCGCCGATGTGCTCGACGACCGCGGGCGGGTAGCCGATCCGGGCGACCGCGTCCCGGTGGAACGCCTCGTGGACGAGGACGTCGGCGTCCGCGGCGAGGCGCGGGATGTTGGGGGTGCGCGCGGTGTCGCCCGAGAAGACGACCGCGCCGTCGTCCGTCTCGATCCGGTAGGCCAGCGCGGGGAACACCGGGCCGTGCGGGACGAGGATCGCCGTCGCCTTCAGGTCGTCGTTCTCCATCACCGCGAACGGCTCCATCTCCGGCGCCGGGTCGTCGGCGCTCGCCCCGGACGACGCGGGCGACCGGACCTCGTGGACGCGCGTGTAGTCGGCGGGGTCGTTGCCCATGTGCTCGGCGATGAACCCGTTGGTGGAGTAGGCGAACGCCTCGTTCGACAGCCGGAGCAGTCCCGCGATGCCCGGGACCGGGTCGTCCGCGTCCACCCAGTCCATTCCGGGCGGCGGGCCGGGCGGCAGTTTCCCGGCCGAGCCGGGCCCGTACACGTCGATCGGGCGCTGGAACCCCTGCGGCCCGACGACCCCGGCGCTGAGCAGCGGGAACGAGAACAGGTCCACGGTGTGGTCGGCGTGCAGGTGGGTCACGAAGATCCCGGCGAGGGACGGCATCGACAGCCCCGCGCGCATGAACTGCGTGACCGCGCCCCGTCCGGCGTCGATCACGTAGGTGCGGCCGTTGACGACGAGCGCCGACGCGATGCCGGTCCGGGCCGCGAGCGGCGGCGGTCCGGCGGCGGTGCCGAGCAGGACGAGCTCGGTACCGCGGTGCCCGGGCCGCCGCCCGCCGGGCGCGGCCTGCGCGGCGGAGGGGGCGAGCCCCGCGAGGGCCGCCGCGCCGCCGCCGAGGACGGCGGCCCGCAGCACCGCGCGCCGTCCCGTCCGGACACCGGAGGACGCGTTATCGGGCGCGGGCGGGTGGGACGCACAGGTGCACACGGGTTCGACCTTTCGCCGGGGTGGGATCACCAACAATGCAGAGGCCGTGGTGGGGGCACCAGACCTTCGGTGATCGCTATCCCGGATCCCCGCCATCGCCGCTGCGAATACCTCCGCGGGCGGGCTGGCGGGGGCGGCGGGACGTCGGCGATGCTGGTCGGATGGACGCGCGCCTGCTGGACACCGCCCTCGAGACCGTCGAGGCGATACTCGCCATCGTGCAGGCCGCACCTCAGGACCTGACCTGGCAGGAGCGGTACGCGAGCGAGGACGAACTCGTCTCCGACCTGCGCGACCACGCCGACCGGCTCCGCCGCGGCGACGCCGCCCGGCTGCCCGACCTCCGCCGCCTCCTCCTCCCGACGGCCCCGCTGTGCGAGATCGCGATGAGCAGCGGCTGGGCGGAGACCTACCTGGCGCTGGCGAACCGCCTCGACGCGGCGGCGGCCTGATCAGGGGCGCAGCCGCGCCCACACCCATTTGCCGCCGTTCGGGTCCTTGGTGACGCCGCAGTGCGACGCGAGGGTCTGGACGATCGACAGCCCGCGGCCCCCGCCGTCCTCGAAGCCCCCGCCGCACGCGTCCAGGTCGTCCAGAGTCAACTCGACGACCGGTTCCGGCCGCCGCGGCACCTCGGGACTCGAATCCCAGACCGCGATGACGACGCCGCCGACGTCCCGGCTGAGCTGGAAGCGGATCTCCTCGTGCGGCGTCTGCCGCGCGGCATTGGTGACGAGTTCGGAGACGATCAGAAGCGCATCGTCCGAAATGTGAAAACAACCCCATTTCTGCAACCGAGCGCCCGCAAGCGTCCGCGCAAGCCCCACGGCCGTCGGCGTCCCCAAAAGAGGAATGATCAAGTCCCCCGTCGCAGTGATCGACATCGCCCCGCCCTTGCCTCGATTTTCGATTTCCACGGCAAGACTCGCTGAGGCGACTTAGAGTTGCCTTGTAGTCACGCACATCGAAAACAGGGAGAAACGATGCCCATCGTCCGCGACCCCCTCGACCCCAAGATCTCCATGTGGCACTTCCTGGCGTTCATGATGCGGTTCTGGCGCGAGAAGATGGGCCTGTCGCTCACCCAGTGCGGCGAGCTCATCGGTGCCGCACGGTCGACTGTTTCCAACCTGGAGGCGGGAAGGAGACGCCCGCACGACGACCAAATGAGGATCCTGGACGAACGCTACGGCACGGGCGTCCTCTTCCAAGTTCTGCTCTGGTTCGCCCGAATGGCCCACGATCCCGACTGGGGTCGCCAGATCGATCGATACGAAGAAGAAGCGATATCGATCAAGACGTACCACGGCCAGGTCGTCCCCCTCGCCCTCCAGACGGACGACTACACATGGGCCTACGTGAAAGCGAGCAAGTTCAAGGACCTCGATGCCATCATGGCGCTGCGGATCGCCAAGAAAAAGGCATACTGGGAGAAAGGTGACTCCCTTCTTACCTGGACCGTGATCGACGAAAGCGTTTTGGCGCGTCCGGTCGGAGGCGCCGAGGTAATGAAGAAGCAACTCGAGCATCTGCTCGAACTGGCCTCGCTTCAACACGTCAGCGTGCGCGTGGTCCCCTTCGCCTCGGGTGAGTACATGGGAGTCGATGGCGCGATGCAGATCATCGGTCTCGAAGATCGCGATGTCGCCTACTCGGCCGCACAGAACGGCGGCCGCTTGATCGAATCGCCGCGCGAAGTCCGCGATCTGTCCGTTATGTTCGATCGCATCGGCGTGAACGCGGCTTCCGAGGAAGCCTCACGCGAGATCATCAAGCAATACCTGGAGCGACTCACATGATCGTGCGGTGGCGCAAGAGCTCTTACACGGGCGGAGCGAACGACAACCAGTGCGTTGAGCTGGGACGACTTGCGCAGGGCATCGGCGTGCGCGACTCCAAGAACCCCGCCGGCGGGCACCTCGACCTCACCGCGGCCCAGTTCTCGGGCATCCTGGACGCGATCAAGCGGCTTCCTGAGAAGCGGGCCTGAGGTGCGTGAGGTGCCGGCGGCGGGTGCCGTCGGCACCTCACGCGGTCGGCACGAAACGGGATCAGTGGGCGGCGCCGAGTTCGATGAAGAGGACTCCGGCGGCGATGAGGACGATGCCCAGGCCCATGACCCTCGTGAGGGCCTCCTTGAACAGGACGCGTGACGCGATGGCGGTGAGGGCGACGCCGGAGGCGGCCCAGATGCCGTAGGCGACGCCGATGCCCAGGCCGTCGTGCAGGGCGAGCGTGAGGAAGGCGAACGCGGCCAGGTAGCCGGCGGCCACGAGCGCGAACCAGGCCCTCCGTCCGCCGGGCTGGGAGGCCATCCGCAGCGAGAGCGTGGCCGTGACTTCGGTGAGGATCGCCCCCGCCAGGTACAGCCAGGTCACGCGTGCTCCCGGTCGTGGGCGCGCTGGGAGCCCATCTCCACGCACAGCACCCCGGCGATCACCAGGGCGATGCCGACGCCCATGGTGACGGTGAGCGCGTCGTCGAAGAGCACGGCGGCGAGGACGGCGGTGAGCACGACTCCGGCGGCGGCCCACACCCCGTACGCCACGCCGACGCCCAGCCCGGCGCGCAGCGCGAAGCTGAGGCCGACGAACGCGCCGACATAGCCGACGGCCACCAGCGCGTACCAGGCGGGCCGGTCCACGGCGGCGCGCAGGGCCAGCGTGGCGGTCACCTCCAGGAGGATCGCCGCCAGGAGGGGTGCCCACTTGTTCAACGGACGTCTCTTCTTTCCGGACGGACGGGTGGTCGGTGCGGCCGCCGGGCACTTTACCTTCCGGGAGGTCGGGGACGCTTGCGGCATCGCCGTCAGCGGCGGGTGCGCAGGTGGATGCGTTCGCCCTGCTTGCCGAAGAGGCTGAGCACCTCGACGCCGCCGCGGCCCGCGGCGCCGAACCAGTGCGGGATGCGGCAGTCGAACTCGGCGGCCTCGCCGGGGCCCATGACGAAGTCTTGGTCGCCGAGCGTGACGCGGAGCCGTCCGCGGAGGACGTACAGCCATTCGCGGCCCGCGTGGGTCCGCAGGTGGGGCTGCTCGTCGTGCGCCGGGATGGTCATCTTGTAGGCGCGCGGCTCGCCCTGCTGCCGCGACAGCGGGATCAGCACCCGCCCGTCCTTCCGGGTGGGGCGCTGCGGGACGCGCGGGTCGAGGATGCGGGGCGCGGCGACGATCTCGTCGAGGGGGATCCCGAGCGCGGCGGTGATCGGCAGGAGGAGTTCGAGGCTCGGCTTGCGCTGTCCCGATTCCAGGCGGGACAGCGTGCTGGTGGAGATGCCGGTGGTCCGGGCGAGGGCGGACAGGCTGAGGCCCTTCTTCTCCCGGGCGCGCCGCAGCCGGGGCGCGATCTGCTCGATGACGGCGTCGACGGTCGGTTGGTCGTGCATGGCGGCAGTCAATCCGATGTGTCCCGGTTTCGGCAAAATTCTTTGCCGAAACCGATCGGTTCTCCCGAGTCTGTCGGCGGAGGTGATCCGGATGGACACGACGATGACGAACACGGAGCCGTCCGCCGCCACGGGACGGTCGCGGCTGCCCGCGGGCGTGTACCTGCTGGGGTTCAGCCTGTTCGCGATGGGCACCGCGGAGTTCCTGCTGGCCGGTGTGCTCCCGGCGGTCGCGGCGGACCTGGACGTGACGCTCTCCTCGGCGGGGCTCCTCATCACCGCGTTCGCGCTCGGGGTGGTGGTGGGCGGGCCGCCGTTCGCCGTGCTCAGCCTGCGCTGGCCGAGACGGACCGCGCTGGTGGCGACGCAGACCGTCTTCGCCGCGAGCGTCGCCGCCGGGCTGCTCGGCGACTACCCGGTCCTGCTGGCGAGCAGGTTCGTGTCGGGCGTCGCCTACGCGGGGTTCTTCGCGGTGGCGGCGGTGACCGCGATCGGCCTGGTGACGCCGGACCGCAACGCCCGCGCGTCCGGCGTCGTGGTGAGCGGCCTCAGCGTCGCGATGGTCGTCGGCGGCCCGGCGGGCACGCTGCTCGGCCACTTCACCACGTGGCGTGCCGGTTTCTGGGTGGTCGTCGCCCTGACGGCGGCCGGGACGGTCGGCTGCCTGCTCGGGCTGCCCGCCGACCGGACCGGCGCCGGACGGACGTCCCGGCCGAGCGCGGCCCGCGAGATCGGCGCGATGCGGCGGCCCGCGCTCTGGGGCGTCTACGCGGTCACGATCCTGACCACCGCCGCGTACATGATCACGTTCAACTACCTGGCGGCCGTGCTCGCGGACGTCACCGGCGTCCCCGAGTCGTGGATCCCTGCGGTCCTCGCGCTGTTCGGGGTCGGCGCCTTCGCGGGGCTGTCGGTCGGCGGGCGGGTGGCCGACCGGCGCCCGCACGCCGCGCTCCTCGCCGGGACGGCGGCGGTCGCGGGGCTGTCGCTGGTGATCGCCGCGGCGGCGCGGGAGGTCTGGGCGGTCGTGCCCGCGGTGTTCCTGCTCGGGGTCGCCGCGTTCGTGCTGAACCCGGCCCTGTACGCGCGCGTGTTCGCGGTCGCGGCGGACGCCCCGACGCTCGCCGGGGCCGTCACCGTGTCGGCGTTCCAGCTCGGCATCAGCATCACGCCCGTCCTGGCGGCGGCCGCGCTGGCGCGGGGCGCGGGGCTCACGTCCGTGTGCCTGATCGGGGCCGTCCTCGCCACGGCCGCGCTCCCGCTCGTCCTCCTCGACCGGGCTGCCGGTCAGGGGCGCGGCAGGAGGTCGAGGTAGTCGTCGAGGGGGGCCGCGGCGGCGAGCATCGCGCGGCTGCGGGTGCGGAGGCGGGCGCGCCATTCGGCGAGGACGTCCTCGAGGTCGGTGGTGTCGCCCGCGGCGCGGAGCCGGTCGACGAACAGCTCGATGCGGCGCAGCGGGTAGCCGCCGCGGCGGAGCTGGCGGGCGGCGTGCGCGTCGCGCACCACGTCCGGCGGGTAGCGGCGGCGGCCGGTGACGGGGTCGCGGCGGGGTCGCAGGATGCCCGCCGCCTCCCACTTGCGCAGCGACGCGGGGTGCATGCCGAGCTGGTGGGCCAGCTCGCCGATGGACAGCTCCGCGCGCCGGTCGGCGGGCGGCGCGGCGGTCAGGTCGCCGAGCGCGACGGCGACCTGGTCGAGGACGTCCCGTTCGTGCAGCAGGTCGGCGTGCGCGCGGTCGATCAGCCGGAAGAGCGCCTCGTCGTCGCCGCGTCCGGCGGCCCGCAGGATCTCGGCGGCGGTCGCGTGCCCGTAGCCGGCGCGGAGGGCGAGGAAGGCGCGCAGGGCCTGGGCGTGGACGGCGGTGTACCGCCGGTACCCGCTGGCGCTGCGCTCGGCCGGGGGCAGGATGCCGTCCTCCTCGTAGTTGCGGACGGCCTGCGCGGAGAGTCCGTGCTCGCGGGCGAGGTCGACGGGTCGCAGAGCTTTCATGTCCTCGTTTTGAAGGTTGGGCCGCTGGTCGGGGGAGGTTTCCGCGAAAAGTTTCAATGGAGGTTTCAACGTTACAGTTAAGTGCGACCGTTCGGCCACGCCCGCGAAAGGGGCTTTTCGTGTCTGTCCGCGACATCGGTCTGCACTTCGGCGACGACCCCGCCGAGCTGGGTTCCGCACTCGATCGCCTGCTGGACGGCTTCCGCCCGGCGCCCGTGCTCCTCGGGCTGGGCGAGCCCGCCCACGACATGGAAGAGTTCCCGCGGCTGCGCAACGAGGTGCTGCGGCACCTGGTGGAGCACCACGGCTACCGGTCCATCGCCGTCGAGAGCGACCATCTCGCCGGGGCGGCCGTCGACGACCACGTCACCACCGGAGCCGGCGATCTGGACGACGTCCTGGCCGCGGGCTTCACACACGAGTTCGGGACGCTGCCGGGCAACCGGGAACTGCTCGAATGGCTGCGGGAGCACAACGCGGGGGTGGAGC
Organism: Spirillospora sp. NPDC052242; assembly: GCF_040679555.1. Taxonomy (NCBI): domain Bacteria; kingdom Bacillati; phylum Actinomycetota; class Actinomycetes; order Streptosporangiales; family Thermomonosporaceae; genus Spirillospora; species Spirillospora sp. NPDC052242. The sequence goes on from NZ_JBFAUZ010000001.1 coordinate 361,569, forward strand.
CCGCGGAGCGGGTCCGGTTCTACGGGTTCGACGGCCCGTTCGAGATCACCGGCGCGCCGAGCCCCCGCGCCTCGCTGACGGCCGCGCACGCCTACCTGGCCGAGCATCTGCCGCGCGTCCCGTACGACGCCGGGGACCTCGACGCCCTGCTCGGCGACGACGCCGCGTGGACCCATCCCGAGGTGATGATGGACCCCGCGCACTCGATCGGCGACACCGACGAGGCGCGGCGGCTGCGGCTGCTCGCCGACGACGTCCTCTCCGTCTACGAGTTCGAGGCCCCGTCCCTCATCGGGGCGACCTCGGACGTCGCTTACTTCCGCGCGCACGCGCACGCCCGCACGGCCAGGAGCGTCCTGCGCTACCACGCGGCCCTGGCGTCCACGTCGCCTTCCCGGTTCCCGACCCTGCTCGGGCTGCGGGACGCCCTGATGGCCGAGCACCTGCGCGCCATCGTCGCGGCGGAGGAGCGGCGCGGCCCGTGCCTGGTGTTCGCGCACAACGCCCACCTGCAGCGGGCCCGCTCCCACATGCCCTGGTGGGGCGTGAGCGAGGGCCTGCACTGGTGGAGCGCGGGCGCGCTGACCGCGGCGTCCGACCTGGGCGGACGGTACCGGCTCATCGCGTCCGAGTACGGCGGCGACGGCGACGCGGACGACAGCCTGCAGGGCCTGCTGGCGCGGGCCGTCCCCGGCCGGGCGTTCTTCCCGGCGGCCCCGCTCGCCGACGCGCTCGCGGACGCCCGGGGACTGCGCGTCCCGTCCCGTCCGGGGAACATCCCGCTGGAGCCCGCGGAACTGCGGGGCGCGGACGCGGTCGCGTTCGTCCGCGTCGCGGGCTGACGGTCACCCGTCCAGGTGCCGCCAGCCGGCCTCGACCGAGCGGCGGCACCGGGCGGGCTCGTCCCCCGCCCCGGCGAGCAGCGCGGACAGCATGGGGACGCCGTGTGCGAGCGTCTCGCGCGGCAGCGGGCCCCCGGCGACGAGGGACACGAGCCCGTGCGCGACGGCCCAGCACTGGATCGCGAGGTCGAGCGGGACGACGTCCGGGTGCAGGCGGCCCGCGTCCACGGCGCGGCGGACGGCCTGGACGAGGTGTTCGAGGGTGTCGTCGGCGGCGCGCAGGTCCTCGAGTTCGACGCTCGCGTCGAACATGACCCGGTACAGGTCGGGGTGGTCGAGGGCGTTGGCGGCGTAGGCGGCGATCAGGGTCGCCAGGTCCCGCACCGGATCGTCGGACGCCGGGACCTCGGAGAACCCGGCCGCCAGCCGGGTGAAGCCCTCCTGGCGGAGGGCGCGCCACATGCCGTCCATGCCGCCGAAGTGCGTGTAGACGGCCATCGTCGACACGCCCGTCCCGGCCACCAGCGAGCGCAGGGTGACGGGCTCGCGGGTGCGGAGCATGTGCGCGGCCCGCTCCAGGAGCAGCGTGCGCACCGCGGGATCCTTCGCCCTCGCCATGCCGCCAGAATACATGGCATTGCAATGCTATGGTTTCGGCGTCGCCCACGAGACCGAGGAGTCAGCATGGCCATCACCCTGGCGAACCCCGAAGGGCTGCCGAAGCCCGACTTCTACCGGCAGGTGTCGGTCGCGACCGGGTCGCGGCTGGTGTTCACCGCGGGCCAGGTCGCCCGCGACGCCGACGGGAACAGGGTCGGCGAGGGCGACCTCGCCGCCCAGGTCGAGCAGTGCTACCTCAACGTCGCCACCGCCCTGGCGGAGGCCGGCGCCACCTTCGACGACGTCGCGAAGCTGACCGTCTACTACCGCGGCGACCTGCCCCCGGAGATGATGTCCCGGTTCACCGAGGGCGTCTCCCGGGCGGCCGCGACGCTGGGCATCACCGCGTTCCCCCCGCTCACCGGCATCGGTGTCGCCTCGCTCGCCGAGCCCGACCTCCTCGTCGAAGTCGAGGCCACCGCCGTCCTCGACTGAACCCCGGGCGGGGCCTTCGGGCGGGGGTGGGGCGGCCGCCCCCGCCCCCCCCCCCCCCCCCCCGCGCGCGGTGGAGCCAACCGGGTTCGCGGATGGGGGGGACCAACACCCCCCGGCAACCCAGCAAAAAACGGAAAACGGGG